>JACUUV010000022.1 GCA_014859095.1 Clostridia bacterium | reverse complement strand
TCATGAACAGAGATTTTTAGGTTGATCTCAATGTCGGTGATTTGAGCATAAAAAGTGATCAGCTGGATTTTGAGAAAATCATATCCAAACTCGATGTCGGCGCTATGGACATCAGCTTTGACGACTACACCATCAAAAACGACGCTTATTTGTTCAACACCTCGGGAAAGGGTGGTACAATATCAATCAAAGCCAGTGTCAACATAGGTGATTTAAATATAAAAAGATAAGAGCGATATTCGCTCTTATCTTTTTTGCATAGGTAAGTATTTCTTCAGACTTTCTCTGACATTGCCTCCAAACCCCTCGGTTCTTTCTGAACAAACCATTGAATTGAGAACAGCCTCTTCCACCGCTTCTGCAAGTGCATGAAACGGACCGTCGAGATCCGAATCCTGGATTTGATTGACGATATAATTGCCCTTGCCTGGAACACGGTTTCTTGTAGTGAACCCGATTGCCATTTCACCACTTCCATGTCCCATGTATGATCCCGTCTTGGCCAGTCCTATTGGAACACGTCTGATCAAGCGTCCCAGTTGGCGGTCTGAAAGTGGGAGATCTGTCGCCACTACTATAATAATCGAACCCTTTTCGACTTCATTTGCAGTGCCTTGGATTGCTTTGATTGTTTCTCCATAGGGCTGTCCAGAAATTATGAAATCCTCCAAAGACCCATGATTGGAAAGCACGAGTACACCTATCAGGTGTACAACATTTTCAATTTTCACAACTCTTGAAGCAGAACCAATGCCCCCCTTGAGTTGATGGCATGACATGCCCTTTCCCGCACCGATATCCCCTTCGATAAAATCGGAAACACTTGTATCAATCGCAGCAAACACCTCATCCTCACCCACTGCTCTATGAACGATATCATTAAGATAAGCATCGTTGCATTCACACACTACTGGATTGTAAGACTTGATTTCCACTTTTTCACTCGCACATCGTCTTACCATATGCTCGACAGCAGCATCATGGACCCGCCCAACATTCAAAGTGTTGGTTAGGAATATAGGACCTTCGATCACACCCAACTCGTTGATTTGCATTAAACCAGCACTTTTTCCATAACCATTTATGATATGTGCGGCGGCTGTGAGCTTGGTCACAAAAGGATTGTCCTCACATGGGATTATGACTGTCACCCCAGTTTTGTTACGATCGGTGTCGACAGTATAATGACCCACTTTGATTCCAGAGACATCTGTGATCTTATTCAACTTGCCTTTTGGATACTTTCCAATCTTAAAACCATAGTCGTCAATACGCATTTGCATCATCGATTAATTCTCCTTACATTCTATAGTCAAAACGGCCAAACCAATAAAATCAAAGGCGTTCCTACAACAATGATTAAAATTGAAAGTGGCAAACCAACTTTCCAGTAATCTCTAAATTGATATCCTCCTGGCCCCATGACAAGCATATTGGACTGATGGCCTATCGGGGTTAAGAATGCAGAAGATGACGCGACACAGACACTCATAAGAAACGGATCTGGAGAGACGCCCATGAATGCTGACAGACTCAATGCTATAGGTGCCATCAAAACCGCAGCGGCTGCATTGTTGATTAGATTAGTCAACACCATAGTCAACGTCATCAATGCCGCAATCGTAAAACCCGGTGAATTGTTCAAAGAAAATTGCACTAGAAAATTGGCTATTGTATCAGAACTGCCACTGCTTTGAAGTGCGCTCCCTACCGGTAAAAAGGCTCCCAGCATAATGATTGTTGGCCATTCTATCGCATCATAAAACTCTCTCGCGGTTATAATATCAAACAGAACCATAAGCAGTGCAGCAATCATAAATGCAATCTGTACAGGGAGTAGACCAAATGTCGTCAATGTTATGGATGTTGCAAAAATTCCAAGGGCGATATACTGATTTCTCTTGGATTTATCAGTATTGATTGAAACGCCCCGTTCCGCAAGCGGTAAACAACGCAGTTTGGAATAAGTGTCGTGAAGCATACTCTCAGGGACCTGAATCAACAAGATGTCACCGGGTCTGAACTTGAATGCTTTCAACCGTCTAATAGAAGATGTCCCTTTTCTGGAAACAGCGACCAAATTTACGTTGAACCTGTTTCTAAGTTGTGCTTCGACAGCATTTCTTCCTATTAATGGGGATTCTCCTCTCAAGACCACTTCAACCAATGCCAATTCTTTAATGTTAAATTTTTCACCTAAGTCCATTTCATCGAGTTTAGACCCCTTTAGCGTCATACCTGTTTTTTCAACAAGGTCTGTCAATTCTGTTGGAACTGCTTTAAGAATCAACACGTCATCAATGACCAACTGCTCATTGGCAAGTGGAGCGATAATTTTACGACCATTCCTAATAATTCCGATAACGTTGATATCCAGTTTGTAAACCGTATAGAATTCACGTAATGATTTCCCGATCATTTTACAGTTTCTTGACACCAAAACTTCTGATAAATACTCATCAATATGAAATAACTGTTCATTATCATTGGATAGTCTATGTGGAATCATCCTCCAACCGATCATAGCCATATAGATAATCCCAATTATGACCATCACAATACCAACAGGCGTAAAATCGAAAAATGCAAATGGTTCCATGCCCGCCTCAGTTCTATATATGGATATAATCAGATTGGGAGGTGTTCCAATCTCTGTCATCATCCCTCCCAAAAGTGATGCGAATGCTATTGGCATCAAAAAATTTGAAGGTGCTATTTTGCTGTCTTTTGCGACACTGATGGCAATCGGCATGATCAACGCCAGTGCTCCAACGTTGTTCATAAATCCTGAAATGACTGCAGTAACAAGCATAAGTCCAATCAATTTCATCGAATTGCTTTTGGTGCCTCTATTGAGTAACACAACCAAATGATCGATTGCACCTGTTTTTATTAACGCACTGCTAATCACAAGGACCGCTGCTACTGTAATTACAGCTGGATGGCTGAACCCCAAAAACGCATTTTCTGGAATGATCACACCCGTGACAACCAGTACAAGCATTCCCAAAAGCGCCACAAAATCGTATCGGATTCTGCCATCAATAAACAGGAGCATTGCTATTGCTATAACTGAAAAAACTATTATCTGCTGTCCCATGTAGACCTCCAAATGTTGCTATTGGCAATAATTATAGCATTTTGAGCGTATGGTATCAATACAGTTACATTTTACTAAAAAATAATTTAATGCTAAAATAATGGTAAATAAAATTCAAAGGAGAATCTATCGTGAAAAAGAGTTATATTGCAGTCATAATTGTCATTATCCTTGCTACCGGGGCGGTATTCGCCACACCGTTCATCATTGGCAAACTAGCTGAAATGAGGCCTTCTACGCATGTGCTTTACGCCATGAAGAAAACCGGCGAACTAGAAAAAATAAACGCAACTGCCATTATGACCATGTCTGTTGACCAAGCTGCAGCTGAGGAGCTTGGTGTCTTTGAGACCTCTGAAGATCCTGTTGCCATGGGCAATTACATGAACTCTATTCTTTCCAATTTTAAAATCGTCTATGATATGACTTATGCACGCGATCAATCACCAATTCCTAAATATATGGACTATAAAATCGAGATGAATTATAAAAACAATCCCTTGCTCAACATGAGCATGATCTTCGAACCATGGAAGATTGCATTCGGTTCTGCACAACTATACGATTACATATTTACCTATGACACGGACTCTCAAACAGACCAAGTGGACTTCGAGCGTTATGTGACAATTCTTACTGATGATAGCGACCAACTCTATAAATCCGCAAAAAAGAGTTTCAAGCAATATGAAGATATCCTGATGGATTATCTTGAAGAGTCTTTAGAAAAAATCGAAGACGGCACACTTGAAACAACATATGAGGGAAAAGTGAGCACACATAAGGTTCGTCAGTATTTATTGCCCATGGATATGAAAACCCTATTTGAAAACATGGAAACGTTAATTGTCATGTTCAAAGAGGATGAAGCCATGCAAGCACTCATAAAAGATCGTGTCTATAAAGTTGTTGACACTTTTGTGGAATCAGGCGACCATTTGAATTTCTCCATGACTGAAGCTGAAGCCAAATCCATGCAGACATCGCTGAAGGCCAATTATGATGAGGAACTGAGGAATATGCTGGATGAGATGATCACAACATACAGCACACTTGGATACCACTCCATGGGGATATCGATGAATTATGACATTCTCTTGAAAATTGATAGGAATAACCTCCTCAGGGCCATGGAAATCGATATGCTTTCCGCTTTTATCGGAGTTAAACAAATCTATACGTATAATGCTTTTGACAAAGAAGTCGTTTTGAGTCCAATATCTACTCAAAATATAGAGGATATCAAGGTGTTGATGGTAAACCAACAAAGAATATCTGAGGTTACTCAGACTGTGATTACCAATGCTTATTCGAATATATTGGGAAGTATTGCCTTCAATGATTTGATGACCGATCTTGAAATCAATGCGCACCAACTCCCGGAGTCAGAGCGATATGGAATCCAGAATGGAATCAATGAAATAATGCAAATGATTCAAATGATGCCTTTCCTCATACAAGGATTATAAAAAAAAGCCAAACTGGATCTTCCTGAAATCAGGTCTGATACAATTTGACTTTTTGCATAATCAAATGCAATTATATTGAATTTTAAGAAGGCTTATTTATGCTTGTACAGGTACCGCTTTCTTCTTTTTAAATTGATTGAAGATTACTACTCCAAGCAACACAGAACCGATTGCATTGAATATTAGGCTCGTCGTTACAAGCATAACGCCTCCGACCACGAAGAATAATCTCTCCAGCGGGTTCATTTCGGCTTGGAAGTACCCAGTCAATCCTGACGCAACCGCGATAATACCGACTATTGCTGTGGACAAGATGAAGACCAAATGCCATAACGTTACATCAATCAACAAAAGTTCTGGGCTGTATACAAATATATACGGTATGATGAATGCCGCAATAGCAAGGCGTGAAGCCTGTATGCCTGTCCTCATCGGTTCCGACTTGGCAACCCCAGATGCAGCAACTGCCGCAAGAGCAACCGGTGGTGTAACATCCGCAATGATTCCGAAGTAAAATGCAAACATGTGAGCTGCAAGAATTGGAACATCAAGAAGCAACAAAGCCGGAGCTGCAATGGTAGCTGTTATTACATAATTCGCTGTCGTAGGGACGCCAATACCTAAGATCAGTGACGTAATCATTGTGAATACAAGTGTTAAGAACAAATTTCCGTTCGCAACGCTGACAAGTAGTGATCCCATTTTAAGCCCTAGACCAGTTTGGGTGACCACACCGATTATGATTCCCGCAGTCGCACATGCGGCTATGACAGTGAGTGCACTTCTTGCACCATCCACGAGTCCAAAGAAAATTTCTTTAAGTGACAGTCTCGTCTCTTTCTTAAAGGAAGATACAACAATCGCAGCAACAATCGCACCAAGAGCGGCTCTAATCGGAGTATACCCGGAAACAAGGAAGTAAATGACGATAATGATCGGGAGCATCAAGTGTCCCCTCTCTCTTATGACTTTACCTGCTTTTGGAAGTTCATCTTTGGACATTCCCTTTAGTCCTTGTTTTTTAGCTTCATAATGCACTCCAGCCCATACGCCAAAATAGTATAAAGCTGCTGGTATTACTGCCGCTGCAATAATAGTGACATATGGAATGTTGGTAAACTCAGCCATCAGGAACGCTGCTGCACCCATGATTGGAGGCATCAACTGCCCTCCAGTGGAGGCAGTAGCTTCAACAGCACCTGCAAATTCAGGCTTATATCCCAATTTTTTCATCATAGGAATGGTAAAGCTTCCTGTACCGACAACGTTAGCAACCGAACTTCCCGATAATGTTCCCATTGTGGCACTGGAGATTACAGCCACTTTTGCGGGACCGCCTGGAGCTGAGCCTGCAATCGCATTTGAGATATCGATAAAAAATTCTCCCATTCCCGTTTTACCGAGGAAAGCACCAAACAAAAGAAACATGAATATAAATGTTGAAGATACGCCAATAGGAATACCGAAGATGCCCTCTGTCGTGTAGAATAAGTGCTGTACCAGGTCATCCATAGCAACACCTCTATGTGCCAATGGGCCTGGAATTTTGGGTCCTAAAAGGGCGTAACCAATAAATGTTACCGCGATAATGACCATTGGCCATCCGATCACTCTACGCGCTGCTTCAAGCACTAAAAATATAGCTATAAGTCCGACAATCATATCAGTTGTTGTAACTCTGCCCGCCCTAAATACCAGCTGTGAATAATTAAAGTAAACATAAAGACATACCGACGCAGCTACTATTGCCAGTCCGACATCCATCGGATGAAGTTTGAATCTCGAAAACTTTTTCCTCGAGGGATATAAAAGATAAACCAAAGTCAAACCAAACGCAAGGTGAATGGACCGTTGAAGCATCGCATCCATAATTCCAAAAATTCCTGTATACAGCTGAAAAAATGAAAACAAAGCCAAAAGGCCGATAATCAAATTGCCTTGCATTCCACTCAATATTCTAAAATCCGAACCTTTGTCATATTTTCTCAGTAAGTCATCCGGGGAGCCTTCTGACACTACATCTGTTTGTTTTTTTAAATTCAAGTCAGACATGACACCGTTCCTTCCTATAAGACAACTGAATAGTTGCCAATTTTAAAAACTTTCTTATTAATTGAATAAATCCTTATTGATTGATCCTGTAGTTCCAGCATCTCATTGAACTGAAATGTTTCACCATCGACAGTAATACTGTGTTTTGGTATTGGCGATATAATCATATCAAGACTTTCAAACCGCCGCTCCAAATATAAAATAAACTTACCATCCATTATTTCAAAGTCCTCATCATTGACCTGTTCATAGGGAAGTCCTACTCCAAAAGACTCATAAACAGTCTTTTGGAGTATCAAAGCATTGTCTTCCGTTATGATAAAATGTTCGTCCACAGGTGTCAGAAGTACTGAATGGATATAACTCAGCACAAATTGGTCATCCAAAGGGTACAGTTCGTGCCGAATTCCCGAAGACTGTTCCTCAACAATCAAGACTGTTCGATCCTGAAGTCCAGTGAATACCAACAATACAACCAATATCAGACCAAGTATCGTAATGACAACTCTTCTAAACAAAGCTTCCCTTCTCTCTATATCTCATTATTTGATCTTATTGCTCGTCGAAAAACTTTTGGGCACCTGGATGTACAGGAACTGGCATAGCATCAAGTGCAGTTTCAAGTGTTATGAATTTACCTACATTATGAGCCAATACAACACGGTCAAGATTTGTATAAATTTGTTTTGTGAGTTCATATGCAAGTTCATCGCTCATCTCTGTAGACACGCAAAGCATTGATTTTACAGTAAGCGTTTGAACATCTTCAGTTTGCCCTTTGTATGTGTTTGCTGGAATAACATAATCAGTGAAGAATTTGTAATCTGTTTTAAGTGTATTTGCGATATCGCCTTCTATCGCAACTATATACACGTCGTTTTGTGCAGATAAGTCTTGGATTGCCGCTGTTGGAATACCAGCTGTCAAGAATGCCGCATCAACTTGCTTGTCTTTAAGACCAGCAGAGGCTTCAGAGAATGATAAAAATTTGGCATCGATGTCTTTTTCAAAGTCCATGCCAGCTGCAGCAATAATTTGTCTCGCATTGGCTTCAACACCTGAACCGATTGCGCCTACAGCAAGTCTTTTGCCTCTAAGGTCTTCAACGGTTTTGATGTTAGGATCGGTTGTCACGATTTGAAGTGGTTCGCTGTATAAAGTAGCGAGGCCTCTGATGCCTTCAAATGTTTGACCTTCGAACATTTTTTCTCCAACATTAGCGTAGAGTGCAATATCATTTTGTACGATTACTACTTCCACTTTTTTATCCATCAATAAATTGATGTTGGCAACAGATGCGCCAGTACTTTGTGCAGTTGCGTTAATGCCTTTGATGTTTGTGTTCCAGATTTCTGCAAAAGCGCCGCCAAGTGGGAAGTAAGTACCTGCCGTACCACCTGTACCGATATTTACAAATAGGTTGTCAAATACAACAGGTTCATCAACCGGTGCCGGATCTACCGCCACAGGTGCTTCTGTTGTCGGTGGTGCCGGTGTCTCCACAACTGGCTCAGGATCTTTGGCACAACCTGCCAATAGCGAGAACGATAAAATCAATACCATCAATAACGAAAATGCTTTTTTCATACTTTCCTCCTGTTAAAATCATTAATAAAGATACCCCAATAACCGATTTTGCAAGATTCATGGGAACAAATTGCATCATATGTCTCTCATGTACACTTACAAATACATTCGGTATACCAACGTAATATCATTCATCCTACACATTCCTACAAATTGCTACAACATGTTACAAAAAATATTTTAATTAAAGTTCATAGTTTCGTAAAACAAATTTAACTTTTCAGCCCAAATATCCTAAAGTTTTGAAGATAAAGACATATAATGTCATAGAAATATTTGAAAGAAGGGTTGATACCATTATGATATTGGATGCGAGGTCATGGTCACCTTTCATGACAACTGTGACAACGTAAGATATGGTTGCAGTCGGCACACCAAAGAGAATGTAGATCAGGAAAATATCTTCGTTGCCAAATCCCAGCGCAATGGCAGCAATGACTGCAACTGAAGGTAGCACAATCAGTTTCAGTGAACTGGCAAGTAATGCTGTTTTTAAGTTGCCTCTCATATTACCGAACTTAAAAGATGCTCCAATTGCGATTAAAGCAAGTGGTGTGGCAACAACTTCAAAATAGCTCATCGTCCTAGTCATGATGAGAGGCAAGTGCAGATCGAATTGGGAAACCACCATGCCCAGAGCAACGGCAATGATCATCGGATTGCCAATGATGTTTTTAACAATGTCTTTGAATTCTACGCCCGACTTCCTGCCGACCTCCAAAAATGACAAAACAACAATTGCAAGTATGTTGTAAAGTGGGATGATCAGAGCAATGACGAGCGGTGCTTTGAGTCCTATGGAGCCAGTGACATTTTCCATCAGCGATAGTCCAATATAAAGGAAGTTGCCTCTGAATGAACCTTGAATGAAAGCACCAAGCTTGCTTTTATCCTTGACCAGAAATGCTCCCGTAATCCATGAGATGATTACACTGACTACAATACCAACTATGATGAAGAGCACAAAACCAATGTCGAAATACTCGTCAAAAGAAGAACGGTAGACATCACTGAATATCTTGACCGGTAAAGCGACGTTGAAAACAAATAGGTTTGCCGCTTTAACAAATTCTTCAGTGATGATGGTTCTCCGTTTCAGATAGTAACCGATAATCATGACGAAGAATATGGGCAATGCGCTGCTTAGACTGAATAAAAAATTATCGATCACCGTTTATCTCCTCTTCTAATCAATTGCCACAATTCTATTTTCTTCATCAAAGACTGCTTTGATCTCAAGAAATTCTTCAATACCGTATGTGCCACCTTCCCTACCGATTCCGGATTGCTTGTAACCACCAAAAGGGGCATCGATGTCTCTTTTTCCATCATTGATATAGACAGAGCCTGTCTTCATTGCCATAGCTACTTTTTTGGCATCTTCCTGTGGTCCAAAAACCGCACCCGAGAGACCGTAGATCGTATCATTGGCTATTTCGATGGCCTCTTCAATGGTATCAAATGGTATGATGCAAATAACCGGACCGAAAATTTCCTCTTGCGCAATTTTCATGTCATTTCTCACATCAGAGAACACACACGGCTTCACAAAGTACCCTGTCTCAATTGCACCGGGGACTTCACCGACAATCAGACGCGCACCTTCCTCAATGCCGATTTCGATGTATTTTTTGACTTTCTCGTATTGCTTCAGACTCGCAAGTGGTCCGATGTGTGTGGTCACAAGTTTGGGATCTCCCACAATGAACGTCTTTGCGTGTTCGATAATCATGTCTTCAATTTTGGAGAGTTCATCCCGCGGCACAAGCATACGCGTCAAAGCGGCGCAGGTTTGTCCCGTATTGTCAAAACATGAACTGAGTCCTGTTTTGACCGCTTTCTCATAGTCTGCACCTTTCAAGATGACATTGGCGGATTTTCCACCGAGTTCAAGTGCGATTTTTTTCACACCTTCAAGTGCAAGTTTGCCGACTTCTTTTCCGCCATTTGTGGATCCCGTAAAAGAGATCATGTCCACCTTTTCATGCAGTGCAAGTACGTTGCCCACTTCACCGGCGCGTCCTGTCACCAAATTGAAAACACCATCAGGCACACCTGCATATTCAAATGCCTTTGCCAATACTCCTGCTGATAATGGAGCAATCTGTGAAGGTTTCAAAACAACCGTATTGCCACAAAGAATTGCGGGTACTATTTTTTGCATGACTTGACCTAGAGGATAGTTCCAAGGTGTCAAACAACCGACGACACCGATAGGTTCTTTGATGACTTTGCAATGCTTAAGTTCACTAACGAATTCGTACTTTCTGATCAATCTGATGAAGTTTTCAAGCCTTCCTATAGGCCCATTCACATGGGCTCGCTCCGCCCATTTCACCGGAGCTCCAAGCTCTCCAGTTTCCAGATCGATCAAAAATTGTTTTTGGGACAACATGTACTCGAGTACTTTTTCCATATATACTATTCTGTCTTCAACGCTGGTATTCGCCCAATCCGAAAATGCAAGTGATGCCGCTTTTACAGCTTTATCAACATCTACTCCATTGCCTCTGGGAACTCTACCGATGATTTCCCTGGTCGCTGGATTTTCAACATCAATCCATTCACCTGAATCAGATGGTATCCATTTTCCGCCTATATAAAGTTTTTCGAAATTCATTCTACACCTCCAGTGTCAAACAATTCAAAGCCATAATGACTCGTCATGAATATAACGGTACTTGTGGCAATAGGCTTTGATTTCTTCCAATCGCGCCTCACTCAATTTATCCACACGCACTTTCCCTCTGGATAGTGAAGTAATGATATCGGTGTTAGCTCAGCGTCGTGTCGTCAGCTCCAATAGTGCCGACAAGAGATTTTAGATAAAGATCGGATTCAAAATGCTTAAGGAGTGCTCTAGCCTTTATCAGTTTTTCATCATATCGAAACTCCTTGATTATGGATTTGTTGGTAGGATTCACAACAAACTCTTCCAAATTTCGAATTTTCTTCTGAATCAGTCTTATTTCAATGCGCTGTTTGTTTTTAAGTCGCTTTTCATACCAATCGCTCGACAACACAACCTCTTTATCAAAGAGACCACGTATTTCCTTCGATTCGATTGTATGGCCCTCATAAGATCCTTTCGCCATGATGTTCAACAATGCTTTGAGTGGCGGTATGGCAAATTCAATGCTTCCGTCTTCAAAATAATCAAGCGCCGATTTCTTGTGACCGTTAGAAATGTTGATTACACCATCTACAAATGCTTCCATACTTTGAGACTCCGGTTTCAGTATATATTCATTGAAGACAGTCTGAGGCTCATCGAAAACCTTGCCAAGATATTTATAAGAAAAAACTTCTGTCATTCTGTAACCGAGTCTGCTGGCAGGGACAAGAACACCATTATACAAAAAGTCCTCAATTTTCTCAAATGCCCCTTCTTTGATCAAGTTTTCTGGTCTGCGCTCATCTTCGGACAATCTCGACCAAATCTCAGGCACTAAAATTGAAATGTCATGATCGACTTTCACATTTGCTCCTATGTGCCCCGCAGGGGTTGTGAAAACGGCATAATCTCCTAAGATATAGGATAAGAGTGCATTATTGACATCGTGAATCGGCAACAACATATTGAATGGCGCTTTGGTAAGTGCGCCTTCTGACCCCGCACCGGTTGTCGAAGGCGATTTTCCGGTCAAGCTGCTGATGAAGTCCATGAACAGTTCCGGCAATTCTTGATAATGGATCGGGTTGTAAACACTTAGTGGCAATATTTTTTTGTCACCTTCCACACCTGGCGGATTGTTTCTTCGTCCTGCAAGAATTGCGTTCACCGGCATCAAAACAGGTCTATCCAGTGGAATCTTCCTCGCCAGTCTCACACCTACATGTGATACATATGTTTTGAGAGGATCGATAAAATCGGATCTATGCTCCAGATAACGAGGATTCTTGCTTGGTTTACCATCGACTATTCTCGGTTCTGAAGACACCACGCAATACTCATCTTCCCCTTTGAGAAACTCTTCAATATGAGTTCTTACTGGCTCGGTGTATTCAATATACCCCATGACATCTTCTTTGATGGCCTTGACATCCTCCTTGGTCAAAGGTTGGTAGTTCGTTGTGAAAAGGTTCTTACTGGACAAATCTTTTTCCGCCTGTTTGTCATAGCCCTTATTGATGGCCTCATCCGGTCTTTGAAAAAAACGATACTCGCAATTTGTGGAAAACTTATAACTGCCATTGGTATATTGAGGATTGAGATGTGTAAGCTGATTTGCCGGAATCAGAACCGATGCTGTGACATCATCTTCCATTTGTATTTTCTCGCTAGGCATGAAATCTATTCTCAGTTTGAAAATACGCCATGCGTCATCATTTTCAAATCCGACTCTTAAATAACTCGGTCTGATTTTTCTGTTGTTGAAATTGATTTCATTTCCAGGTTTGCCATTGATGTGATCTACAGCGAAGTGCTTCCTCCAGTCATTGCCCCATGATTGACGATAAAACCGTTTGATCATAAAAACAAGTGCCTTGACGTGATTTGGAATGGCTTCGAGATATGCGTTGAACTCATCTGTGTATGCGGGAGACGGTGACAATAATTTTATGACCGATCCAAGTGTCCTGTCGATGGAAAGTATCGGTCTTGAAGGTCTCTCACGCTCTGGGAAGTCTCTCCAGCGCTTTCTGTAATCATAATTAAAAATCTGCTCAACGTTGTCCAAATCTTTTACAAGGTCATGGACGTAATAAGTGCCATAAATGATGGAATTGCTGATGGATTTTGAAATCTCTGATTTTCCACCCCCTGACACTGTGCATGGTTTATGGCAGAATGTGCCTTCCGCTGCCGTACCCACCATTTTCCAGGCTGGAGCCGCAGGGTGTTTTTCCATATGGATCTTTTCGCCGTTAGGCAGGACATAAATGTTTGCGGGAGATAATTTAAGTTTTCTTACCTGTTCTTGATGAACCCACTTGATTTCTGTCTTTTGCAGGTCAATTTCAATATTTTCCGGAAGATAAACAATCCGATTGTTGTTTTTATCCACACCATAATGATCTTCATGAAGTTCCATCATGTCACCAAACACCTTGATGACATCGTCAAAAGCATACCCCACAACACTTTTGTCTTCTTTGGCAGTATAATTCTGACCGAGGTTCTTTTGAGGAAAAACTATCGTTCCACCGGCGTGCTCCTCTTCGACATTGCCAAGAAGATTGGCTGCAAAACTGATTTGGGTCTTGATCTCTTTTTTGGAATAACCGAAGTAATTGTCCGCAATCAAAGTCACAGCCACGCCGCTCTTATCACGACAAGTCAGTTTGAAAGCCTGCCCTTCATTATATCGTTCATCCTTATCTTTATAACACATCCCATCCCTTCGCTGCCTTTCAGTGGCATCATCAAAATGAGGCAGTCCAAGATCTATTTTCCTCATCTTGTTCAAATGTGGTGCCAGTAAAATTAATCCCGTGTGACCCGACCATCCGTTCAAATCAATTCCCGAGTCGTTGCTGTGGTAACTCGGATCGCCGGCATTTCCAAAAACGGACTCCACAAAATCCAGATTGGATACCAAGCTTCCAGGGGCTATAAAAAGCACTTCCATCTTCTTCTCTCCCAATATTCCAGGAACTTCTGGAGATACAATGGGTTTTAGCATCAATGAAACAAAAGTTTTTGCCGTTTCACTCTGTTCTGATGTGAACGGTAATATCATCAGTGACTCCGGTGGATTCACAGCTTCATTGTACAGTTTAAGAAAAACTTCTTTAGGCACAGCTTTTTTATCATAAGGAATCGGCAACCCCCCCTCTGCGATGTGGAATGAGCCTTTGGTTGTTCTTCTGTCATTCCTTGGATTGTTGAGCACACCTTGTTTGATTCGGTAGCTGCTGATGTATTCATTAAAGAAAGTGTTGCCCTCAGGTGGTAGTGACATCTCTCTTGCGAGACCATAGTGATCCAAAGTGAAATAATCTTCAATCACTTTTGGTGCATCACTGAGCTCACTGTAATAGTCTTTAAAAAACTGATTAATCCGTTTGTGGATTCCCACCTCGTGAATATCCACCATTCTCGTTTTTTCTTTATAGTCTTTTATGATATCGTCAAATAGCTCTACGAAATATGAACTGGATGTATTATTCGCATCTTTTGACTTATAGATCGGCAAGCCAAGAGATGCCAATTTGAAATTGATGTATTTGATCCTATCTTCACTCGTAGTGATCGGATCGATGTTGCCAAACTCGATTCCCAGTTCTTTTCTAATGGTCATAACGCCTCCTATTATAGAATATATTAATTTATTTTAACAATTATACTTCTTGTGGGCTCTTTTATCAAGTGGGGATTCTCCGGTGAAATTGGGTATACATGTCCAGATGTGATACAATAGTTGCATCAAACAGTAATATAATAGGAATAATTTGAGAGGGGCAAGTGTATGGGAAACATTGATTTATCCAAATTTGAGAAAAAAATAATCATTCGTCAGATAAGAAGAGAGGATTTTCATTCCATAATAGAACTTCAAAAAAAGTGCTTTGGCAATATGGAGGTATGGAAGCTTTCACAACTGGAAAGCCACCTTGCGATATTTCCGGAGGGGCAGATTTGCGTGGAATACGATGGCGAAATCATTGGCTCCAGTTCCAGCTTGATCATCAACTTTGACGAATACAATGATCAGCATTCATGGGATGAGATTACGGACAACGGCTATATCACAAACCACAATCCCGACGGCTACAACCTTTATGGCATTGAATTGATGGTCCACCCCGATTACAGAAATATGAAAATCGGGAAAAGGCTATACGAGGCACGCAAGGAGCTGGTTCAACAACTGAACCTTAAAAGTATTGTTATCGGGGGGAGAATCCCAGGATACAAGGACTATGCAGGTCAAATGACTCCAAAGGAATATGTCAAGGAAGTCACTGCACTGAACATTTATGATCCGATTCTGTCATTCCAGCTTAAGAGCGACTTTGTGCTGAAACGCATCATGAGAAAATACATGCCTGATGACAAAGCATCTCTACAGTATGCCACTCTGATGGAGTGGAACAATATCGAATACCAGTCCAAAGGCAAACAACATTTTAAGACTGCGATGCCCGTACGAATCTGCGTCATACAATATATGATGAAAAAAATCGATTCCTTCGAAGAATTTTCACATCAGTGCGAGTACTATGTGGATGTCGCATCCAACTACAAATCCGACTTCGTGGTGTTTCCTGAAATTTTCACTACACAGTTGCTTTCGTTCATGGATCAGGATACGCCATCACAATCCATTAAGCTATTAACCACTTACACAGAACAATACATTCAGATTTTCACAGATTTTGCTGTCAGATATAACGTCAACATCATCGGCGGTTCCCATTTTGTCGAGGAAGGTGGACAAATCTACAACATCGCCTATCTTTTCAGAAGAGACGGGACCATCGACAAGCAATACAAGCTTCACATCACACCTAACGAACAACAATGGTGGGGCATAACCACTGGAGATTCCATCAAAGTCTTCGATACGGATTGTGGAAAAATATCCATCCTGATTTGTTATGATATCGAATTCCCTGAACTTGCCAGAATCGTAACCGAAAAAGGCGCAAACATCATCTTCACACCTTTCTGTACGGATGAGCGTCAAGGGTATATGAGAGTTCGTTACTGTGCTCAGGCAAGAGCAGTGGAAAACCAGGTCTACACGGTAATTGCGGGAACAGTCGGCAACCTGACCCATGTTGAAAACATGGACATCCAATACGCGCAATCTGCAATTTTTACGCCGTCGGATTTCTCATTCCCAAGAGACGGCATCATGGCGGAGTGTACACCAAACATAGAAACGGTCATAGTGGGAGACGTCGATCTCGAACTGCTCAAACGCTCAAGACATTCAGGAACCGTCACATTACTGAAGAATCGAAGAATCGACCTTTACGAACTCAAGGAAAGATCCACCGATCAAAAATAGCTTTTAAACCAAAAAGGTGAATTGAAAATCTGGGAATCCAGATCATCAACTCACCTTTTCTTTTTTTGTCTTTTTCTATCGAAATTAAAGCCTCCTGATTTCTTACCCAGTCTATAGAGCTTGTAGGAAAGCCAAATAAAATGAAAATAGAATTGGAATCTTGTCATATTCTCCGGTTCTAACACCAAATGAAGAAAATCCCAATGCCCATTTTTCTTACTGATGAGCTTGTTTCTATGCTCTTCATAGACTGCCGTTCCGGGAATTGGTGTGAAAATGGATACTGTGGTATAAACCAGCTTGTTTTTTTCAGCCCATTTGTATAGTTCGACAAAGTCCTTCTTGGTCGCCATTTGGGAAACCATCATGAGTGCGATGATTTGGGCATCTGTGTTTTGAATATTCTCAATGCATTTTCTATTGATGACTTCCGTAGTCTTTTTGTCATAATGTCTCAAATCCTCATCAGAAATGGCTTCCAGCCCCACTATGAAGTATTTGAAACCCACTTCGGCCATGTCCCTGATGAGCCCGGGACTTGAAGCCACCGCATCAGCCCTGGCATAGCAGATATAGTTTTTCTCAAGTCCTGCCGCTCTGACTTTTTCAACAAACGCTTTTGCTCTTTCGATCTCGGCAAGGAAGTCATCATCCACAATCAATATGTTGTCGGTGTCAATTCCAGAAATTTCCTCTATGATCAAATCAAGGCTTCTGGCATTATAAACTCCCCCTCCAAGTTTTGTGCAGTAGCAAAAATTACAATTATGCTGACATGAGAAAGATGTTTTGACAGTCGCCACAGAAGTTAAATCCAAATAATTATAGCGATTCTTATGGGCATGAAAATATGAGCGGTCAGGAATGGGCAGCTTGTCTATTTCCACAGGAACCATTACATTTTCAATCCACCTGTCCCCACATCTGTGAATCAATCCGTTGACGGACTCAGGAATTGTCAATCCATTTTCAAGGGCATCCACCAATGTGCCAAAAGACTCCATGGACTCGCTCCGAAAAATGTAGTCTATCCCCATCACCTTGAACCTTTCCGGATTGAGCTGCACATGGACACCCCCCACTATAGTCGCTACACTAAGGTTGTGACTTTTGGCCTGTCGCGCGTATCCTATCATCAAATCCTCTTGAGTGATGTATCCCGTTATGGCGACCAAATCCGGTTCAAATGTTTCAAGAATTTTTCTGAACGGTCTTTCTTCAAACACACCATCAAAAATCAGGGTCTCATACTTCCGGATTTTAAGTTCAGTATACAGATACTCCAGCTCAATCGGTTCACTTGTGATCAGGTTGGCATACTTGAATAGATTAGGCACTTCGGGTCTTACGAGCAACACTTTCATCTTATCTCCTCGTCAGCATGTTTTTAATGTAAATTGAAAAAAGAGTATTGAACCCGGTGATCATCTTGAGTGTATTTGCAATCGGGAATGCCTTTAACGTATACCTGACACTATAAATGTTTCCATTCATTTTGAGGCTGAGTTTCAGGACTTCCCAGTAATATGCCTTTAAACTCATCTTCGATGGCCGAATGAGCACATCTCCGAAATTCCATTTGTCATAATCTTCCGCATCATAAAGTAGACGGTCCTTGTATGTTTCATACAGTGATGTCATGGGATGTGGCACGAGCGGAGAAAAAGTGGCGAGTTCAGGCTTAAGATAGTCCAGGTAATCCAACAGTTTTTTAAAATCCTTTTTGCTCCAATCCGGATGTAATATGAACGATCCCCAACAGGCGATATCATTTGCCTTCAGTAGCGATGTCGCTTGCTCATTGTCATCAATGGTCGATGCCTTGTTGTAAATCGATAACTGCCTGTCTTCGAATGCCTCATAACCAACAATGACGGCCACCAGCCCATTCTTTCTAAGCCTGGACAACAACTGTGGTTTTTCAAGGATGCTGTTCACACTGCCATAACAAATGAACTCCTTTTTAACATTTTGAGTTTCGAGCAGATCACAAAACGTTTCCAATCTCGATGCATTGATCAAAAAATCATTGTCACAAATCATCACATAGGGTTCATCGAGAGCTGCGATCTGATTGACGATTTCAGCTATAGGGACTTCCCTAAGCTCCCCGCCTTCAATTTTCCACCTGATGCAAAATGTACATCTGTTTCTGCATCCATAGGCGGTCTGCACAATGGCACAAGGTTGATAGCCCACATATTTATAAGCTTTTCGGTATTTTACAGTGGAACTTCGATCTGGAACAATATACTCGTTGTAGCAAAATTCTCCATCATTGATGAAGTCAAGTACTCTGCTGTATACCCCATCGATGCGCCGCATGTTTGAACTGCCTTCGAGTTCCTCTAAAACCTCTTTAACATTTTTTCGCGTCGTAGACTTGAAGACGTAATCCACCTCCGGCACGAAAAAAGCGTTCGGGAAGCATGACGCCTGAACTCCTCCGACCAGAACGGGAATCGCTTTACAGTACAGTTTCACTGCTTTTGCTATTGCTTTGACGTTTTCGACATCCGTGCACTGTGAAGTGATTCCGACCGCATCCGGCTCAAAGCTTTCCAGGTAGGTTTCAATGACGGCTTTTGCCTCCACCATGAAATCCACTAAAAGCACCTCAACACCATTCTCTTTCAAAAGCGCTGAGAAACATTCCAGTCCCATAGGTTCCCCGAACAGGTAATTCTTGACGGTTGTGATGTTTTTGTTGACCCAAGGTCTGACCAAAAGAATTTTCATGTTTGCTCCTGACTCATATTATATTCGGGGTGATTCCCCTGAAGATCTGAAACCTATAATAAAGATTGATGTACAGGTAAAAAACGGACAAAAGAGGATTCTTGAAGAACCCTTTTTGAAAAAGGGTACGCTTCATGATGTTTTTGTAACTGAAGACTTCCTTATAAAGAGACCAATAGGCTTCTGTAAGTTCCTCTGGGGTCATGTTCTTTGGAACATGAACAGCTTCAGCTCCATTATAAGAATAAATATCCTTATTGTAGATCCGGTTCTCCGCACTCATTTGATGAAAAAAAAGTGTTCCTGGAATCGGTGTGAGAATGTAGAAACGTGGAACGGCAATTCTCAGATCATTGATGAAATCGGCAGTGGCAGCGATGGATTCAAGAGTATCCCCGTCCGCACCTACGACCATCTCTGTTGAAACCTGAATGCCCTCATCTCTGACCACTTTGATCAGTCTCTCATACTCACTGACTTTTGCCCAAGGCTTGTCCATACCGTCCAGGCTGCTCTGTGTGATGCTTTCAAGACCAAATGAGAGTGCAATGCATCCGCTATCTCTTATGAGCCTGAGCAGCTCCACATCATCTCCTATGGTCACTGTACACTGCGTCATCCACTTCATTTTCATCGGTTTGATGGCTTCACACAGTGCTTTTGTATAAGCCCGATCTGAAAAAATATTATCGTCAAGCAATAAGAATTGATTATAGCCCAGTCTTTTGACTTCAGTAATATCCCTCATCACCTCATCAACCGGTCTTTTCAAATACCTTCCTTGATAAAGACACGCCACAGAACAAAATGAACAATGGTTCACGCACCCTCTGCCCGCTTGTACAGGAAGAAAATTGCCTATTCTCTTATTTGTGATCAGTTCATAACGAGGTAGTGGTGGAGAATACTCGGTTAGTGGCATATCATAAACCGGCCTGATCAAGCCCGTCTCATAATCACTTAGAAATACTCCCCACGAAGTTTCCACATCACCAACAAAAACCGCATCTGCGTATTTAAGTCCCTCCTCTGGCAAAAGACTGACCATATAGCCACCAAGGACTACGGTCTTACCAAGAGCCTTAAAGCCTCTTGCTATGTCGATGGTTCTGTGTACACCGTGTCCCATGGAGGAGATGCCGACTATTTCCGCTTCCGTATGCCATGGTATTTCTTCTATGGTCTCATATATGAGTTCCACTTCATAGTCGTCTGGAGTCAATGCCGCAATGAGCGGTAGTGAGAGCCCAACAAAATTCAGTCTTTTTTTCTTGATCACATTCCCGTCCGGTGCATATGGCGAGGGTTGGATCAACAGAATTTTCTTTTTCATGGTCGCCCCTTGATTATTCTTTTGACGTATTGCCACATCACCCGGTTGGCGCCAATGGTCAATTTCAGATTTTCCTTGAATGGATATTTTTTCAATGCTCTATGGACCATTGACGGTCTCAGTGTCACTTGATAATACAATTTGACAATTTCAAAATAATATCTCCTGATGGATAAATGCTCTGGATGAAGCACCAAATGAGCCATATCCCATTTTGCGAAATCATCCGCTTTGACAATCCAGTCTTTCCTGGTACTATCATAAAGGCTGGTTCCCGGCATTGGCGTCAATGGCTGAAGATTTACAAACTGGATTCCAGTCTGAACAATGAAGCGTCTGAGCGACTTGAAATCCGATGTTTTCCAGTCCAGTCCAATGATAAACGTCCCATAACATTCAATATCCAGTGCATTAAGCATATTTATACAAGCGATGCTCGCACCGATTTGACTGCGCTTGTTGTAACTGTCTAGATCTTTATTGGAATAAGATTCCAGCCCGACAATCACTGCTCGAAGGCCAATGGCTTTAAGTCTTTTCATCATCTCCGGATGTTCCGCGACAAAATCCGCTCTACCATATACCAAATATTTTTTTTGGATGTGATGAGCTTCAATCGCATTACAAAATTCTGTCAAACGCTTTTCATCATAAAGGAAATCATCATCCACAACATAGATTTCCTCATCATCAATTGTCATAAGTTCCTCAATGACATCTTCAACTCGCCTTGTGAAATATTTCCCGTCTGTTATGGCCTTACAAAAGCAAAATGAGCAATTGTATGGACAGCCAAAAGAAGTCTTGATGAGGCTGCATGGATTGTGAAACATGTAATAGTAGTCTTTTCTGTAGCGGTCCACAAGATGTCTTGCGGGATGAGGATACTCAAATGTTCTCGATTTATCTGCATTGATGATCCGCGGGAATGTGGTGCCATTTGCTATAGATACAATATGATCCAGTGGATTGGCAGAAATGATGTAATCAAACGAACCCTTCTCAAAATCCTTCGGAATGACCTCTGCGTGAACACCACCGACCACAGTCAGGATTCTATCATCGATTTGCTTGATCCTACTGCTGTAATCCATCAGGATATTCACATGTGAAATGTAACCGGTCATGCACACCATGTCCGGCATCTCAATAGCAATAATTTCTTCAATACTTTTTTTTTCAAGAATCATATCATAGAGTACCACTTGGTGATCTTTTTCAAGAACTGCACCTACATACTCAAGTTCAAGCGGCTCACAAATCATGACATGCTGAAGTCCAATTGTCTCTGAATCCGGTTTGGGTCGCAATAAAACAATTTTCATAATTCACCTTTTCGCGCGACATACATCGTGATGCTCGGAACGTACCAAGCATTGATTTTTACTACATCACATATTTCATAATAAGGTTCCAAAAGCTCAATCATCTTTGAAGGTGCAGGATATTTCGCTTTTGAAGTGGTTAGTTTCACAAACATCAACATCAAGCCATCATAAATGGTTTTGGTCTCGGCATGAGCGATGATCAAGTACCCACCTGGAAGCGTATGTTCTGAAAATCTGGAAACGGCATTATTTTGATCCGAGAAATATGGAAATGCGTGAGTACACACGATACATCCAAATTTTTCTGAGGACTTGAAGCTTTCCACATCGCTTTCTATAACCATATGACCTTTGGAAATCGCTGTGCGTCTCATTAATGACGGCTCCACACCCATACATTTAAGTTCAGGCAATTCGTTTTTCAGATCATCAAGCAGTTGACCCGTACCACAGCTCATATCCAGAATTGTGTTCTCTGGTAAATTAAGTCTGGAGAGCACTCTGATGACCTCTTTTCTTGTCGGTCTAAGCGATATATGCTGGACCCAAAGTTTCTCATAAGTCTTTTCATACAGATTCCAAATACTCATGATTGATCCCCTTCATTTTTAAAGACGTGATATCGTACAGTTGGTGCTGTGTAACCCAGAATTGGCATGGCTTTTTTCATGAGACTTCTGACCAACGGATTCTTGTGATAATGGCAAATATAAAGCGGCTTCAATATGCCTCCCAGTTTTTGCTTGATGGTCTCAGTGGTTTGACCAAGATCGATTGTCTTGACACCAGCCTCTATTCCCCTTCTGATGATGACCAAAAGCATATTCAAATATGTGTCATAGGTTTTCAGCATTTCATAATTGATTCCACAGAACATGAAATAGAGCGTGTCCTCAGCAATATAATACTGACAGAATCCAAGGGGGGTGTCTCCAGCATAAAATTGTTCGATTGTTCCAGGAAACTGCTCAAAAAAAATCATATCGTTCTTTGCAAGAGGATAATCAGAGTTTTGAAATACAGCGTCATACATATCATAAAATGACCTGTCAAAAGGTTCATTTTGCATTTGAACAATACCTTCAAATTTTTTCATGGCTTTGATTGCCCTATATCTGTAATGTGATCTGAGCTCATTCAAATAATGGTCAAAACTCTCAAATCTATTCTCGATGATCACTGAAGGCAAAGTTGGAACGCAAGAGAAATCACCTGCAAGGGGATCCTCTGAATTGATCACGAGTGTATGTCCGTCTTGATCAGTCAACCACTCATGAATCTCATCAAGTCCTTGTTCGTTCTCCACCTCAAAGCCTCCAAGTGAGATGGAAGGTGGAAGCCCTATGATTCTTACTCTTTTTTGAACCTTTCCCTTCAGAAAAGACAGCAGATTGAGTTTGGTGTAATATGTGGTGAATACAGCGCTACCTGTGGCATGTCTTTCACACTCACCATCGTGGGTTTTTTCAAGTACAGACCACAACTCTTCTTTCAGAAACGGATTCATCATAATAATTGTCCTCTATCATAGTTTCATTGTGTAAACAGCATACCTTTCATAAGGCTCAGCCCATTTGTCTCCAAATCCACTTGAATCCTTATTGGCCTCAACAATCCAGCTCGTTTTACATTTAGTAAATTGCCTATCTTTAACGAGTTCATAACAGTGAGCCAACAAACCGACTGGAACGCCTTTTCTTCTATATTCAGGGAGAACCGCCCATTCAACGATTTTGAATCCCTTAACTTTTTTACCAAACAAAATCTTTCTGATGAAGGTAATCACCGAAAGCGTCTCACCTCTTCGCATAATCTCGCCCCAATCGGGATACCAAAGTAGAAAACCAATAGGTTTTCCATCGTCTTCAGCAAAAATCAAACTGCCCTTTTCCATAAAAAATTTCAAATCCTTGAATAAGAATCGATCTTCTTCAACTGTTCTAGGGAAGTAAAATGGATGCTCACCGAAGCATTTGTTGTTAAGAGCAGTATAAATCTCAATATCACTGTCAAATGTCTCTTTTTGCATGATTCGAAATTTGAACCTTCCATAAAATCTGTTTTTCTTTTCTAAAGATAGAGGAAATTCTTTTGATTCCCAGGGATACTGAAAAGAGACCAGCTTCGTTTCTTCCAGGCCAAGTGCCTTGAAATGTTTGCTGTAATAAGCTTTTGTATAAACAGAGCCAAATGTTGGTCGATGGGATTGTTCCACTGATAAACCCAACCCATAATTCACATGACCATTAAGGCCGACCACGATTTCCTTGACGCCTTTATCTTTTGCGATCTGATAAGCATGATCAAGAATCAACTCAGGTAATCCTTTGAGATCTAGATACTCTAAAAATGCGACTTGAAGCACATCGCTATAATTTTTGTGGATCAGATAGGTCAAAACGCCCACCAATTCATCAGAATCCATGATCCAATAGGATTCGTGCCACAAATTTTGGGCAAACGGTGATTTTCCAGCGAAAATCTCATTCAAAACAGGTGTTGTATAGTCCACATAAAATGGATCATCCTTATAAAGTGTTTTTATGAATTTTAAATAAAGCGACTTTTCAGAAGCAGTCAAACATTGTTTCCATTCCATGGGTCACCCTCTTCTTTTATGATTCTTAAACCATTTTACCATATTATTATTTGAGTTTCGTTTTAAATAGACGATAAAACAACTCTTCTCTGATATAATGTTGTCATCCATCACTAAAATGAGTCAAGGAGTGTGATCCTATGAAAGAATATTGCCCGATTCCTTCCGATTATTGGAAAGGTCGAATCGACAGTGAAGACAATTTTGACGCCTACAGATGGCATCAATGGGTACAAACCATCGACCTGAGAGATATCCGGAAAGATGACTTGAATCATAAATTCGGAATTGCATTCCTTGGTTTTTGCAGCGATGTGGGTGTAAAGCGCAACAAAGGTCGTATCGGCGCTGAAAACAGTCCTGAAAGCATTAGACGAGAGCTTATGAACAGACCCTGTTCCTTCGCACAAGGACTGAAACTCTATGATGCGGGAAATATCCATCCTATAGAGGATGATCTTGAAAGCGCTCAATCCGCTCTGACAAACGCAATTGATTTGATTCTCGATCTTGGTCTGTTTCCAGTAGTGCTTGGTGGTGGACATGAAGTCGCACTCGGACATTATCATGGTCTACACCGGCATTTGATCCAAAAAAACAATCAGAGCACACTCGGCATTATCAACTTTGATGCACACTTTGACCTTAGGCCATATCCAAATGGTGGCTCCTCAGGAACAATGTTCAGACAGATAGCGGACTATTCCCTTGAAAACAATTACCCTTTCCACTATTTATGTGTCGGTATACAAAAAAGCGGCAATACGGTTAATCTATTCAAAACTGCCCACCAGCTGGGCGTGGATTATATGCTGGCAAAAGACATAGACGGTGCCGACATCTGGGGCATTCTAGAGCGACTGGACCACTTCATCAAAAAAAATGACGCCATTTATCTCACCTTATGTGCAGATGTGATTTCTTCATCGTATGCACCAGGTGTAAGTGCCCCACAACCTCTAGGCCTGCATCCGGAAAAAGTGCTCAAACTCATCAAGCACATCATCAAATCAGGGAAACTGTTGAGTTTTGATATTGCTGAAGTCTCTCCGCGCTTCGACCACGATCAGGTCACGTCGAGTTTGGCTTCAGTAATTATATACACCATAGTCACCACACTGGCAGAAGAAAATAACCTTTCGGCATTATATGAGTAAAAAATAGACCCTGAAAAATGCCAGCTCACATCGGCATACTCCAGGGTTTTTACTTATTTGTTCAGAAAATTTCTAGCCTCTTTTCTCACTTTACTGTTGGGATGATTGGCATTTGCTCTGACAAATTTGGTCATGATTTTCTTTAGATCAGAATTGGGATCCAATTGATCAAAACACTGGATGATTTTTATTTTGGCATCCACCGTATAAGATTTTTCTATTTCATACTGTAATATACTTCTGATTATTTTATCCTCATGAACAGAATGTTCCATAAGCTTTTCAAGCACATCATCCAGATGGATTTCTGAAACATCAAAAAATCCTGACTGTACGATCTTGCCTGTTTCCATATCATGAATCTTTTCATAAAGCATTGTGTTGATTGGAAACTTCAAACCATGTTTTTCCGCGAGTTTTAAAACCGTCCCGGAAAACAATTCCACTTCGGATTTTCTTTTCGCAAGACCGTCCTGGCGCATGGATGGCATCCCATCCGGTGAAAGCGTACCCATTAAATCGACATAAGCCATAAGATCATCAATGGTAAGCTTCACCCCCTCATAATGAGCGAGTTCCATCACTTCACGCATGGCTCCAATCATCACTTCTCTGGCTTCTCCTGGTTTCTGAATCGTCTCATACGTACCTTCATAAACCATGACTGCCTGATTCACTCCGACATTGAGCATAAACTTGTTCCATAAACGATGCAGAATATCGTCTTCTTTGGTGTATGGAAGCCCTATTTCATCAAAGAACTCACATAGTGTGTTCAACTTGCCCACTTTCTCGGTATCATCCGGTAAAATTCCCACACACAGTTGACCCATTTTGGTGTAGGTGAGATCATTGCCCGTTTTGACTGCATCCATTCCCAGTGCAACACAGTGGATGATTTTTTCCATACCAAATCTAGCTCCGATAATTTGCTCACTAGAAATACCATTCAAAAGCGATATGATGATCGTATCTTTGCCAATCTGATATTTAGCAGTTTCCAGTGCTTCATCCAGTGCAGTGGATTTCACTGCAAAAATCACCAGGTCAGCAGGCTTTTCTTGTAGCCAGTCCGATACCATCCTGAAGTCACACTCTTTGCCATTGCAATGTACTCGTGTATGTTTGAATTTTTCAATTCTTTTTTCATTTGCAACAAATGCAACGGATTGATTACCCATTTTTTCAGTAAAATGCTGCCCAAAGAGAATGCCAAGCGCTCCCATTCCGATTATGGATACATTTTTAATCGCCATCACTTCCACCTTCCTTAATCTACTTGACTACTTAATACCCCTTTTTGGAGATGATATAGTATGGAATTCAAATGGCCACCTATGGAAAAAATAAGCATGATTCCAAATCCCACGAAAACTCCGGCCATGATGGAAGCCACACAAAAAAAAGGTTCGCTTTTAAAAAAATCCCCCTTGCGCTGATGGCAAGAGGGATTGGCTTGATGAATCATATTTATCTTTGTGCTTCAAACTGTCTCAAGAGTTGAACGAACAATTCAGGAATTTTCGCCATATTTTCTGGTGTTTCCACGAAAGAGATACGGAACTGTGTGCTTCCCGGATTAATCTCCCCTGCCTTGATGTCATAGAAACCTTTCATAGGCGCCACTAGAAGAGTCGTTTCAACACCGTCAACGTTCACTGAACCTTCCTGTGCACAATATAAAACGAAATCTATCGCGTCAAATCCCGGCTTGACAACATTTCTTACATCTATAACAGAATAGATGGACGCATCCGGTGAGGATACAATCAGTCCTGGTTCTTTTTCCTTGAGACCGTTGTATACCTTAACGATATGCTCTCTGTAGTACTCACGAATGTGAGATGCCCATCCTAAAATTTCTTCCTTTGTTTCGTGCGCAAGCGCTCCGAAAATATATTGTCCGATGACATTTGCACAAAGGTTCGCAGTATATTCCGCTATTGAACGGTTGTTGAATTCAGCGCTGTCAGTGATTACCGCACCGATTCTGAGTCCGCAAGCATTCCATACTTTTGAAGCAGTCTCAATGCTGATTCTTCTTCCTTCGATGCCTGGAACTTCAGCATCGACTATACCCCAAATGCTTACGAGGTCGATGCCGTCCTCATAATAGAGTTCACGATATGCCTCATCACTGACCATCCACATATTGTATTTCACACAAAGTTTCGCGAGTTCCACAAGTGTCTCATGGCTGTAGAGTTGTCCCGTCGGATTATCATAAGGGATTACAAGTAAAGCCCCTGGATTGTTTGCTTTGATTGTTTCTTCTATTTTGTCCAGCTCGGGTAATGTGAACTTCCCATCCTCTCCCAAATGACGTTTTACAGTCACGGTCTTACGGCCTACTCTTTCCGCAAAAGAAATGTAATTCGTATAAGCAGGGTCTATCATCATAAGTGGTCTTTCATCCGATCCGGCTGGTCCGCAAACTCCGATCAAAAGAAGTTCCATACCCGCTGAGCCACCATCTGTGACCTGAACATGCAATTTGCTGGTGTCAAACCCTTCACAATCAAGAATATTCTTGAATGCGTTTTGGCACTCTAAAGTTCCAGCTGTACCAGAATATCTGATGACACCCTCAGCAAAAGGACTGTCCGGTGCATTAAGCGCAAACAGTCTTTTCATCATAGCCGGATTGGTAGGAAGAGAAACATTTCCTATACCTACATTGATCACCGCTTCAGGTTTAACTTTACGTTCATCGAATTTCATTTGAGCCAAACGCACATCCGATGGCTTTCTTGATTCGAAGTGAGCTGAGAGAATTGGTTTACTCATAATACATCTCCTCTTAATTAATTTATTTTAAGTTCAAGCACTTTGCTTTTGTAATTCCCTATCTATTTTACCATTTCAAAGCGTTTACTTCACGCATTTTATTGGCAATTATCCATAAATATAATTTTTTATATCCTAAGTAAAAAAACAGTGTGTAATGATTCACAATATAATCATCACACACTGCATCATGTAAACTAATTTGTAATAAGTAATGCAATATCGTCTTCAGCAGTTCCAATTCCTGCGATACCAAATGTGTTCACCAGCACGTTGGCCACATTTGGAGATAAAAATGCGGGAAGCGTAGGACCAAGGTGAATATTCTTGACTCCCAGATACAGCAGTGCCAATAGTACGATTACAGCTTTTTGCTCGTACCAGGCAATATTGTAGACAATCGGAAGCTCATTGACATCATCGAGTCCAAAGACCTCTTTGAGTTTGAGAGCTATAACAGCAAGTGAATAAGAATCATTGCATTGACCGGCGTCAAGTACTCTAGGAATCCCACCGATATCACCCAGATCCAGTTTGTTGTAACGGAACTTGGCGCATCCAGCTGTAAGAATCACAGTATCTTTCGGAAGTTTTTCAGCAAACTCAGTATAATACTCTCTAGATTTCATTCTGCCATCACAACCAGCCATGACTATGAATTTCTTGATAGCACCGGATTTTACTGCGCCGACAACTTGTTCTGAAAGCGCCATGACTTGATTGTGCGCAAATCCCCCCACAATGCTTCCGGTTTCAATCTCTTCTGGTGATGGTAATGTTTTCGCCATTTCAATTATGGCTGAAAAGTCTTTTTTGCCATCCTTATCTGGCATGATATGAAGACAGCCAGGATATCCAGATGAACCGGTAGTAAAGATTCTCTTTATGACTTCATCACTCTTAGGAGGTACGATACAGTTGGTTGTAAATAGAATTGGTCCGTTGAAAGATTCAAACTCTCCAACTTGCTTCCACCATGATCCACCATAGTTACCTATAAAATGATCATACTGTTTGAAAGCAGGATAATAATGTCCAGGCAACATCTCCCCGTGGGTATAAACATCCACACCTGTGCCTTTGGTTTGATCAAGTAGTTGCTCAAGATCTGTAAGGTCATGTCCAGATATTAGAATAGCAGGATTTTTTCCTACACCGATATTGACTTTTGTGATTTCAGGATTACCATATTTGGATGTATTTGCTTCATCCAGCAGCGCCAACGCCTCATAAGTGAATTCATAAATTTCTTTGCTTTCTTTGCCGATATTGAGAGCATGTTCGGTATAGGCTGCCATACCTTTAAGTCCATAAATGATCAACTCTCTCAAAGAGCGGATGTCTTCATTTTCAGTTGCCAAAACACCGATGGATTCAGCTTTTAAAAGCATAGACGCCCTTGAATCATATGGTGTGATGTTGCCTTTGAGTTCATTTCCAATTGCAATCATTTTCTTGATTTGCTGTTCGATTGCCCAATCGTCAAAGTTGGCATTTGTAATGGTCATAAATAAACTTCTAAGCATTTGGTGATTAATCTTAGCAATTTCACCGACATTTATATTTCCTTCTAAAATAAAAAGTAACCGATAAATTAACATTCAGGAAGGACAATCTATGATATGATATCATAATAATCACATGGAGGATCACTATGGATGATCAAGGTCAAAAACACCAGCGACGTGAACGTTATAAAGGTACACACCCCAAAAAATTCAAAGAGAAATATAAAGAACTGCAACCCGAGAAATATTCAGAGGATGTAGTGAAAATAATCCAAAAAGGCAACACCCCCGCAGGAATGCATCGTTCCATTTGTGTGAACGAGATTCTCGAAATACTTGCTATAAGTCCAGGAGAAACCGGACTTGATGCAACGCTTGGTTACGGAGGTCACACCCTGGAACTATTGAAAAGTCTTGAGCAGTCTGGACAAATGTATGCAATGGATATCGATCCCATTGAACTGCCCCGTACCAAGGCACGGCTAGAAAGTCTGGGGTTTGGACCCGAGAGACTGACTATCAAACAACTGAATTTTTCATGCATTGACCAGGTTGCTTTAGAATCGGGTCCGCTTGATTTTGTTCTAGCGGATTTAGGTGTTTCTTCCATGCAAATTGATAATCCCGAGAGGGGATTTTCATTTAAAAGCGAAGGTCCACTTGACTTACGCCTTAATCCTGAATCTGGAATTTCTGCTGCGGAGCGCCTAAAGACAATATCAAAAGATGAACTTGTTGGCATGCTGCTGGAGAATTCCGACGAGCCCCATGCCGAAGTAATCGCCAAAGCCATCATTTCTGAAATCAAAAAGGGCCATGAAATCACTACAACTACTCATCTGATGCAAATCATAAAAAATGCTTTAAAATTCATTCCGGAAAGCACAAGAGATGAAGAAGTAAAAAAAACCTGCCAACGTTGCTTTCAAGCCATTAGAATCGATGTCAACAGCGAATTTGAAGTGCTGTATGATTTCCTTGAAAAATTGCCGGATGTCCTCGCATCAGGAGGACGGGTGGCGATTCTGACGTTCCATTCTGGAGAAGACCGTCTAGTTAAGAAATCCTTTAAAAAATATTTACAGGAAGGCATTTACAAGGAAATCGCACCTGAACCCATCAGACCATCGGCTGAAGAGTGTCATATGAACAGTCGCGCTCGATCAGCCAAACTCCGTTGGGCTATAAAACTTTAATTTAACGAAAGGTAATATTATGATAAAAATTAACGACTTGTCTTACTCTTTTCCTCAAAAGGATTTATTCAACAAGATCTCTTTCACACTTGAAGAAGGTCAACACTCAGCTTTCATAGGCACCAGTGGTAGTGGAAAAAGCACCCTGATCCAAATTATCATAGATCCTGAAAAGTACATGTTTGATGGAACTATCGAACTGGATCAGCATTGTAAAATAGGCTATGTCAGCCAATTCCCAAAGCATGATCATACAAAAAAAATCACCGTATTCGAATATATCGGTGAAGACTATCTTACGCTGCGTAGTGAACTCGAATCCATCGGTACCGCTATGGAAACCTCAACTGAAATAGATGTTTTGCTTGAGAAATATCAGCATGCACTGGACGCATTCAACGCCATTGGTGGGGATGACTATGAAAGCAATATCAATAAAAAACTCAATCTCGCAAACCTGAGCAAAATAAAGGACATGTCTGTATCAATGATCAGTGGCGGTGAATTCAAACTCATCCAAGTCATCAAAGAAATGCTTAAGCAACCAGATCTGATGATAATGGACGAACCCGACGTTTTTCTGGATTTTGAAAACTTAGGTGCACTTAAAAATCTCATCAACGCACATAAAGGGGTTCTATTGGTCGTTACACATAATCGATATCTGTTGAATCACTGTTTCGATAAAATCCTTCATCTTGAAAATACTGAATTACAGGAATTTGATGGTGGATATATCGAGTACAATCTCACATTGCTCCAAAAGAAAATTGAGCTTCAGGAACTTGCAATCGCAGATGATGAAGAGATTGAAAGAAATGATCAGATGATTCATAAATTAAGATTGATTGCATCCAACAACGCTGAGGCGTCAAGAGGAAAAGCACTGTATGCAAGAGTGAAAATACAGGAGCGACTTGAAGCTCGAAGAATAAAGGCTCCTTTTGTAGATATAAAAAAACCTGATATCGAGCTTACATCAGCGCATGACCTGCGCGATACCTACGCATTGAAAGTTAGCGACTACAGTATCTCGTTTGACGAATTACTCCTTGAAAACGTCAGTTTTGAAATTGGAGCAGGTGAAAAAGTCGCTCTTATCGGTTCCAACGGGACCGGAAAAACGACTTTGTTCCGAGCAATATTTAAGAATAATTGTGATTCCATTGAAATCAATGAAAACGCATCTGTAGCCTATTTGTCACAGGTTCAAGGTGAAATGCTGTGTGAATCCAACACAGTCCTTGAAGAATTTTTTGATGTCGGTTTCAAATCATCCGGCGAAATCAGGTCACATGTCGCTAGATATGGTTTCAACGAAGATGTTCTTGACAGGAAAATCAGAACGTTATCTGGTGGAGAAAAGAACATACTCCAAATTGCTAAAATCTCAGCACAAAAATCGGATCTGTTATTGCTCGATGAACCAACAAGTCATTTGGACACCTACTCACAAATGGCACTTGAAAAGGCTATTGAAAACTATACCGGTGCCATTCTGATGATATCCCACGATTACTACACAATCGCTAATTGCATGGACTATGTTTTGATTATTGAGGATAAGACAATAAGAAAAATGAGCATACGCAAATTCAGAAAGATGATCTACAACAGTCATTTTGAAAAAGACTATCTAGAACTTGAGCAAAAAAAGAAATCCATTGAAACGAAAATCGAACTGGCTCTTAAAGAGACCGATTTTGAACTTGCAAAAGTTTTTGCCGAGGAACTTGAAATATTGGTCAATTTAATGCAAAAGTCAAACTAAAATAAGTTGCGTACACAACACTTATGTGGTATATTATTCTCATAAGTTGTGCACGCAACTTTTTTGATGGCTTTTAAAATTTGGAGGTTATATGACTTACACACCTGAGCAACTTGGCGACTTGATTTTCGCAATCTACAAAGAGCTGAAAACAAAAACAGAAAAAGATCTCCAAGCTTATGGAATTGGGATGGGACAACTGCACATCTTGATGCTGTTTTATGCACATCACGAAAGTCATTTCTCACAAAATGATCTTGTTAGATCACTGAACATTGATAAGGGAAATATCAGTAGAAACGTGAAGAAGTTGATGGATAAAAACTATTTGGAACAAGTTCCAAATCACTCAAAATCTTTCCAATTGTCTACACAAGGAAAGCAGCTTAAAAAAGAAATCATGTCCACCTTCATTTCGCTGCATAAGTCCATGACAGAAGGTATTGAAATTAGTGAACAAGAACAAACCATGCGGATTTTGAGAAAAATTCATACCAATCTTGAGGAAAAACAATGAGAATCTCATTAGTATATTTTAGTGGAACAGGGAATACGAAAAGCATTGCAGATGGTTATAGTCAATTATTAAAAGACAAAGGACATGATTTTGCAGTCTCATCCATAACGGTTTAACGCTTTCAACCTTGAATATGTTGCCATTAGTCATGGTCATCTACACCATCAACCCCAAAGATTTTATGCCAATGCTCTCAATGGCTTTGATTCTCGGTCCATTGACTGGATATCTAAACGGCCGTTTCAATTCTTGAAATCTTTGATGTTTTCTCTAACTAATTCTTCAAAAGTCTTTGGTTTTTTCCCAGTCAATTTGAAGAATTCATCAGTTACGGTTTCGGCAGTTCCCATTCTGGTCATGCAGGACAGTCGCTATTGCTAAACCGATATCAGTTGCATCAATAAAAAAACCACTACAAAAAATTTTGTGATGGTTTTTATTAAACTTTTTATCTATTTTTCATGCGGAACCCATGCAAGGCCAACTAAGTGGACGGCGATATTTTCACTTATTGCTCTGATCTCAACTTCCTCAAGTTCTTCTTTCATCACATCATAGCGATTTGATATCTCGACAAGTTGTTGTTCAAGTTCCAAATTGAGTTCATCAAGTTGAACTTCGATGGACTCCAGAAGTTCCTTTGCCTGTTCAATCCCCTCTCCGCTTTTCAGAGCACGTGAAGTGCTTTTTACAGCAGTTCCAATTTTTGAGACTGAAGTTGCACTAATGCTTTTTCGTCCAAACAGAGCACCAAGTATTGCACTTCCTGCTGAAACGGCAGCATCCATTTTTCTCTGTGAGGCTCTACTGCTTTGCTTCTCAACAGCTTGCTCAGCCCGTTGCTTTCTATTCGTTAGCGTTTGAATTTTAGAAGCGTATTTTTTCTTCATTGCCTCCAGATCTTCATCTCGCTTTTCGTGAACCAAATGCTGCAATCTTATTCGGAAGTCACGTTCATCCTCTCCAAATTCAGAAACCACTTTCAATCCTGGGCACGATAATAGTTTGAGGCTTTTTTGAGTTCGAATATATTGGGTCAATAGTCTTTTCCAAGAATCATAATTTTTCGCATTTGTCGCAGCAACCGGATAACCCTCAAATGACAATCCCTCAAGAGGATTCGAATCCAAATCATGGATCCCAATGTCAAGTGTCTCCGCCTCACTCCAGTCGAGTGCAACCGGGCCATCATGAAGAGGTGTCAGCAACGTATAACTTATAGAAGTAGATACTTTGTGCTTGGTATTGCTATACAGTACGTCTGCCATACCGATCACCGATGGTCTATAAGTGATTTTTCCACCTGCTCCGAATTTTACAGGGAGATACACCTGTTTGATTTGAGGTGGCAGAATTGGAGCTGCCGAACTCATTTCGTTCTCATGGGTTGTTTCCTGAATGACCGAGCTTGAAATCGGGGTCGTATTTGCAGTGACCGATTCAGAAGTTACTGAGCGCTCGCTACTGGTCACATTGATGGATGGAAGAGCGGCAATCTGATTTCTTGTAAGTGGTCCCGCCAAGTAGGACATAACCCACCTGGTATTGAAAATTACAGGTTCATCTTCGTGTACACTATGAAGGTAAAACACTCTCTGACCAATCCCCGCCAGGATTTGCTCCGTACGGGCCTTATCAAATTTACCTCCTGCTGCAGCGCCTTCTAGTCCTGCCAATACACGCTCTTTATCGCGTTCGGTTTGAAGACGGCCGATGAACCAAGTTCCCGCATTAGAAAGTGCTTTGTAGTCAAGATCAACTGGATTTTGTGTGGAAAGAACCAATCCAAGTCCATATGCTCGTGCTTGTTTGAGTAGTGTCAGAAGTGGACCTTTGGATGGTGGGTTTGCGGTCGGTGGCAGATAACCGAACAACTCATCCATATATAGAATCGCTCTGAGGCTTCCGGTTCCCGGTTGACTGCGAACCCATGACAATACTTCATTAAGAAGCATGGTCACAAAAAACATGCGCTCACTTTCAGAAAGATGGGCTATTGAAAATATAGAAACTTGAGGCTTTCCAACATGATCATAAAGGAATCGATTGACATCAAGTGATTCGCCTTCAATCCAAGCTTCAAAACCAGGAGATGCCAGTAAGTTGTTGAGCATCATCGCAAGTGAAATTCTGTCTTTAGAAGGGTAAAAACGCTCCATATCCATGACTCCGACTTTATCCATAGGCGGCTTTTGTATAGCATTGATCAACTCAGGCAAACTGAGATTTTTTCCTGAACTCCAGTTGTAATCCAAAATATTGGAGATCAAAATAAATTCACGACTTTTGAACGGGTCTGCTTGAATACCGATCAAGGAAAGCAAACTGATGGTTGTAACACTAATTCGATCTCTGTATGACTCTTTATCATCAATAATCACTTGTGGAGGTGCATTGAAAGATTTAAGTACCGATACTCCGATCCCTGCCGATCCTCCTGGAGTATAGATCTTCACGTCAGCTTCATTGCGAAGCTTCTCAATTCTCGATCCATCCTGTCCCCAGTCTGAAAGGCCTTTCCGCCACAATTCAGCTTGCGCCTCAGCATATTCATCCGGTGAAACGCCTTTGTTCGAAGCTTCCTGAAGATTGATCCAAGGACGGAAGTCTTCTCCGCGGAGCCTAGGAAAAGTCAAAGCAAGATTCCCCAAATCTCCCTTTGGATCTATTGCAATCACAGGAATATTATCTATTATTGCCTCTTCTATGAGTCCAATCCCAAGTCCGGTCTTTCCGCTGCCTGTCATTCCAATGATTACAGCATGTGTGGTCAAATCTTTGGATTTTAAGAGCACCAACTCCTCTTTGGGTTGTTTGCTCTCCAAATCGTATTCTTTGCCCAAATAGAATACGCCGAGTTTTTCATAGGTTTGCATTTCATTTCCTCCCCCACCATTATTGTTTTATGTAAATACTTTTATGTGAACTGTCATGTCCATTATACTATTTATTTTAAAATAATAACATGACTTTGGACCTCGATTTCAGTTCCTTACCCTAGAATAAAGAACCGACTAAAACACGGGGTTATAGTCGGTTCTCAAATAGCGAGTCATATTTTTTACTAAAGCAATAACGATCTCAAATTATCACCCTTTATCTCGTCAGTTCTCCAGGCAATCACAGCAAAGTTTCCATTGGCATGTTGATCCACTTTGTTGATCCATTCGATTTCATTGCTGGCTTTGGCTGAGAGCATCTGATTGCTTGTTCCGGTCAAATATAATGAGGAGTTGATGATCCACCACTTATTGTTGATTCCGGCACGTCTGAGGTCTTCTTCCAATCGCTTTGCTTCGAACACAGGCGTGGCTTCAGGTAGAGTCACAATTACAACTTCTGTTTCATCAGCGTTATGAAGTCTTGGCAATAATTTTTTAGCGGATTCCGGAACATCGCCTTTTGAACGCTCTATTTCCTGATTGTAACTTTGTGTGGATTCCAGCAAAAGCAGAGTATGCCCTGTAGGTGCTGTATCGATGACAACCACTTCATTTTCAGCTTTTTCCACTATTTCTGCAAATGCCCTGAATACTGCAATTTCCTGAGTGCATGGTGATCTTAAGTCCTCTTCAACATAAGCCAAGTCCTCTGGACTCATAGATTCACCAGCTTTGAATAGCACCTCTTCCCGATACTTTTTGAGCTCAGCTTCCTCATCAATATGGCTCATAGTGATGCCCTGTGCCTCAGTTATGATATGTTTGAGATGGGCTGCGGGATCTGTAGTCGTCAAGTGCACTTTTTTACCTTTGTCGGATAATCCCAAAGCGATAGCGGCAGCTATTGTTGTTTTTCCCACGCCGCCTTTGCCCATGGCAAAAATCACTTTCTTATTACTTTTGTGTAAATCTTCGATGATCGCCTTAAGTCCTGGAATTGACTCCGCACGGATTTTTTCATTGCTGAACGTCAATTTGTCCTTAATCAGTAGTGATCTCACATTGTTTACACCTGTGATATTATATCCTCTTAAAGGTACCTGATAGGTCACAGTTGATTTCAATTTATGGGGCATCTGCGAGAGAGCAATCTGCTGCTTTTGGTACAAGCTCTCTGATATATTGTCATCATAACTGGACATGACGCCATTGACAATCAACATTTGATTTTCAACTCCAATTTCGGCAAGTTCTTTTGAAGCTCTTTCTACTTCCAGTAAAGAGGCGATTTCGGGACGGGAAACAAGAACAAGAGTCGTCAAATTTTTATCAGACAACGTCTCCACAGCTTTTCTGTAGATTTCTTTCTGACTTTCAAGCCCTGAAAGCTGGCCTAAACAGGACGCACCATGTGTATTGTCGCTTATGAAATTGCTCCATGCTGAAGGCAATTGAAGCATTCTTAGAGTATGCCCCGTAGGAGCCGTATCAAAAATAATATAATCATATTTTAACTGTAGATGTTCGTCCGTTATGAATTTGGAAAACTCATTAAACGCTGCAATTTCTACAGTACAAGAACCAGAGAGTTGCTCTTCCATGTTGTTCAGTACTGCATCTGGAAGCTTTCCTCTAAAGGGTGCTATCATACTTTCTCTATACTCGGCAGCTGCCTCTACCGGGTCAAGATTGGCAACGAAAAGATTTGGTACTGCCTCTATCTTCACACCTTTGTTGTTGAGTTCTGTATCAAAAACATCCTGTAAATTGGATGCGGGATCGGTGCTGACCAGTAGAACATGATTTCCTCTGTCAGCAAGAGTAACTGCAGTGGCACATGCTGTTGAAGTTTTACCAACTCCACCTTTGCCAGTATAAAACATATATTTTGTCAACGTGATATTTTGCGGATTGAAATCTTGTATCATTTATTATGCCTCCTAAAATGGGTCATTTGATGATTGGAAAATCCAACTCAGCTTCCTTTAAATCTTCTTCAAAAAAATGAACTGAAATATCAAGATACTCAGCAAGCTCCTGATTTGTTGGATATCTTCCGGAAATTACAAGTTCTTCATCAACAAAAATGAATGGCAACTCGTCCACACCCTTTTCGTTAATGAGTTTATTGGCTACTTTATTGGTCACAAATTGCATGGGTGAATCTGTCAGATTATATCTTTCAATCTTTACACCACTTTTCTTAAGCTTGTTCAGCACTGTGGATATTCTTAATAGTTCACTATCAATTCCAACGCCACATAGACCCGTCGGACAGCACATCGCTGGTTCATATATCGAAATTTTTTTCATGTTGATCATCCTTTCTCTTCGCAAATATTGATAATGCTTGTGTCATAATGCTTCACGAGCAAATCGCCTAAAAATTCCTGAGTAACCATTATGCCTTCGTCAGAAATGGAATAATATGACCATTTTTTATCTTTTCTAACTTCAACAATGCCACTTTCCACTAATATTTTCATATGATGAGACAAGGTTGACTGGCATATGGGCAACATTTCTTCAAGCGTACACCCACACTTTTCTCCACTTTGAAGAAGTTCTATTACTCTCAACCGACTTTCGTCAGAAAAAGCCTTGAAAATCTTTACCCTTTTACTGTATACTGTAGACAATTTACCCCTCCTCATATCGATGACTATAGATTTATATTGTAACAGTCATATCTATAAATATCAATGTGAATTTAGATTTTTTTATTTTCAGGTTGACAAACCATAAATGCAAGAGTATTATATACATATTCCCATACGTGCATGTGACGGCGTGTTACTTTATTTAAAAGGAGATTTCCCATGGATCAGTTGACCAATGTTTTTAAAATATTATCTGATGAAACACGGCTCAGAATAATTTTGTTATTGTTTCAATCCAATTTATGTGTTGGTGAAATCAGTGGTATTTTAGATGTTCCTCAACCTAGGGTTTCGAAAAACCTGTCTAAGTTGAGAGACCTCAACCTCGTAGTTGACGAACGTAAAGAAAAATTCGTTTTTTATTCTCTGAGAAAAGATCAAAAATATTTCATTCAACTGATTCAAGGAATCCTTGAAAATATCGAGAACTATCCACAAATCAAGACAGATTCTGAAAGAATCAAAGACAAAGAACAGTATTTCAACCAGTGCTGTGTGGTTGGTGAATAATTTTAAAGAGGAGTAACAACAATGTTTATATTTCAATGGCTTAACAATCAACTTTTAAAAATGGACTGGCTCTATGATCTCATCAAAATGCTTGTCGAAAATGTTTTCGGCCTTAGCATTTCTGACCCCTTAGGTGGAAGTCTTCATTTTTTTATTTATGACGTTATTAAAATTTTCATCTTGCTATCCGTTTTGATTTTTTCAATCTCGTATATTCAAAGTTTCTTTCCACCTGAGAGAACAAGAAAGATTCTAGGAAGATTCAATGGTATTACAGCGAATATACTCGGTGCATTGCTAGGAACCATCACTCCATTTTGCTCTTGTTCGTCCATACCACTGTTTATTGGATTTACAAGCGCAGGACTTCCAATTGGTGTCACATTTTCGTTCCTGATTTCATCACCACTCGTGGATTTGGCTTCCGTTCTACTTCTTGCGAGTATTTTCAACTGGCGTATTGCAATTGCATATGTCATTGTCGGACTCATTCTAGCGGTTATAGGCGGTTCCCTGATCAGTAAACTTAAACTGGAAAAATACGTAGAACCTTTTGTCTTTGGCAATAAAGTCATGGATGTAGAGCAAGAAAAATTGACCGTAAAAGACAGATTGGATTTTTCGAAAGAACAGGTACTTGAAATCATAAATAAAGTATGGCTTTACATTCTCATCGGTGTCGGCATAGGTGCCGCAATCCACAACTGGATTCCTGAATCGGTGATTTCAGCACTTCTTGGTCAAGACAAATGGTACTCCGTTTTACTTGCCACTGCAGTTGGTATACCTATGTATGCCGACATCTTCGGTACACTTCCTATAGCTGAGGCACTTGTACTTAAAGGCGTTGGAATCGGTACTGCTTTAGCCTTTATGATGGCCGTTACAGCACTTTCTCTACCTTCTATGATTCTCCTGAAAAAAGTCGTCAAGACCAGACTCTTGGTTATTTTTGCAGGTATTGTGACTGCAGGAATTTTAATCATTGGCTATACATTCAATGCATTTGGCCATCTGCTACTGTAAAACAAAATCAAACAAGATTTACTAATCGTAAGAAACTTGAAGCGAGAGTTGAAAAAGTCGAAGATGTTCAAAGCATTATGGCTTATGGCGTCATGCCCCCCGCTCTTGTCATTGATGAGCAAGTTAAGTCAATGGAACGTATTCCAATAAACCTGCTTTGAAAGGAGTTGAGTAAATGACACATAGATATAGAAAACGAATAATGAGTTTGATTTTGGCGTTTGTTGTAATTGCGGTATCGACTATAACCGTCTCAGCACCTTCTTTTGCAACTAACTTTAGCGATATCGAGAACCACTGGGCAAAATCGTATATCGAAATAATTTCAACATACAATGCTGTTTCCGGATATCCAGATGGGTCATTCAAACCCAATGACACCATAAAAAGAATTGAATTTATTGCCATCATGGTCAACTCACAAGGTTATGATCTGCGGAGTCGATCAGAGGATGAATACTGGGGACAACCCTATATCGAAACTGCGCTCAACAGTGGTCTTATTGTTTCAAATGAATACGGAAATATGGATGCAACAGCATTTGACCAGAACATTTCACGAGAAGAAATGGCCAGTGTTGTTGTGAATGCATACATTGAATCCGGAGGCACAATTGATCCTTTGGCTCTGTATGATGCAGATTCAAAACTAAGTGATTTTGGTGCAATAGCAGCGGTGTGTTTTGAGAAGGCAAAGGCAGCTGTCGCATTGGATTTCATATCAGGATATCCAAATGGAACATTTGCTCCAAAAAAATTCGCCACAAGGGCAGAGGCTTCCATCGTATCCTACAAATTGCTTTTAAAGCTAGGTATTATACCAAATGCGAACCTTGCCGAAAATATCATACTTTCAAAAAACAAACTTACACAAGGTGATTTGTTGAAGATCACTGTACATCATGCCACAAGTGTTTCTGAAATATCACTTGCTCAAGATTTGTATTCAAATTTCAAATGGTATGATCAAGGTGATGTTATCGAAGGTTACATTCCAACCAATTACAGCACAGCACCTGGTGTCTATAGTCTTAAATTCACCAATTCTGAAACGGGCATCACAACAACAAGAAATATTGAAGTCAATCAAAGAAAATTCCGAGTTCAAAATCTGACGGTTGATACAAGTGTTGAATCCAGCACGAGAACGGATGATGCTTATGCTGAGTATTATAAATATTTCAATCCTTCACGGGATGTCTCTTCCCCAATAAAGTATTACACAGAGTCTTTTCTATTGCCGACTAAAGGTAAAGTTACCACTGAATTTGGTGAGTCACGTTATGTCAACGGTGCACTGACGAATTACAGACATGCAGGAATTGACATCGCTGCACCTCGAGGTACTGAAGTAGTCTCAGCCAATGCAGGTAAAGTCATGCTTTCAATGCCCCTTGTCCTAACAGGCAACAGCATTGTTGTAGACCACGGCGAAGGACTTTTTAGTGTTTATTTTCATCTAGACAAATTACATGTTACTGAAGGCGAAATGGTCGAGCGTGGTCAATTGATCGGAGAAGTCGGATCAACAGGTTTCTCCACAGGCCCACATCTCCATTTCACGATGTCTTATTATCGATTCAACATCGAACCGGGTTACATGATCTATGGTCAAAGCATCACCAAAGATAATTATATGGAACTTATGAAGTGAACCTATTGAACCAAAAAAATGATATGAAAGCTTTTGCTCTCATATCATTTTTTATTAGTTTGCTTTGAATTCTTTCAAGAGTCTGAGCAGCTCCAAAACATCTTCCTTTGGAGTTGCCCAAGAAGTCACAAATCTGGCTTCCATATTATTTTCATCATAAGGATGTTCCGCTTCATAATAGCAAAGTTTCGAAAGTTGATCATGGACACCGTTTGGAAGTATAGTAAAAATCAAGTTTGTTGAAGGATTGGTCACAAGTTCATAACCAAGTTCCAAAATACCGTTCTTCAATAGAGTCGCCATTGCGTTGGTGTGTTTTGCGATTTCAAAATATAGATCATCCTCAAAAAGCGTTTTGAACTGGACTCCCAGCAATCTTCCTTTTGCAAGAAGAGCACCTCTTTGTTTAATGGAAAATCTCATATGCTCTTTCAAATGGTCATTGGTAATGACTAAAGCTTCTCCAAAGAGAATGCCGTTTTTTGTGCCGCCAATCGTGAAGGCATCCGTTAGACTGGCGACATCTTCAATCGTCATGTCGCTATCCGCACACATCAGGGCATTGGCAAGTCTTGCTCCATCGAGGTAAAGATAGAGTCCGTGTTTGTCACAAGCTTTTCTTATGTTTTCCAGCATTGATTTCGTGTAAATGGTTCCAGTCTCAGTGGCGTTTGATATATATACCAGTCTAGGCAATACCCAATGCTCATCCGCATGCTTTAAAATTGCGGCATCAATCATTTCTGTAGTGAGTAAACCATCCTTCGATTCCATTTCAATTATTTTATGACCTGTTGCTTCAATCGCGCCAGTTTCGTGAACTGAAATATGACCAAGATCCGTTGCGATTACCGCTTCGTAAGGCCTTAAAATATGAGCGATTGCTATCGTGTTTGTCTGAGTCCCAGTAACCAACAGATGCACATCCGCATCTGGGCTATTGATTCTCTTCTTTATAAGCTTAATCGCTTCATTCGTTATGTTATCGACACCATAACCCACATGTTGTTCCATATTCGTTTTAATCAACGCACTCAGTACTTTTTCGTGTGCGCCTTCTGAGTAGTCGTTCATGAAATAAAGCATAATGTTCTCCTTTTGGTTTTTATGGCCCTAATTTTATCGTCTATATAAATCAATTTTGCGATTCTCATAATAAACAAATAGATCAAGAAAATCAATACCTATTTGGTCACCATAGCAATTATTCCATACATGATATCACCCTAGAACTAGATTATATCATTCTATTAGGTTTAGTAGAAGAACCTTGACACTTATTGTATTTGAAATGAAATATAAAAAAGAATCAAGTTTCAACAATAAACTTTGTTAGAACTTGATTCTTCAGATTACTATTCATTTCTCATTTTGTGTCCTTTAACATTTGAACGGGTTTTTTCAGTTCTTACAACTTTCTTCTTAATGTCGTTGTTTCTTCTGCTACTTCTAGGTTTGTCCTCTATGATAGATTTTTTAGAAGTATTTCTCCGATCAGACTTTACAATCACTTCTATGCTTGTTTCTACTAAAGGATATGGATGGTCAATGACTTCTTCTATTGATTTGGCAATCAATTTTTGGATGCTTTTCAATAGTGGCTTCTCTGCATGGCTACAAAAAGAAATTGCCGTACCCCCGTGACTAGCCCTACCTGTACGCCCTATTCTATGAACATAAGTTTCAGGGACCTCCGGCAAATCAAAATTGATAACATGAGACAGCTCTTCAATATCAATGCCTCTGGCTGCGATATCTGTTGCAACGAGTATTCTGGTTTTTCTTTCTTTAAAGTTTTTTAAAGCCAATTGTCTGGCCGTTTGGGATTTGTTACCATGAATAGCTTCAGCGACAAGTCCCGCTTTCACCAAATTTTTGACAATCCTGTTTGCTCCATGTTTGGTTCTTGAAAACACGAGAGCTGATATAATCTCTTTGTCTTTCAATAAATTGATCAGTAGATTTACTTTGTTGCCACTATCCACATAATATAATTCTTGTTCTATGATCTCAACCGTGGAGGATACAGGTGTAACCATAACTTTAATAGGGTTCTTTAAAATAGAATTTGCAAGCTTTTCAATTTCTGCCGGCATTGTAGCAGAGAAAAACATATTCTGTTTTTCTTTTGGCAGATGTGTAATTATTTTTCTCACATCTTGAAGCATACCCATATCCAGCATATGATCGGCCTCGTCAAGCACGAAATATTTCACGTTTCTCAAACTCACATATCTTTGGTTTATTAAATCCAGCAGTCTGCCCGGAGTGGCAACCAATATATCGATTCCCTTCGTCAAGTCTCTTGTTTGAGGATTTTGAGAAACGCCACCGTAGATCACTAGTGTTTTAAGATTTAAGTACTTCCCATAGTCTTCAAAACTATCTGCTATTTGTATCGCCAGTTCTCTTGTTGGTGCTATTATCAATGCTTGAATCTGTCTACGGCTTGCTTGAGCCTTATGCTGTAATGATATACCTTGCAATATTGGAATAGCAAAAGCTGCAGTTTTACCTGTGCCTGTTTGGGCACAACCCAATAAATCCATTCCCTTAAGAAGAGAGGGTATTGCTCTGGACTGTATTGCTGTTGGCTTTGTAAACCCTTTTGTTTTTATGGCTTTCTTTATTGGTTCTATTATATTTAGTTCTTCAAATAATAACATATTTCTCCTTTTGATTTTACATTAACCCCATCACTAAAGACTCATTATAGCATATTCCTTACCATAAGTCGCATTTAGCGTCTTCCAGTCTATTCCAAACCAAGCTTTATATCACCTTCCTATACTGTCAAGCCCAAAATCATTGATTTTTAAGGCTTTGATGTAAATTTCAAAAAAAGCTTTAGATTTTGAATTTCTATTCATTTTTTTAATGATAATACCTTCTTTAAACTGCCATCTTCTTACATTTATCTATGAGTATATTCGCTAAGTTCCTGCCAGTCTGTTCGTTTCATCCAAATTTACCAAGTTGCTATTTATCTGGCTTGTAACTCTTTTTCCTGTAAAATGAAATCAATGCCAGGTAACATGATTCTTATGATGGGCAGTACTGAAGACAAGATTCATGCAGAAGCAATGTTCTGCGCTTACGAAAAGAGCCATTGCATTGATGAGGAAAAAGGCTGTATCTGTGGCACCTGTGAACTTTTTAAGGAGTATGAACTTGGAAAAAGTTACTTCTGTACTACAACTGACGGCAAATAAGATAACTTGAAGGTAGTAAATATCGTTATTTTTGTAATGTAACAGTTTTTAGAAAGGAGTAGTTTATTATAATAAAAAATATGAAAAAAATGTTTATAATATTACCGATGGTAATGGTTTTAATTATCGGTTCATCGGTATCTGTATTCGCTGCGCCTGTTGAAAAGGAAAATCCATTTGTCTGTCCATCCGTTAGCCTAAATAATCCTAATGGAATGTGGGCGCTTAGTGGTAATGGCGCTTATTATATTTTAATCCCAACAAAAGGTGGCGCTAATGACAACAGTAAAATCTACATAAACATCCCAGAGAAAGCTCTGGATCAGGCACAAGTTGCCGCCGGGAAATCACTGTATAAAAAATATTTCTCCTATCCAAACTTTGTTAGCGGACCAGACATGAATATTATTGGGCTTCTAGAAGAAGGTTTAAATTCAATGTTTCAGAAAAGGCACAATGTTTATCTACCATTAGGACGACATAAGCCTTCCTATTCTGTCAAGCCCAAAATGTAAGTTTTTCAAGGCTTTGACGTTTTTTATTTACCTCAAAATAGAGCCGAAAGGATAAAGTCCGTATAATGGTGTAAAAAGAAACTTCAAATAAAAATGAGCCAAAATGCTCGTCCTCGGTTAAAATATAAGTACCACACAAATACCTAACTGAGGAGATGAACAAAATGGCTCAATTAAATATTACATTGGATACTGAACTTTTGCACGGACTTTTTACAAAAGAAAACCGAGATGATGCATTTTCTAAGCTGCTCGAAGAAATATTAAATCAGGTTCTGATAGCTCAATCTACTGAGCAGCTTGGTGTAGAGCCCTACGAACGATCTGATGACCGTACAGCCTATCGCAACGGCTTCAGGGACAGAGAACTTACCACAAGGGTTGGGGCACTTACACTTCGTGTTCCAAGGCACAGGAATGGTAATTTCAGCACCACCATGTTTGAAAGATATAATCATGGTTTTATACCAGGTCTCAGAGGACACGATCTTGCAAGGAGGGGTTCTCTGGGGCATTTCTCGTTCTGTAGGTTAATGACATTATCCTCCTCCTATAGGTCTTATGACTTTAACATCATCATTCTGATTGAGCTTATAATTATCATACTCACTCATAAGTAGTTGCTTACGGTTAACAAATACAGCAACATTTTTCGAATACCCATTATGCTCCAAGAGTAT
>JACUUV010000131.1 GCA_014859095.1 Clostridia bacterium | reverse complement strand
CGCTCGGTCAAGAAGTTGGAAAACTTGAAATGCCAAAAGAACCTGAGCCGCCGAAAGATGCTGTGATTGAAACAATTGAAAGATACAGCCTCAAAGAAGTTGTCCTCGTTTCAAGTGTGCCACTCAAGGCAGAAACGGTGATAGTGCCGGAGAACTATAAAGTGACTTCAAGTTATGTACACGACCTCAGAGTCGTTGAGGCACAGTATGATTCCAGTACGAACAAGATCCTTTTGATCTTTAATCAACCTGTGCCACAACAAACCGAGATTGCGTTAGCGATATCAAGCATTATTTCCAAAGAAGGCCTTGTGCTTAGAAATGAAAAATTCACCACTCTTGAGATGGTGGATCTCATACCACCGACCATTAAATCCGCTGTGGCAATTGGCACAAGAACAATCAAAGTCAAATTTTCGGAGCCTATGAAGAGTATTCAAGAGCAACAATCTTATTTGCAATTGGATGAGATTCCACTTTTGTCATCTGGAGAGTTCACAATCAACAAAGGCAACATCGCAATCAAAAGTGTTGAACTTCAAAACAACAATCGTGAAGCCATCATTGAAACCTACACGGATTTGACTCCTAGCGTGACACTTGAGACAAAGAACACTTTGATCGATTATGCCGGATTCACTGTAGTTCAAAATCCAATAACTTTGTCAGTGGTCAAAGACGTTCAAGCTCCATATGTCATCGGTTATGAAAATATATCAGCAACAGGTGTGACACTGGTTTGGAGTGAGGATATCCGTATCCTCAACGGACTGGCAACCCAATACTACCACAGCAGTTCCTCTTATATGGTGGATCAGACCGTCACGTCGAAACATGTGGATGGCAACAAGCTCAGACTTGATTTTACACGCAATTTCATTCCGTCGGGTAAAACACTTGCTGTTGTCATGGCGAATTCTGTAACAGACTATTCCAACAACAAGAATACGATTCAACAAATCGGAATAGAACTAGAAAAAGATACCACTGCACCATATGTGGTAGGAAATGCGACACCAATCAGTGAACAGAAACTGAAACTCGTCTTCTCAGAGCACCTCAACAACCGTGAGGGTCAAGTTCAAAGCAGACAGAATTACAAACTGCTCGATTCAAACAATGCTGATATCAGTTATAAAATCAACAGCATTCAGTATAATTCTACGACACATACAGTGGAAGTGATATTCTCTGAGCCGTTGATCGGCAATTACAGTTTGCAGATCAACAATCTGACGGATTATTCCGGAAATCCGCTTCAATCGAATTATTACTCATTTGAGATGAAAGATTTCACTCCACCAAACGCATTAACTTGGACTGCTAGACTTTATGATCCGAGAACATCCAGTCAAATGCTGAAAATCAGATTTGACGAACCGATGGCCATAGAAGGCAAATATTCTGTACTTGACGTAGAAAAATACAGCATCAATGGCATTGCTCTGGATACACTCGATCAAAGCCTCCTCAGAATGGAGATGGTGGATAATAATACTTCACTAGAAATCTATTATCCTGGAGCAGTTGTGAGGGGTGGAACCGATTTCTATGCGGATTCCAACAAAACCACAGAAACGCAGGATGACCTCGTCATCGCTAGAGTGGCGGATGCCAACAACAACTACATTACTACGTTCTCAGTTGTCGTGGACATCGAGAGCAAAGGTGCGCTAGCAATTGAATCTGCATCACATATTGAGAGAGATGTCGTTGAACTCATCATATCAGACGCGCTCGTACAAATTTCTACAGCCGATTTTCTGATTGAAGGCAATGGAGAAGTTTATGGCGTCACTTCATACGACCTCAGTTACCTCGAAAA
>JACUUV010000062.1 GCA_014859095.1 Clostridia bacterium | reverse complement strand
CCTGAGGGATTTTGACCGTGTAATCGTAGTACATGAGCAGCCTCCTTTAGTGTAAACTTGATGCAAAGTTCACAATCATATGGAAGTGATGTGATCCTGTGTTGGACTAAAACGCTAGCGCTGTGGAATTTATCAAAAGGTTTATGGGGAGGGGGAAGCTATGTCCTTTTGCTAACAATTCAGATGGTATTACGGCAAAAACAAGACTTTCCGCATAAAAGTTGATGCTGATTTTTCAAAAACACAAAAGAACTAATACTTGAATCCCCAAAGGTTATGGTACGCGGCTTCGTCCAACATGACGTTCCAGATGCGCTGAAAAGTGTCACTTGATGCGTTATTTTTTTGTGCGCATCAGAAACATCACTTTATGTTAGATGAAGGATCATTATGATATCCAGTTTACTTTTACATTCCAGATTATCCACTCTCCATTTTTGTAATGAAATTTTATAACAATACCATTACCCCCTAATGAAGCATATTCTTTCGCAATATGAACATTATAACTAAATATGTGATTTTCAATTTTTTCAACATATATAACTAATCCCGATAACTCTTTATTTCTATGTTCTATGCCCTTTTCTAGTAAATCCATGTATGATGCATCAATTACTTGAACATTGTATTTTGATTCAAAATACTCATTAACTTCAGCTTTTTCAACTTCGTTTAATCCCTTTAATGTGTCTAAATCAATTGCAATATATTTGAATGACTTCTGGGTTCCACTTTCGTATTCAATAATCTCTACCAAAGACTTAATATAAATGCTTTTCAACTGTTCTGACTGTGTTGAAGTTAGGTATACTAGATAAATTCCAAGTACAATTATAAACAATAGTAGTATTCCGATAGCGGATCTTTTATTCTTCATTTGAACCTCTTTTAAATGTATTTTTGATCCACCAAAAAAAGACCTCCTTGTGTTTTACATTTTCAGTGCAATCGATGATGCGTTTGACTTCCTCTTGACTGAGGACTTTTGGGAGTTTCTTTTGACTTCTTGGTCTCAGGATTTCGATGATCTCGTGTTCGCCGTGGACACCTTGACATATAAGGTGTTGCTTGATTGCATTTACAGTTTGATTCACATAAGCATGGCTGCATTCTTTTTCTTCCAGTAGAAAGAGAATGTATTTGTTGATGGCTTTCGAGTCCCATAACACGTCTGAGAAATGTAAGAAACGGTTGAGTTGAGCAGTATAGCTGGCTATAGTTTTTGGACTGTAACCCTTTTGTGACAAGCGTTTTCTGAGTTGTTCCACATATTTGTTCACTTCAGTCAAATGCTCAGGTTTCGTGTAATCTGTTCTTTCAATTTTGGTATAAGGGTTGATTGCCGTTCTCTTCTTTTGGTATGTAAGTGCAGGTGAGTTCTGATGAATATAAGATGGAAGAGCCTCCTTTAACTTAATGAGATCATCCAGTTTGCTCAGAGGGAAAATCCAAACTTTCTGTTCGGGTTGCCACCTACCACTTCCGATTCGTTTGATAGCTTCCACAATTTTTTTATGGTACTCAAATGTAACCTTGATATGGTCCCCTGACGGTTGTATTATCATAATATTTCTCCTTCCAGTATATCATTTTTTTAAATAAAATAGCCTTTGAAATCTGATTTTTCGTAATTTTCAGATTACAACTGCGTAATATAATTTTACATTTATTTCCATATTTAAGCAAATAAAAAGTCATTCTCGATTTGTATTGACTCAAATCCACCCTTGAAGTAGCATAAATGTAAAGACGTTCTAGATTGGAGAGTAGCCAATGAATAAAGCTTGGAAAAAATGGATATTGAGATTACTAATTTTGATCGTGATCATCATGCTTTCATTTGTGGCATATTTTTATTTTGCATTATCAGGAAATCCCTTTGTCATGTGGCAACAGCAGCGGGCAGTGGTAAAGATCTACGAAGACAGATATCAGGAACCGTTTGACGTCACGGATTCAAATTATGACTATAAGCGTGGTGAATACACAGTCGAAATTGCTCCAAAGAGTAATCCAGAGTACGAGTTTAGAACAACCTTGTATGAAGCCAGTCAAATCGATTTGTATGCAAAGCTGCGTACAATCACATATCTTAGAGAACAAGTCATTTTAGCTTTAGGGTCAGATTACTCAGACTTTGAATATACATTTAACGTTTTTGAGGACTATAGATCAACCGGTTTGATGGAAACTGATATGATGAAAAGACTCAGCCAAAACATGTACACTATCAGCTTTTCTTTTGATGTCGAAAGCATTCATGAAGAGGAACTGAACTTAATTTTCATGGATATTCACACGAAAATAGAGGAGACGCTTGACGTACCATTGGGAGAAATGACTCTTCGCTTTGGTGCGTATGACGGCACGGATTATCATCATTTTGAAATATCACTGGATTAATATGCGAATTATTAACATAAAAAAACCTGATGACCTTTAATTTCAAGGTTTCAGGTTTTTTCGCTCTAATACTGTAATCATCAAAATAAATCACTATGAGTTCCAGTTCGTGTGAGATATAGAATTAGGTCGCTTTCAGTAAGTTCATAGATTAAGAGCCAATCCGGTGTAATATGACACTCTCTGCACATCGAGTAGTTTCCACTCAAATTATGATCTCTATATTTAATAGGTAATTCTTCACCATTTGCAATAATTTTGATGATCTCTGTGAGCAATTCTAAATTATAACCACGCTTTTGAATACGTTTTAAATCTTTCTGAAATTTAGTTGTTGGTTTAATCGTGTACTTCATTTTAAGATCTCTCTCATCATCTCATCTACATCATCATAACCTTTATATTCTTCTGGATTAAGCTTCATATTCTCTACTTCGTCTAATGCGTTAATCGTTTCAGTATTTGGTATATTTCGAGATAGAGTAAACGGAATTCTCTGTTCCCTGACAGCTTGTTTTGTAAATGCTATTAGAGCCGATGTCATAGTTAACCCTAAATCAGAAAATAGCTCTTCTGCCTGTTTTTTTAACTGTTCATCCATTCGAATCGTAACATTTGTAGTAGACATAATAAACACTCCTTCCATTGCTATATATCAATTATAATACAAAACACGTGCGTTGTAAATACATTGCACGTGTTTTTGTTTGTGATGGATTTTTCAACAAAAATCAGGTAATTATCTTCAATTGCTAAAAGTATAACTTAAACAATGCGTCCATTTGCGCCTTGTTTCAAGTATATCTAAAACCACTCAAGCTGCTTAACATCTCCCGTTTCAAACAAACCACTTTCCAAATACTCTACGCCTGTTCTCACATCTTTTGTCAGTTTTACGTCGACGCGCTCCTGAGAACTTCCTGCGTCTCTGACAACACGCAAAGAGTAGATCAAGTCAAATTGACTGGTAATCGCACTGGTATTGATATGTGTGAAGCAAATCAGTTGAGCATCATAAGTCTTGGCAATTTTAAACAAAGGTTCCAGCAAATGCTCTGAGGATACCGGTCCAAACGGGTTGTCCATGACAAGTACCTTCCCGGACTGCTTGCGGCTCAACTGATACCCTCTCGTATAGCTCATCAGTGAGATGAACAAAATGAACACGCTTACAAATTCTTCTCCACCAGAAACCTTACCCACTGCTTCCCAAGGAATTTTCGATACTTTGTTTTGTTCAATTTTGCTTATGCTGACTGAAATGCTTCGGATAGGGACGTATTCGTCAAACAATTTATCCAGACTCAGGTGGCTGTCTAAATACTTGTCCAGATCTGAAACCTCATTTTCTTCCATTCGATGTTTAGAATAACTGATGACTGTCTTTAAATAATTTCTGAGTTTGGCTACGTCGAGCGTATCCTTTTTAGGCATTTCAATATAAAGCATCTTTTGATATTTGTCTTTCAACTCAATTGTCGAATGCTTATCGATTTCTCTAAGCTGTTCGTAGACCGTTGCAACTCTTTCAAGTACGAAATCGTTCAGTTTTTCTTCAGATTCTTTTACATTTTTCAGATCCGTTTCATGCTTTTTAAGCGTCACCTCTATAGAAGTTCTTGCTTGTTCAAAGACCCTTTTAGTGAAGTCATAGGAATAACTGTTTTGGCCTTTGAACAAATTCTGAAACAGATTTTTAAGCAGAACATTGTCCCGATTGAACTCCACATTCAACATATTATAAGACTCTGTGAGCCCCTGTCGGATTAAATTCACTTTCTTGCGAAGATGCCTTACCGACTGAATGATTTCTCCACTTATTGCGTCGATTTCACCCACAGTGAGATCAATAGAGAACACATCCGCTTCATTCTCGCGCAAGTCGCTCTCCATAGCATCCTCAAATCGGTTAAAGGAGGATTTGATGGATGCGGCCAAACTGTTGAACTTTGAAATCTGATCATCATATTGCTTATACTGCTCTTGATTTTCTTTTCTTCGTGCTTTGAAATTGATCATGACAATGGACTCTCTTAAGGCCAAAGTCGCTTCACCAAATTGGCCAAGGATTTCATTTCTTTTATCTTCCAAATCCTTTTGCTTTGACTCTATGACCGCTTCCAGTTTTGTTAACGATTCAGACTTTTGCGCGATTTCCTTTAGTAAAATTTGAATGCTTTCTGTCAATGCCCTATGCTGCGCAGCATCATATGTTAGTGTTTTGTAGTCCGTTTCAAGAACTTCTAGTTTGGTCAATTCAATATTCTTTTCATTGATTTGTCCTTGCCATTCGTCAATTAGATTTTGTATGTCCGTGACTTGACCGTGACTTTGGTTGTATGCCGTGAATTTCGCCTCTAAAGTTTTTATTGTTTCAAGTCTTAACGGGTGACCTTCTATACTTTGTTTTGATCCAGTCTTAACAGCACCTTCAAATTTGAGGATATTCAAATTGATTTTTTCGAGTGCTTCATCATTTTTTTCACTCTTGAGAATGATGCTCGATTTGGTTGTGTTACCCTGCTCAATCTCTGTTTTTAAATTCATTAAATTCTGTTCGTTCTGAACAATCTTCAAATGGATTTGGTTTTTCTGATCTGTATGTGACTGTGCCGTCAGGTAATGTTCCTTCAATTGCATATATTTATGGATTAGACTTGCTGCCAATCGGCTTTCATCTTCTCTCTGTCTCAATTGTCCACGTTCATTACTCGCCTGATCTCTAGTCACTATAATGAACTGTTCACGACTTTTTATGGTTTCTTGTAAACGTTCTATCTCGACCAAAGTGGATTCATATTGACTGATCAATCTTTTTTCTGAAGTCGAATCAAATATTTTTACAAAGTCGTGATACTCATAATAAATTTGCCGAATGGTGTTGACTCCCATTTGAATGTGTTCTGAATCATCATCAATTCGAATGAGTTCAGCTTCATATTTTGAGATTTCTTTTTCGCGATAACCGTCATCCATCAACTTTTTATCAAACGCCGTATGATAGTAAAGACCGCCTTGATCTGAATCCGTACTCTCACCTTTTAAAGCGGCATGAATATACTCATGGGTCAAAATAGGAATCACCATAGTCAAATGATAAGTTTTGGTCAACCCTTTGAATCGATTTAAATCATCGACACTCATTATCAAAGCATACGGCATAGTAGTCAATTTTTCCAAGTAGAGACTTTCTGGAATTGTATCGCCTTTGTAGTTCAATAGCCAATTGTAACCAAACTCATAACGGATATGATTGGCCTCTAGAAATGATGCGAAATCATCCGATAACGCATTGAGCTGACCTGCTTTCAGACTCTCCATCCTTTGAGCTAAAATGGCTTTTTCCAGGATGAGATGATGCCGCTTCGTTTCTCTTTCCTCGATCATCATCATCAAGAGACTATTGACTTCATCGTTATGAAAAAATATATCTTTCAAGATGCCATATTGCTCCAACGATTGCTGTACGACGTGGTATCGCTCATTATATTTTTTGAGTTCATTATTCTGGTTTGATGCAGTATTTTTAAGCGCATTTAACGCCACTTTCTCTTCTGAAAGAATGCGCCCATTTTCAATGATTTCGCTATCATGAACTTGAATTTGATCCTCTAAATTTTTGACTACAGTATGAAGCTGTAAACTTTTTTCATGAATACTCAGAATATAAGCTTCCAGTTGAGCAAGATCATATTCATTTAGCAGAGGATGTTTTTCCCATTTGAAATCCGGATTCTCCTCATTCATCTGGTCCACACGCTCTTCGAATTGGCTGATCAATGTCAAATATCTTGTTTCTTGATTCCGATCTGACTGAATTTCATTATTCAAACAGAGTGCTGTATCATTTAGTGTTTTGAGTTGATCTTCAATTACTCTTAATGCTTCAAGTTGCTCCGTTTTTATAGTGTTTAATCTTACCTTCTCAATGCCGTATTTTTCAAGCAGGACCGACATCAGTGCATCAATATCAAATTCCTTTTCATCATCCAGAATGAATCTGAGTTCTTCTTGTTTGATTGTCACTTTTTCTTCGAGCTTTAAAATTGCGTGGTACAGTTTAATGGCTTCTTGAGTATTTTTGAGATGCTGTGTATGGCAAATCTTATCATCAAGTTCATCTTTTTCTATATGAAGTTTTATTGCATCTTGAATTCGCAGTTCATTTTCATCCCATTTTTTATAATAATTAAAACTGTCTTCCTCAAATTTGATCCATTGTTGTTCCTTTCGATTGACTTTTTTAAGTTCTTCCAGCTGAGTAGTTTCACCCGCTATTCTAACCGATAGATTCTTAAACCCATAGAAAACTCCGCTCAAACGGACCATTGCCAAATCCATCGCTTCCTCAGCTTCTTTTAAACCGAGTAGATTCTTCTCATAGAGAATGCTCTCAGTGATAAAACGATTATAAATCATCTCGTCTCTGATGATTTGGTCATTTTTGACCAGCAGATGTGCATGACTTTTTACAAGCGACTGAATTTCCACTTTATCAGTATTGTTTTCATTCAGCTTGCTCTCTATAATAGGTATTATTTTTTTCTGAATTAATGTTTCACTTCTTTTGGCGTCATTAAAAAAAGACTGCAAGCCCGCCTCTTCTTTATTGATCTTTAAAATTGTATCTTTCCATTCTTGTTGAACAATGCCATATTCACCAAGTTTTTCCCCATACATACGCTTCGCTTCAGCCGAATCGGACCAATTGAAAACATGTACCATGCCTTTATGCTTTCTTGCATGCTTGTCGAGTTCAGCTGCAATCTCTTCATAACTGCGCATCAATCGATGCCCCTCGGCATCTCTTTGAATCACAGGGATGGTGTCGATGTTAAAGGTTTCTGCACGATGGTGTTCGATTACAAATGCAGTGATTTTTAATACATCCTGATCATCATCCTGGCCCCTCTTCCTTCGGACACTATTTTGAATTACTATACCTGTCAAAAGCTTTCCTGCATCGCTGTCCAGTAGCCACTCACTCATCAGCAGAGTTGGTTTATGATTATTCTTAAAATAATCCGCAAATTTCCTTGTTTTTAAATCTGTCCTTGGGATGACCGGTTGGAGCATCATTTGAGTCAAGACGGTTTTACCGCCTCCGTTTGCAAGAAGCATCATCCCATTGCTGCCACCATTAAAATCAAAAACCTCATCATAGATATGTCTTGTATCATTAAAAATTAAGTTTACCACGCGAAATTTACTGAGTTTAGGCATCTCTATTCCTCCAAAAGAACACTTTTTTCACTGAAGAGCCGTTCAATTTTCTCTTTCCTGTTTTGGTCGAGGAATTGATGCCCCATAAGTGCGGTAAGCTTAGCTGTCGGTCTGATGTTGTCATGACTGTACTGGATCAACAGCTTTTGATTTTCTAGAAATTTGACCACACTCCGAACATATCCGAATTTACTGTTTCGAGAGCGGTGGAATTCATCATCTTCTTGTAGGGCGTTCCAGTGCTCTTTGATCGCTATCACGTTATACCCAGTTGCCTCTTCTTCGTCAATTATGCGCTCTTTTGTGGCCGCCTTTTCCAATCTGTCTGAAATGAGGTCAACCACTTCACGGATACTGACATAATCTCTCGTCTTTAAACTCTCGCCGACACCATTATAAAAAAGTTGCAAAAAAAGTGTCATGATATATAGGGATAGATAAGCGGTGATGTTGGTCGTTACTGAACCTGCAATACCACGAAGATCTTGCATCTTCATACCAATCACTTCGTTATCTTCACTCGGCATAAGGTAAATGACATGATTGTACCTGCGGATTAAAACCTTGAAGGATTCCGCGATTTCATCCACGGCCTGTTGAATGGCCTTATCGCCGTATGCCAAGTAATAGTCTTTATGATCTTCAATAGAGAGTTCCCCTTTATCCAAAAGATAATAGACAATTTTTGTCGCCATATTATAGCTTTGGTGCAATTCATTTTTTCTTTGTTCGAGTTCAATCACGATTTGTTCATCCATTTATATGCTCCTTTGATCAGAAAACACCATTTCATGACATCTCAAATATTTTTTATTGTTTGTGCTTTTTATCGTTATCTTTTCACCGAATACAATGTGTGCTTGAATCGATTGACATGATTTCAACACCTCATTTTTCTTCAAAACTCTAGAAAGTGTATAACCAAAATCGAAATCCTCTGCCGGCGTATAAACATGTGCATCACCACTCTTAAGAATGGCTTTAATGTCCAGGTGATGATCATTATGAAGTTGCACAAGTACATTACGAAGGAGATCCACATCATCTATCCCGTCAAAAAGTGAAGACAGCTTCACACCGTTGACTGGGTTTTCATGAATACCCATTAGAATTCGATACACAATCAAGTCATAAATCTCATGAACATATTCAATACGTTCTTGATACAACTTTTCTGATTCTTCATCAAACTGCTCTTCGAAAAAAACAGACCGATCATCCATTTCACTTTCATCTTCTTCGATTTTTTGAGTCGCATAGGCCAGATTAAAGTTGAAAATCCGCTTCATTTTAGGGAGAAAAAGTGGCTTTAAGATATTTGCCATGCCCTCAAGTGCACAGATATTGTCTTCAAAAGGTTCAAGAATGTCCTTTTCAATATTCAATCTATTTTCAAACCCAATATACAAAATATTACTGATTGCATCATCATAGACTTCGCTGAGCGTCTGATGCTCTTTGAACATCTTCAGTTGTTCCCCGAGCAGCTGTTGAAGTCTGGTTTGAATATAATCAATGTGTTTAAGATCCTCGTCCAGCTTGGAGTTTTCTCTTTCCATATGTTGATTGATGTACTGCTCTTTCGTTGTCATGATCAACTTATAAAGCTCTTCATGCTTTTCCTTTTGCTCACTCAGTGTATCAAATGTGGTCCTATAGGTTTCTTCATAATCCAGAGCAGAAAAAGTCCCGATGTCTTCTTTGATCTGTCGGATGTATTCCTGTATTTTAAGGATCTGTTTCCTGTTGAGAGTGAACAAGTTGTCGACACTCTCTTTCGCAGAGCCAAAATTCCTTTTTTGTATCGCGAATTTCAATCTCAATTGTTCAAAATTCATCTGTAACGCTTCTTCAACTTCCAAAGTATTGAATAGAAATTGAAACCCTTGCGCCGTCAGACTATAACTAAAATCTTCTTTTCCCTCTACTTGAATCAAACGGTCTTCGACCAATCGTATAAAGTACGAAGTGTTTTTTTGCGTATTAAAATCATAGGACTCAAAATAGTACGGCTTTCCCTTATTTTGAAGAGCATCCCTCACCAAATACTTGGCGAGCTCTTCATAATCAACCCCTTGATCATCAAAGGACTGCTCAACATGTAAAAATTCAATGTATGCCGCCATGTCTCTCAGTGTACACGACTGTTCTAAGAGTGATTTTTCCATGATGAAACAAAGGAGCTGCATGAGCAAATTCAGTGCTTCCCTTTTATCAAGCGCGGTTTGCCGGAGACCTTCTTTGACCGCTGCAATTTCATTCATGAAGTGATGGATTGCCACCAGCTCCATACGCTTATGAAAATTATTTAAAAATTCGTACATGCTAACCCCACATTTTCCTGAGTATTCGATGATTCACTATCTCTTGAGGCAAATACAGATTTTCTGAAAAACGATGCATCACATTGTCCAGTTCCGTTTCCGATAAAAAATGTAAAGCCGATTCTACCTGATGTCTGCTTAAACTTCTTTGAATTTTGTATTTTCGCCAGTACTCTGGAGCACATGCTGCCTTTAACATGGTTTTGTAACCGTGTTCCCAAAGGCTGATCTCCATAGGCTTCATCTTTTCCTTTAGCATTAAGAAGATATTTAATCCTTCATCATCCAAATCTCCGAAGTAAAAGTATTCACTGAGTGAATCCCTGAAATACTCTTTTTGATGGACTTCAATTTCCTCAATACTGCTAAGAATCTTCTTTCCTTCACCATAAATGATGGTGTCAAATGGTCCAAACCCTTCATTCATGAGCTTCCTCATGGTATACCAGGTGTCCTTGTTTTCAATGATTAAAATTTTATGAGCATTCATTTCCTTATTCGAATAATAAATAAAGGGTTCAGGCGTTTTATAACAGTTAAGATCTGTAAGATCTATGCTCAGCTTCCTTAAAATCGACCTGATTCTAGTGTCCGACCCAAGCTTTTCCAGTTTAAAAATGTCATAGAAACGCTCGTTGATAGACATCTCATCCAAAAGTGGACAATCGGCTCTATTGTGGTAAGCGCATAATTTCAATATCCAATCACGGTCATCAAGATACTGCTCGAGATGACTTTTGTAATAACTGCGATTATAGATGAGTGGAAAATTCATTTCGATTTCGCGAATCAGATCATCCCCCAAATCCTGTCGTCGCTCTTCGATCACCCTATATTTTTTCGCAAGCGGTGGCTGTTTGCCATTGGTATCTTTCCCATCTTTTGTCGGCTTCAATTTTCCTTCAGCTACCAAAGCACTGATAGTCTTATGAAATTCATGATAATCATAGATTCCAAGTGCCTTTTGCAAGGTTTCTACAGTTTTGATCCCTTTTTCAAATCCCGCTACCGCCATAAGTGTCACCTCGCT
>JACUUV010000061.1 GCA_014859095.1 Clostridia bacterium | reverse complement strand
GGCGTTTTTTTTATTTACAATTTGTTAATGATAATTATTCTCAATAAGCGTGTTTATTTTGATTTTTAGGGTATTAAAAGAACAAACATCAAAGAATGAGGTTCAAAAGATGAAGAGTCTACTTGTGTTATCAAATTCAAACAATCCACTTGTCAACCACGCTTTGGAAGAAGTTTTATTCAGCGGCTTTAATGCCTATGAGAGTATACTTTTTCTTTGGGTCAACGGACCTAGTGTGGTTTTTGGTCGTAATCAGAACCCATGGCGTGAAATCGACGTGGAGCGTGCAAACAGTGAAAATGTGCGATTGATCAGAAGATTGTCTGGAGGTGGCACAGTATACCATGATCTCGGTAACCTCAATTTTTCTTTCATAGAACATCAGAGTGTCTATGATGTCAGTAGACACTTCGACTGGATTATCCAGGCCACCGGCAACCTAGGAGTCACGCTGAGTTTATCGGCAAGAAAGGATTTGCTCGCAGGTGGCAAGAAAGTTTCAGGAAATGCCTTTTATTTGAAGGGCAACCGTAGGATACACCACGGAACGTTACTCGTGGATGCGAATCTCGCTGATGCGAAACATTTGCTGAAGGCGAGTGATGAAAACCACATCGCAAAGTTCTCACATATCAAAAGTGTTGTATCCGTACCGAGTCCTATTGTCAATCTTAAAACTATAAATGCTGATTTGACAGTGGGTAAAGTCATCAATTCGATTGTTGACGTGTATTATCAAAAAAATGAATATGGAGTGGATGTCCTTGAAGCGAACCAGATACTCGAGGATCACAAAAAACAGATCAGACAGAGTATGTATAAGTTTGCATCTGATGAATGGACATTCGGAGAAACACCCAATATGAACAAACAGGAGGTAGAAGATGCTACTAGACACTTACAATCCGCTCGTGGATGAAATGGTTCAAATTATGGACAAAGAAGGTAAAATCGTCAATCCCGATCTAATGCCGGATCTTACTCCGGAAGAAATGCTAAAAATGTACAAGACCATGAGATTCAGCAGAATCATCGATGAGAAAACTTTACAATATCAAAGACAGGGCAGAATGCTCACATACGCGCCGAACCTCGGTCAAGAGGCCGCACAGGTCGGTTCAGCCGCCGCAATCCGTCAGACGGACTGGGTGGCACCATCGTTTAGAGAGCTCGGTGTTTGGCTTTACAAAGGCGCACCGCTGCACAACATATTCCTATATTGGTTCGGCAATGAAATGGGCATGCATATGCCAGAAGAAGTGAGAATCTTACCGGTATCCGTACCGATTGCCTCACAAATGCAGCATGCCACAGGACTTGCTTTTGCAGCGAGATACAGAGGACTCGATGATGTGGCTATCGCTTACGTTGGGGATGGCGGCACTTCACAAGGTGATTTCCATGAAGCGCTCAACTTCGCATCCGTTCAAAACACAGCCAATGTGTTCATCATTCAAAACAATCAATTTGCCATCTCGACAAGACGTGAGATTCAGACCAAAACGAAAACCATCGCTCAAAAGGCGATCGGATATGGTATTCCTGGCATTTTAGTGGATGGCAATGACGTTTTCGCCATGTACGCAGTGACAAAAGAAGCTGTGGACAGGGCGAGAAGAGGCGATGGACCATCCCTGATCGAGGCATACACCTACAGAATGGGTGCACACACCACTTCGGACGACCCTACTGTCTACAGAAAAGATGAAGAAGTGGAAGCGTGGAAAGACAAAGACCCGATCGACAGATTCAGAAAGTATCTGATCAGTGAAGGACACTGGGACATTGATAAAGAAAAAGAATACTCGGATGAACGCGCGCAGTTCGTCAAGGAAACATTTGAGACTATTGAGAAATCGGGCGATGTCCCTCTGGAAGATATATTTGATCATGTCTATGCTAAAAGAACACCGATTCTTGAGGCACAATATCAACTGAAAAAAGCGTTTTTTGAAAAGGAGGGGAAGTAAATGTCAGTACTCAATCTCTTAGAGGCAGTCAACATGGCCATGGATCAATCCATGGAGAACGATAAAAATGTAGTGGTATTTGGTGAGGATGTCGGCGTAGAAGGCGGTGTGTTCAGAGCCACTAAAGGTTTACAAGCGAAATACGGCGTCGAAAGATGCTTTGACAGCATACTCGCTGAATCGTCAATCATCGGTTCCGGTATCGGTATGGCTATAAATGGTCTTAAACCTGTGGTGGAAATCCAGTTCTCTGGATTCATGTTCCCGGGTTACAACCAAATCGTCACTCATGCGGCCAGAATGCGCAACAGGACACGTAGCCTTTACACTGTGCCAATGGTCATCCGCATGCCTTATGGCGGCGGAGTAAGAGCGCTTGAACATCACTCGGAGAGCTTGGAAGTCCTATTCGCACATACCGCTGGACTTAAAGTGGTCATCCCATCTACTCCATATGATGCCAAAGGACTGCTTATGGCAGCCATTCAGGATCCGGATCCAGTGATCTTCATGGAACCGAAACGCATCTACCGCGCTTTCAAACAGGAAGTGCCGGATGAGCCGTATATGATTCCAATCGGCAAAGCCAAAGTTGTCAAAGAAGGCAAGGATATGACAGTGGTCGCTTGGGGTGCAATGGTCAGAGAAACCCAAAAGGCCATCGAAAAACTTGAAGCCGAGGGTCACAGCATCGAACTCATCGATCTTAGAACCATTTCACCGATTGATAAAGAGACCATCATCAAATCGGTTCAGAAAACAGGAAGGTTCGCAGTGGTGCACGAAGCCGCAACAACTTACGGTCCTGGAGGAGAACTGATTACAATTGTCAATGAAGGTGCTTTCCTTTACCTTGAGGCACCACCAAAGAGAATCTCCAGCATCGACACCGTTGTACCTCTCCCTAAGGGTGAGCACTACTATGTGCCCGATATGGCGCTGATTGTGGAAGAACTCAAATCCGTACTCGAATTTTAGGAGGTAACGTATGTTTCATGTAAAATTTGCAGACATTGGAGAGGGCATTCATGAAGGCGTTCTCCTCAAAATGTTTTTTAATAAAGGCGACAAGGTGGAGGATGGCGATTCGCTGTTCACTCTTGAAACAGATAAAGTCAACGCTGAAATCCCATCGCCGGTTTCAGGGACTCTCAGCGACATAAGGTTTAAAGTCGGTGACAAAGTCAATGTAGGCCAAGTGATTGTCGTCGTGGACGACGGTGAGCCGGGTCTCAGGTCCAACATGAAGGAAGGCGAAGAACTGTCTGAAGCATCAGGCGAAGCAGCTCCTGCTCCTGCTCCGGCACCAGCACCAGAAACCACTCATCTAGAGAGCGTAGAGGAAGCTGGTAGCACTTCGGTGGTCGGTCAAATCGAAGTATCCTCTGATATGATCGAATCCAGTGGTGAAGGTTTTGAAACCGCTAAGGAAGAAACAATAAGCACAAGGATTCTCGCCACACCTGTCGCCAGGAAAATGGCAAAAGATCTCGGTGTGGACATCCAAAAAATAAAAGGCACAGGTCCACAAGGTCGTGTGATGAAAGCTGACATCCAGGCGGCAGCGGATCGACCCGCCGCAGAAAAACAAACCGCAGAGAAACCTACAGAAAAAGCACCACAAAGACAAAGCACTCCAAAACAGCCTATTCCTGAAATGGATCAAACGGAACGCATCCCGATGACCATGCTCAGAAAAACCATAGCAAACAATATGACGCTTTCCAAATTTACCATTCCGCACACTGCTGTAATGGATGAGGCCGATGTGACAGAGCTTGTCGCATTCCGTACAAAAGTGAAAGCGCTTGCGGCGGAAAAAGGCGTCAAACTCACTTATCTCCCATTTTTCATCAAAGCGGTGGTAAACGGACTTAAAGCGTATCCTTACTTGAATGCGTCCCTGGATGAAACCAGCGATGAAATCGTACTCAAGCATTTTTTTAACATTGGAATCGCAGTGGATACGCCGGAAGGCCTCATGGTACCGGTCATTAAAAACGCAGACAAGCTCAGTCTCTTCGAGATAGCGAACGCTATTGAGGATTTGACCATCAGAGCCAGAGAGCGTGCGCTCAAGCTCGATGAACTATCGGGTGGAAGTTTTACCATCACCAATTATGGTGCTGTAGGAGCAAGTTTCGGCGTACCGATCATCAAGTATCCTGAAGCGGGTATTCTCGGTGTGGGTGCAATCGTCAAAAAACCGGTCGTCATTGATGATGAAATCGTTATCAGGCAAATTCTGCCATTGTCCTTATCCTTTGATCATAGGATCATCGATGGCGCTGATGCGGGAAGATTTGTGATGACCGTTAAAGAGCTCCTTATGAATCCGGAACTTTTGCTGCTCAACTAATAGGTAGGAGGAAGTTATGAAGCAATATGACATTGTCGTAATCGGCGGTGGACCAGGCGGGTATGTGGCGGCGATCAAAGCCGCCCAACTCGGCGCAAAGGTCGCACTGGTCGAAGAACATAAAATAGGAGGCATCTGTCTCAACTACGGTTGTATTCCCACAAAAACCCTGCTTAAAAGTGCAAGGGTCTACCAGGATCTACTGGAGAGCGCGAAATTCGGAATCGACATCCCGGGTATTGAAAACGCTACAATCAATTGGGAAAATCTCATGGGCCGTAAGGACCAGGTGGTGAACAAAATCGTAGGAGGGGTGGAGCAACTCCTGAAACACAACAAAGTGGATGTGATCAGAGGAACAGGCCAGGTGATTGATGCCACCACAGTACAAGTGGGAGACGAGACGCTAAAGGCCAAAAATCTGATTCTCGCCACGGGTTCATCGGTGATGATTCCAGACATCGAAGGCATCCAGGACGCCATTAAAGCGGGCAAAGTCATCGACAGCACTGGCGCCATTGGACTCAAAGCTCATCCGAAATCGATCACGATTCTGGGCGGTGGCGTCATCTCTGTGGAATTCGCAACGCTTTTCAGAAGCCTCGGCACGGAAGTGACTGTACTCCAGCGCTCCGACAAGATTCTGAAAAATGTCGACGAGGATGTCCGGAACACGATGCAGCGCCATCTTATTAATGAAGGCGTGAACATTGTGACGAATGTCACCTTAAACAAAATTGAGGGTGGAAAGGTGTTTTATACTGTGGGCGGCGAGCAAAAGTCGGTCGAGAGTGATTATGTGCTGGCAAGTCTTGGTCGCAAGCCAAACCTGAGAGGGTTCGAAAAACTTGATCTCAAGGTAGGTAAGCGAGGCGTTGAGGTCAGTGAGCAGATGGAGACCAGCGTGAAAGGTGTCTATGCCATAGGCGACATGTGTGGTAAAATGATGTTGGCGCATGTTGCGTCTGCCGAGGGTATTGTTGCGGCGGAGGCGATCATGGGCGAGCAATCGGTCATCGATTATAGAAAGATTCCATCGTGTATTTACAGTTTCCCAGAAGTGGGAACAATCGGATACACCGAGGATGAGGCGATTAAGGCTGGATTTGATGTGGGCACGAGTACATTCCCTCTCAGTGCGAATGGCAAGGCCATGGCTGAGGGCGACACCACCGGTTTTGTGAAAATTGTTCACGATAAAAAATACGGTGAGGTGATTGGTGTGCACATTGTAGCATCCCATGCGACAGACATGATTGCAGAGGCGGCTGTGTCAATGATGCTCGAGGGCACCATTTATGACATCGCCAAAACTGTGCATCCGCATCCGACTCTTTCTGAAATCGTGATGGAGGCGGCACATGGCGCGGTGGACAAACCGATCCACATGATCAAAAGATAAATTCCAGGAGGTCAAAATGCAGGGACTTGAAGTTTTTTCCATGAAAATGCCCGAACTCGGCAAAGAGCGCAACATCAGAGTTTGGGTGCCAAGCACTTATGAAACGTCAGGCGACAAACGCTATCCGGTGATTTACATGCACGACGCCCAAAACCTTTTCGAGAGTGAGACGTCGTCATACGGTGACATCTGGGATGTGCATACCGCAATTGAAGGATTGATGGCGGCGCACGGCTTCGATGGAGCGATTGTAGTCGGCATCGACCACGGCGGCAGCATTGTCAGACTGGATGAGTATTCTCCGTGGGAGAGCGACCGCTATAACGAGCTGAAAGCGGCACTGGACCTCGATAGAAATGTCGGCGGCGAGGGGGTGGCATACGGCACTTTTCTGGTGAACACGCTCAAGCCATACATCGACGAGCAGTACAGGACATTACCTGATCGTGAGCACACGGCGGTGGCGGGCAGTTCAATGGGTGGAGTCATATCTCTGTATCTTGGCGTGACCTATCCTGAAATCTACTCGAAAGTGGGTGCATTTTCCACAGCGGGTTGGTTCAATAGCAAGGAGCTCATGAATTGCCTGAAGTCATTCGATCCGAAGTGGCAGACCAGATGGTACCTCGATGTGGGCACCAACGAGACGAGCAATCCTGAAAAAGAGGACTTCGACATCATCTACATTGAAAGTACGAAATCCATCGTGGATATGCTTAGAAAAGTGGGTGTTTCCGAAACCTTCATCAAAGTCGTCATCGAAGAGGGCGGAATCCACAATGAAGTGGACTGGGCAAGACGGCTCCCTGCAGCGCTCACATGGCTTTTTGAAATTACTTAACACAAATTAAATATGATTGTAATCTATCACCTATTGATTAGTGGACCTGAAATGGTAAAATGAGATTTGACTCCAACCAAACTATAACCAATAGGTGATTTTATTATGAAAAATAGAAGACAAATAATGATGAAGGTCGCGATGTTCATCATCGCGACAGTGGCATTTTGGATGATCGCAATCCTTGTGCTGAATGGATTTCCCTCAAAAGACAGGGAAGCTAAATCGTCTGGTGGCCGGGAAGTGATCATAGCACCAAAGTCCGGCGATGCGGCAGTTCTGGAAATCCAGAATGAGGAGACTCCGGTGGAAGAGGCTCAGCCAAAAGTGGATTACGATTTCGTATACTCCGAATTCTTGTCGGATTCGAACTTCAGCAGAGGGTTTGACTGGAGCCACTATGAGCTCGTGGACCTCGATGGGGATGAAGACAAGGAAATGGTCGCACTAAGAGGAAAGATCGCCTCACAGGCATTCACAGGGGGCAAAGACTATACCATTTCAGAACGGAGCATGGGTCAATTGATTATTTATGACCTCGTGGACGGAGAAGTGGTGAAGAAAATTGAAAATCCTGTTTTCAGCGGGCTTGGTGAGTTCAAGGGCTCACAACTGCTTTACAATGTCTACAAGGGTGGACTCAAGCATTTTTACCGACGGGAAACATTCTTTACAACCTATGAGGGTAAGGACTACCTGGCTGTCAGCATGCACTTTGAATCCGACACCAGTATTTTGACACGCCTTGAGGGTTATAGGCTCAGCCCTGGAGGCGAACTCACTTCAGAGTTCAATCTGATCTACACCTCCATTGTCTCGAGCGGCTCAGAAGACTGGAGATTTGGTAATTCATCGATTTCCGAATCCGATTATAAGAATAAGGTTCAAAAGTTCACTGAATCCAAAGCCCCGTTTTTTGTACTCGAAGATATGGACCCGAACAAGTTCGAAGATGGCGTATATGAAATCACTTCACTCAACGCGAATTTGGTCATGGGTGACCTGAGCAAACTGCCTGATGCACCTCAAATGGTCGTGTCTGTCACCGAATCGGAATCAGAGAATCTTGTTGACATCGATACATTCCTGAACACGGGATTTGTGTCAGGTGGCGTCCAGCTCGGAGTGTTCACTTATGATGAAATGATCGATAAATATGGAGAATACAAAAGCAGCTATTTGGATGAAAAGCAATCGATGCTTGAAACAGAACCTATTCCTTATTACGTGTATGATGCCATCACATTCCAGACGAGTTTTGAAGCGCCGCAAGGCATCATTCTCACTGCCATGATGCAAGGTTTCGCAGGCATATCCACCAACGGAGACACCCATAAAGAATATGTGAGGGAAATTCTTGGAGACCGATATAATGAAAAATTCAGACAAGAATTCGAGTTCTATCTTCCACCGTCATATACTGTGGTACAGGGGAGCAAAGGCACACTGATGATCGGGTACGATGAAAACAACATGGTAATGGATCTGATACTGACGACACCTTGACGCTTTTTCACTTTTTCACAAGAAACGGGTTGTATACGCTTCAGAATTAAATTATAATGAAAGAAGTAATTGTAAAGGTGGAAGCAAATGAATCGATTAATGAAAGTCATTTACGCACTCGGCGTCATGCTGATGATCACTGTTCTTGTGGTTATCAACCTTCAGTATAAAAATGCTGAGCGTCTTATCCAGCAAGAGTCGGAAATCAATGCGGATCTTACAATAAAATTGATGCATCTGGATGTTTTGTCTTTTATCGAAAATCAAGGACATGTCCTCAATTCGGCAAAATCATTCATTGAGGAAAATATCGATGGGGACAAAGCTGTAATCTTGTCATACCTGAAAAACGAACTGAGGATGAATCCACCATTTACAAGTTTGTATTTTGGAACAAAAGAAAATACTCTGATCAATGCCAGCGGCTTTGTGCCGCCAGCTGATTTTGACCTTAGATTGAGACCTTGGTACAAACTTGCCGTTGAAACGGGTATGCTTTCTTTGACCGAACCGTTCCTCAATGCCTCCAAAGATGCGTTGATCGTTACCGTGGCAACGCCAATATACGATGCTACGGGTGATCTGATGGGGGTTGTGGCGGGAGATATTCCAGTTGAGAGCATAAAACTCTTTTTGGAGAGTCAAGGCACTCTTGATAGAGGAATTTCATTTCTGGGAAGTGGAGAGGGTGCAATAATCTATGTCTCTCCGGAGGCTGAAAGCAAACCTTATCTTTTGGCAAAATTGCAGTCGTTTTACAATGAGACACGTTCTGGAGACCCTCTTCTTTACCATGAGACCAGACCGTTTGTTTTAGAGGATGTGAATGGTTACTTCCATTATCATAAGATAGAAAATTCTGATTGGAAATTGTACTCTTTCACACCAGATTCCGCATTTGAGGTGAATTATTCACGGCTCGGATGGATCGCTTATGGCATTGGATTACTATTGATCATGTTGATTTTGGCCCTGTTCATGGTACAGAAAACCATGATTGTCAATCCGCTTATTGAACTCGAGCAAAAGATTGAAGCGATTGATGTGGAACGTCATCCCGAATATCAGATCGAACTGAATTCGACAAAAGTCATGGCACCGCTTGTCGATAAAATAAATGACTTGCTCCTAAGAATCAACAGCATGGTGGTTATCATCCAGGAAGACAGGGATGAGCTTCACTCACTGAACGAGGAGTTGGAGGCATCCATCGGTCAACTGGTTGCGACTGAACAGGAAGTCACCAGACAAAAGATGAATTTTGAAGCACTGTTCAGAAACTCACAGGATGCTATTGCAATGTTCAATCAGCACCACATGATCCTGGATGTGAACAAAAGTTTTGAGCGCCTTTTCGGTTACAAAAAGCAAGATATATTGGGTGTGAACCTCGATGATGTAATCGCTAATGATGAGATCATAGACGCTGCACGTGGACTTACAGATGATCTTTTTGATGGCAATCTGGTGAAGACCGAAGGTGTCCGTTATGGCAGAGGAAACAGAGCTATTGACGTATCAATCCAAGGTGTCCCAATGTTTTTCGACGGAGTTCTGGTTGGAGGATATGGCATCTATACCGATATTTCAGATCGGAAAAAACGAGAAAATTACCTGACCTATGTCAGTACACACGATGACTTAACGGATTTGTACAACCGTTCTTATTTTGAATCCATCCTTGAAACGATGAATACTGGTGAAAATATGCCACTTGGTCTCGTGATGTTGGACGTCAATGGTCTGAAACTCATCAACGATGCATTTGGCAACGCAACGGGTGACGCACTGCTACGCAAAACTGCCATGCTTATACGTGGAGCCAGCAGACCTGACGATGTGATCGCAAGAGTGGGTGGCGACGAGTTCGCCATCATCATGCCAAGAACGTCAATGGGTACCATTGAGAGTATTGCCCAGCATTTGAAAGAAATGTGCAATGAGATCAAAGTCGGAGAAGTGACGGTATCTGTTTCTTTAGGTTGGGCAGACAAACAAAATGTCGAAGAGCCGATGACATTTTTTCTCAAGACAGCTGAAGACTATATGAACAAACACAAACTTGTGGAAGGACCAAGTGTAAGAGGCAAAGCCATATATGCCATGGTCAAGACACTGCATGAAAAAAACAAGCGAGAGGAACAACACAGCATACGGGTCGGTGAACTCAGTGAAAGACTTGGCATAGCACTCGGACTCAGTTCCCGTGAGATGAATGACCTCAAAACCATGGGTCTCCTTCATGATGTCGGAAAAATCGCCATCGAAGAGCATATTCTCAACAAGCCTTCACATCTGACTGAAGATGAATACAATGAAATCAAAAAGCATCCGGAAATCGGATATAGAATCCTAAGTTCTGTCAACGAAATGAGCGAGATGGCGGAGTATGTGTTCGCCCATCATGAATATTGGGATGGCACTGGTTATCCTCGTGGTCTAAAAGAACTTGAGATTCCATACCTCGCACGCGTAATCAGCGTTGTGGATGCTTTTGATGCCATGACCAGCGATCGGGCCTACAGACAAGCGATGTCTTATGAAAAGGCATACGCTGAACTGGAAAGATGTGCGGGCCAACAATTCGATCCTGCAATTGTGAAAGTTTTTGTCAAAGAAATGAAAAAAAGTGTTTAGATCAATAGACCTCGGGTAACTATACACCAAGAAGATATTCTCTTCTTGATAGATTGGTTGACGAATGAGTTTCTGAAAACGATTTGAAGAGTAAGTTTTAAATGAAGGTTTTAAAGGTTAGATTTAAAAGTAAGTTTTAAGAGTAAAATCTGTTTTAAATGTTTGGTTACCAGTTAATTAAATGTCTAAGATTTAAAGGTTAGTTTTAAAGGTAAATTTAAGAATTGAGTTTAAAAGTTTAGTATTAAGATTGTTTACAAGATTTATGATTAAACGTTACCAATCTATCGCAACATTAAAAGCACTCCGTGAGGAGTGCTTTTTGTTGCCGAAATAGGTACCGATTGGGGACAGGC
>JACUUV010000021.1 GCA_014859095.1 Clostridia bacterium | reverse complement strand
GTAATAATATGCACATTAATAATTGTGGAGACGATTAATAATAATCATAGTGAGTAAATGATTTATTATTAAGACGCAAAAAAATGCAGTATTTTCAACATTTATAACATGCTGAAAATACTGTTTTTTTAACTGCTAAAACGCTGTCATACTCTTTTTCTTGTCTTAACCAACAGCACCAAACCAACCAATATGGCTCCTGCAGGTACCAAGTTATTCATGATTGTTCCAAGGAATGCAATATTGAAGTTGGTTGCGGCAAATACAAATGCCGCGAATCCAAACAATCCAAGCGCAGGGAACAGTGGCCACTTTCCGCCTTCAATGTTTCGGGTATGGATCAAATACACACCTAGGAATGCCAAACCAAGAAACACAAAGAACATATAGGGCGCATTTTCTAGTTGGGATTCAAATTGTGCAAACAATCCCACGGCAATAATGATCAATCCTGGAATCAAAAGTCCCACTTTTCGACTTTCAGTTTCTCTTCCGGATAATCCGTAAAAAATCAGAAATACTGCGCCAATAGCGAGAAGCATAAACTCACCGCCAAGCACACCTAAGTTTCCGAGAAGCATCAATACACCAACACTCACCAATATAAGTCCAATCATACTATTTTTCATAATAGTCACCTCTTTCATCAATTCTTAACTTAATGATATCATGTTTTCATGCACATACCAGTTACATGACTCATGAAATGATCATGACAAATGTAATGTTATTGATTTATCAGACCAATCACGATAGACTATTTGAAAGTATACAGCTTTTTAAGGAGGTTTTACCATGCTGTTCAAAAACATGTTTCAATACAAATCCCCAAAGTTTTGGGGGCTTATTTTAGCGACGATTGCTGTCATTGTCATAGGAATTGGTTTGATTTCAAATCCAATCAACACTGACGATTTGCCAGAAGTAACTTCAACCACTGATATATGGAATGCGCGCACGCCATATGTTGGAGACAACTCTGCAGTTAGCAACCTTCTTAATCTGATGCCGCTTCCAGATGGACTTGAGCACGACAGCATCATGCTCCATACCAGCGGCGAAGAACGCGGTCTAGAATGGATTCTTGTTGACTCTGAGGATGTGGGTTATGATGATACTGAGCTCCAAAGAACTGCAATTCTAATATTTGCATCCATTGAAAATTTAAAAGACATATATATCACTACAAAGAATTCTTATGAGCAAGATACCTCACTTCACTATGATTTTGATTGGACCGAGCAAATATTAGGTGCTGACGTAAAAAGCTATTATGGCGTAAGTCCAGAAAAGCTGCAAGATCTGATTGATCTTACAGCTTCTAGAATTCCTCTTGCAAAGTATAGCATCGCTAAAATGGGACCTGGTGGCGAAGTAATTTCTGAAGTGGTGCTAAGAGATCCAGAGTTTGCAAAAGCCATATTGTTTGATTCCATGATAAAATCTGCTCGATTTGAGGGCACTGATATCGCTGACCTCACTGATTACTACCGAGTTCGTGTAATTTATCCTGAAGTTGACGAAACTCACGATTATTATGCATATAAGCTCGACGACGGCAAACCAGTACTACAATCAGAGCCTGAAGGTTGGTATAGCATAATTTCTGGTGAACTTTACCCTCAGCTCGTGGAATTTTTCAGGTAATTTGACACTCACCCTTGCTTTTTAAGTGCTAAGCCTCTCACAGTGAATTTTGTGAAGACCAATTTTTTCTCTACATCAAATTGTAAGGCCGGCGTGTTTACTCTGGCCTTTTTATCTATATAAATTTTGAAGCTATTGACCTCAAACTCGTTAAATTCTTCTGGATTTTGAGGTGCCTTAAAGTATATATCTTCACTTTCGAAAGTAGGGCAACATCCTCCACCACTTGTATTGATCACTAATGTAATTGTCTTATGCTGTTTGTTTTCCAAATACTCTAATCCTACATCTGAAATTTTAATATTCATTTTCTCAACCTTTCTTATTCGCTAACTTCAAGTTGCCCCATCATGCCAGCTTCCTCATGTTCAAGGATGTGACAATGGTACATGAATAATCCTTCTTTTTCAAATTTGACAATAATTCTTACGGTTTCATTGGCCCTCACATAAACAGTGTCTTTCCAGCCTTGTTCATTTGAATAAGGCTGATTTCCGTTTCTACTCAGGACTTGAAACTGAGTCCCATGGATGTGAAATGGGTGACCTGCACTCCCCATCATCATTGCTCCTCTGGTGGATATTTCCCAAATCTCTATATCACCAAGTGCAACATTGTCATCGATTCGGTTCATGTCAAATTGCTTGCCATTGAGTGACACCATGTGTCCCATACCATCAAGTACAATGGTTTTTACATTTGTGGCAAGGCTCTCATCCATTTTTTCGATCACAGCTAAAGTATCCGGCATCTCAGTTGTGTCTTCCACCTCTTCACCAACTATGAAAGTCATGACAAGTTCATTGTCGTTTAATAATCTGACCACATCTCCTTTGGAGTAGTCCGAAAAATCAATTATGATCTCAGCTCTTTCTCCAGGAGTGACAAATAAAGATTCCATATTAATTGGAGATTCGAGTAACCCTCCATCAGATGCGATTTGATGAAACTCATTGTTGTCTTCAAGTCTCAAATTAAAATTTCTTGCGTTGGCACCATTTAGTACCCTGAATCTCATTTTGACTTGATCAACTTCCAGGTTCGGTGTAATTGCGCCATTAACGAGAATATACTCTCCAAAAGCACCATCCATCATGTTATCCACGTAGACAAAATCGCCCTCTTGATTGAAGCTTCTATCTTGTATAATCAATGGAATATCATTGATCCCGTAGTCATCAGGAAGATTCAATGACTTTGAATTTTCATCTTCCACAATGATCATACCTGCCAGCCCATAGTACACTTGAGTTGCAGTCGACCCGATCACATGAGGATGAAACCACAGTGTCGATGCGGGTTGGTCAATTGTAAAACTCGGTTCCCATGTGGATTGAGTTGGTATGAGTTGATGAGGTCCTCCATCTGCTGAACCTGGAACCACAAGCCCATGCCAATGGACAGATGTTGGTGCATCCAGCTCGTTATCGACATGCATGCGCACCTCTTCACCATTACTGACTTTGATTACTGGTCCAAGATAGTTGCCATTATACCCTAAGGTGGCTGTTTGTTTGCCTTCAAAAAAATTTGATATGCCATTTTGAGCACTCAAATAATAATCCGATATATTTTCATCAGGATTTGAATCTATGAGCAGTTCAGGAATTGGTAAAGAGCTGTTTGTACTTTCTTCTACCTGTATTCCTGACTGTGTTGGGAATTCAGATTGTGTTGGCATATCATTGGATCTATTCAGATCGTACACATAGGTCCCGACCAATATGATTAGTGCAATTACTATGAGAGTAATGCCCCATTTCAATTTCATAATACTCACCTCTCTTATATTGATTTTAACTCACAAATGTGGCAGCAATGTGATAATCTCTGAAAATCAAATGGGGACAGGTCCAAATTGGTGATAAAGGGGACGGGTCTGAATTGGTATCTAGCAAAGCTAGGTACCAATTTGGACCTGTCCCCATTTGACAAATAAAAAAATCCTCATCAATTTTCATGATGAGGATTCTTTATAGGGGGAGTGCTTATAACACGACGCCGCCATCCACACTAAGTACCGTACCTGTGATGAATGCCGCTTCGTCAGAAGCTAAAAATAAATATGCGTTGGCAATATCTTCAGGTGTTGCCAATTTACCGAGTGGTGATTTGCCCTTCATCATATCCAGAACCTTCTCTGGCATTTTTGCCACCATAGGGGTCATGGTGAATCCAGGAGCCACAGCGTTGACACGAATGCCTTTCTTGCCGAGTTCTTTTGCCCAAGTCTTAGTGAATCCAATGACGCCCCACTTTGTGGCCGCATAATTGGTTTGTCCGAAGTTGCCATAAAGTCCAACAACTGAAGAGGCATTTAAGATGACACCACCGCCATGTTCACTCATGATTTTGGCTGCTGCTTGTGCACAGTTGAATACACCTTTAAGGTTGACGTCGATGACTTTGTCAAAATCAGCTTCTTCCAGCTTCACAAGTTGTGCATCTGATGTGATTCCAGCGTTGTTGACCAAAATATCCACGGTTCCCCATTTGGAAGCCACATCTTCCATCATGGTTTTTACCGAATCACGATTGGTTACATTGACATCGAATGCGAGTACTTCAGCTCCCATACCTTCAAGTTTTTCAACGACTTCAGAAAGGTTGTCAAGTCCCATATCCGATACGACGACTTTCGCCCCTTGCTCTGCAAACTTTATTGCAGTCGCTTCTCCAATGCCTCTAGCGGCACCTGTTATTATAGCTACTTTATCTTTTAATCTCATTTTTTTGTCCTCCTGTAAAATTGATGGTGCTAGTATAATCCAACTGATGCAAGAATGATTGCAACGATTACTGATACGATAGGAATAAGTGTTCCTACCATGAATATATCTTTGTAAGAATCCTTATGTGTCATCATGGTCACGGCAAGGAGTGTCAATACAGCACCGTTGTGTGGGAGTGTATCGAGTCCACCACTGGATAATGAAGCGACTCTATGGAATGCCTCAAGTGGGATGCCTGAAGATGCTGAAAGTTCAACATATTTAGCGCCAAGTGCCTCAAGTGCGATACCCATACCACCTGATGCGGAACCCGTTGCACCAGCGAGAATATTTACTGCCACGGCTTCAGAAACAAGTGGATTGCCTTTGATTCCGAGTACCATATCAGTCAAGTTAGTAAAACCAGGGACCGCTCTTACAACAGCGCCAAATCCTACTGCAGCACTTGTGTTGATGATTGCAAGTACGGATCCAGATGCTCCACCGTTGATCGTTTGAACGATTTTTGGCAAACGCTTGTAGTTGAGTACGATTGCAAGCACGATACCAATTAAAAGTGATGTGATGATATGGAATCCAAATACGTTAAGTACTGTAATTACTGCAATTAATGGAAGCGCAGAGATGATTGGATTTGGAAGTGTGCTTAAATCCACTTCTTCAACTTTTGTTTCGAGTTCAGTATATAAAACGCCTGTAGCATTGTACTTCTTCTCACGATATGTGAGCCATAACATACCACCACCGAACATGATGATTGCTCCAACGATACCCATAATTGGTGCTGCTGTAGGTGCTGTACCGAAATATTGCATAGGAATAAGGTTTTGAATCTGTGGTGACCCTGGAATAGCGGTCATTGTGAATGTAAATGAACCGAGTGCGATTGCACCTGGAATCAATTTACGAGTGATATTTGCTTCTCTGAACAATGCAAGTGCAAGTGGATAGATTGCAAATACAACTACGAATAATGAGATGCCACCGTATGTCAATACTGCACAAGCCAGCACGACCGCCATAATTGCAAATTTCTTGCCAATAATATTGATAACCGCATGTGCAACAGATTTTGCAGCACCGGATTCATCCATGATCTTACCGAAAATCGCTCCAAGCATGAATACCGGGAACCAAGCTTTTGCAAATCCCACAAAGCCAGACATATAAGCGTCTGTATACGCAGGCAATAAATCAAGTCCCCCGGTTATTGCTACTAGCATCGCACAAATAGGTGCGATCCAGATAATCGACATGCCTCTATAGGCGAGGAACATCAGTAAAGCCAACCCTAAAATAATACCCAACATAAATTCATCCTCCAATAATATTAGATTTTAATACCTATTTTCGCTTCTTTAAAGATAAGTGGATTCATTTCTTTTAAGTGATCGCTGATAGTAGGTCTAAAATCCATTTGTGCTAGAATGTCTTTCTCTATGTCAACACCTGGTGCCACTTCTGTCAAAACGATACCTTCTTTTCCAAGTTCAAATACAGCACGTTCTGTAATGTATAGAACCGTTTGATTCACTTCATTGGCATAATCTCCACTGAATGTGATTTGCTCGACATTTTGAATGAACTTCTTCGATCTGCCTTCTTCATGTATAATCAGTTTACCATCAGAAGCTTCAACTTTGAGTCCCCCGGCAGTAAATGTGCCACAAAATATGACTTTTTTTGCATTTTGTGTGATGTTGATAAAACCACCGGCTCCTGCAATTTTAGGACCGAACTTACTGACGTTGATATTCCCTACTGAATCACACTGAGCAAGACCGAGGTATGCGACATCCAGTCCACCACCGTCGTAGAAGTCAAACTGATATGGCTGATCGATAATCGCTTGAGGATTGGTCGCAGCACCGAAGCTCAAACCACCTGCTGGAATTCCACCTATCGGGCCAGGCTCTACCGTGAGAATCATCTCATCGCCAATACCTTCTTCGTTGGCCACAACTGCTACGCCTTCCGGCATTCCTATACCGAGATTAACTATTGCATGGGGCACCAGCTCCATGGCAGCTCTTCTTGCGATAACTTTTCTTTCATCTAAAACCATTGGTTTTACTGAATGTACTGGGACTCTGATAGTTCCTGTATAACTTGCGTTATAAGCCTCAGCAAAGGTTTGCATGTGATTCTTCATATCCGCGACTTCAACAATGGTATCCACATATATTCCTGGGATTTTAACAAGTCTTGGATCCAGAGTGCCCGCTTTCACAACTTTCTCAACTTGCACTATGACCTTCCCGCCAGAGTTTTTACACGCCTGTGCGATGGACAAAACTTCAAGTGATCCAGCTTCTTTTTCCATTGTGACATTACCGTTTTCATCTGCATATGTTCCACGGATAAAAGCGAAATCGATTGGAAATGATTTATAGATCAAATGCTCTTCACCAAGAATGTCGATAAGTTCCACCAAATCTTCAGTCGTGACTGAGTTGAGTTTACCTCCTTCGATTCTAGGATCCACAAATGTCTTCAGTCCCACTCTGGTGACTGTTCCGGGTTTCTTAGCCGCAATATCTCTAAACAAATGTGATATACAGCCCTGTGGAAAATTATATGCTTCTATTTTGTTTTCCAGCGCCAACTTTTGCACTTTGGGAACGAGTCCCCAGTGACCACCAATAACACGCTTCAGTAATCCTTCATGTCCGAAGTGATTAAGACCTCTGGTCTTTCCATCGCCTTGTCCGGCTGCATAAACCAAAGTCAGTGCTTTCGGCTCGCCGGTTTCAAGAAACCGATTCTCAATGGCAATCTCTAATTCTTCCGGCACTGCATTTCCTACAAAGCCACCTGTGGCAATTGTACTTGATGAAGTAACCAGTTTTACTGCCTCTTCAGCGGTCAAAAATTTCACTGCCATCCAATAACCTCCCTGCAATAATTTTGAAATATCATGTGTTACAAGCTTGTACTAATATCTATACGCAAAATCGTTGCCAACTTTTTGCACAACACATAAAAAGTGCAGTACTCCAATTGTTTGAGTACTGCACTAATTGTTTTTTGCCTCAATAGCTGTTCAGTTGTTGGTCATTTATAATGAGCTAACGCCAAAGTGTACGGATATCAGACACAATATTTCGAAAATTTAACAAAGATTGTTACAATACTCAACAAGTATCAGTTGAAAAACCACATTAGTCTAAAGATTAACAAGAATTTTATACGAGTGTCTGATTTCAGTATGGTGTTTGATTTCCCTACAACCCATATTTTGCCATCTTTTCATAAAGATTGGTACGGCTGATACCAAGATACTTTGCCGCCTGTTGTTTATTTTTGCCCGATATTTCTAGTGCATTCTTGATCTCTTTGATCTCAAGCTGAGCCACAAGATCTCTGAGCCCCTCACCTGTAGCCATTCCAGCGAGTTCTGAATTCTGCTCACGGATATAAAATGGCAAATGTACCACATCAATCACAGCCTCTTTGTTTACCAGATTGATTGCACGTTCAATAGCGTTTTCGAGTTCTCGGATATTGCCCGGCCAATCGTAGGATACCAGCAGTTTCATCGCCTCCTCAGAAATTCCGGTCACAAAACGATCCATCTCTTTGGACAGTTTTTTGATGAGGTGTTTTGTCAGCATAGGGATATCCGATTGGCGCTCTCTAAGTGACGGGATAGTGATGCGAATGACATTTAGCCTATAAAAAAGGTCTTCCCTGAATAATTTGTCCTTGATCATTTGTTCCAGATTTTTGTTGGTCGCGGCAATAATACGAACATCAAGCTTCTTGCTTTTTGTCCCGCCAACCCGTTCTATTTCCTTCTCTTGAAGTGCCCTTAGAAGCTTGGCTTGCATAGCAAGTGGTAAGTCGCCAATCTCATCGAGAAAAATCGTGCTGTTGTCAGCAAGCTCAAATTTGCCAGGCTTGCCATTTTTGCCCGCGCCGGTAAAAGCGCCTGGCTCATAACCAAAAAGCTCTGATTCGAGTAGTTCGCTTGGTATGCTGGCACAGTTCACTTTGATGAGTGGATAATTGCTTCTCGGGCTGGCATTATGAATCGAATGGGCAAAAAGCTCTTTCCCTGTCCCACTTTCTCCAAGCAACAGAATACTGGATTTACTCATAGATACCTGGAGTGCCATATCCTTAGCTTTTTCAAGGGCTCCGCTGTTTCCAATGATATTTTCAAACGTAAAACGGCTTCCAAGTGCTTTTTTAAGTTCCTTTTTATAAAAATCGAGCTCTTTTTCCATGGTGGTCACACGTTTCACGTAAGAATCCAGTTCCACGATGTCTTTGAAAATCACGGATCCAACAGCACCGATTATTTTGCCATCCCTGTAAATGGGGACACGGTCAGCAATCATCTGATTTCCTTTGATCTGTTGCACGTCACCGATTTCACGTTCACCTGTTTTAACAACAATGTGCATGCGCGTATTTTCAATCACATTTGTAACGTGCATGCCAATGACCTCTTCAGTTGTGAACCCTAAAAATTTGCAATAAGGTTCATTCATCAGGATGATTTTGCCATCTGCGTCGACAACCACCATCCAGTTGTAGGAATGGTCAAAGATGTTTTCATAAAGTTCCAAAAGTTCTTGGGGCTGAAGTGACGTTCGCTTATTCAATGTATACCCTCCTGATTATCGCTTTACAATAAGTGCTGTGCCCATACCTCCACCAATGCATAATGTGGCAAGTCCATAAGACGCATCTTGCTTTCCCATTTCATGTAGTAATGTCACGAGGATTCTTGCTCCACTGGCTCCAACTGGGTGACCAAGTGCGATTGCACCACCGTTGACGTTTACTTTTGAAGCATCCCAGTTCAGTTCTTTGCCCACTGCGAGTGACTGTGATGCAAAAGCTTCATTAGCCTCAATGAGGTCCATATCTTCAATTTTTAATCCCGCCTTTTCAAGCGCTTTTTGAGAAGATGGTACAGGTCCTATACCCATGATGGCTGGATCTACCCCAGCATTTGCATAAGATACAATCGTAGCAAGCGGTTTGAGCCCAAGCTTGTCTGCTTTTTCTCTCGACATAACAACGAGTGCCGCAGCGCCATCGTTGATTCCTGAGGCATTTCCCGCAGTAACTGAACCATCTTTTTTAAAGGCCGGTCTGAGTTTTCCAAGTTTTTCCACTGTCAAACCGGCTTTTGGAAACTCATCCGTATCAAAAATGATTGGATCGCCTTTTCTTTGTGGGATCTCCACTGGAACGATCTCAGACTTGAATTTTCCTTCAGCAATGGCTTTTTCAGCTTTATTTTGACTAGCAGTTGCAAAGGCATCCTGCTCTTCACGTGTGATGCTGTATTTGTCCGCCAAATTCTCTGCTGTCATACCCATATGATAATTGTTGAATGCATCCGTCAAAGCGTCAAATACCATGGAATCCTTTACTTTGCCATCACCCATTCTGTAACCAAAGCGTGCGTTTTCAAGTAAGTACGGCGCCATGCTCATATTCTCTGTACCACCCACTACGATAGTATCACAGTCACCGGATTGGATGATTTGAGCAGCCAGCGATACGGTTCTAAGGCCTGATCCACATAGCATGTTGATGGTTGTCGCTGGCACTTCTACTGGAATCCCAGCTTTTATAGATGCCTGTCTTGCCACACCTTGACCATGACCAGCTTGCAAAATACAACCCATATAAACTTCATCGACATCACTGCCATCAATTTTAGCTCGATTAAGCGCTTCTTTGATGACGATAGCACCCAAATCACTAGGAGAAACCCCAGCAAGTGTGCCACCATAACTTCCAATCGCCGTTCTTACTGCACTTACAATTACAACTTCTCTCATAATAAATCCTCCTCAAATTTGTAGTTGATTAACTTCAATCTACTATATGCAAATTTGAAGCCAAAAATAATTCTTCTGCCAATATCACTCTTGGTTACCGCCGTGTGGGTACCAGGTACCCACACGGCGGTAACCAAGCGGCGGTTTTTATGAGTTCGTTATCCGAATTTTGACATGCTCCATCCTCATATTCTTTAAATACTGTTCACCATCGCCTTTAAATAGTCATGGTCATACGTTTTGCTCTCCTTGATCATATGAACACTTTTGAATCTTTCCTGATTCTTGACTTCACTTGCTTTTGAAAGCACGACCATGTGAATGTTTGATCCATTGTATTTTTCAATGAATGCATGTGCTTCCACAGCAACGTCTCCAGCCCAAAGTGGGGCTACTAATATGATTTCATCATCGCTAGCGAGTTGCCCTTCGAGTCTGATGGGAACAGTTTTCTTCATCATACTGTAATACCCTGCCTTCATATATCCGAAAAGTCCTTTCCAGTTCATATCGGACACAATCCTGATAGGTTCAACACCTAGTTCTTGTGCTAAAATATCTGCGACTTGTTTCGAGTTTCCCGATCTTGAATAATACACTACTGCTTTGCTCATGTTTTTACCCCTTTCAACGTTTTTTTATTTTTTTATTATCAACGATACATCTCAATCAATACGGTTTTACTCGCTTCCAAATAGGCATCCAACTGTGCCTTAGTATGAGCTGTCGACAAAAATAACCCTTCAAATTGTGCAGGCGGAAGTAGAATTCCCCGTTCCAGCATTGCTCTGAAATATGTAGCATAAGCATTTGTATCGCAAAGCTTCACATCGTCATAGTTGTTGATTTCACCTTCGGCGAAAAAAAGACAAGGCATAGATTTATATCGCTTGAACGATACTGGAAGTTGATGTTTTTCAATAAAAGGCACCATTTCCGATTCCAAATACTTCGCCATATCTTCCAAATTTTGATATACCATTGGATTTTCCTTTAAATAATCCAACATTTGAATTCCAAAATACATCGCAAGTGGATTACCTGATAAAGTCCCCGCTTGATACACACCGCCAAGAGGAGATACCGTAGACATAATTTCAAGTTTGCCGCCATAAGCACCAACCGGCAAACCACCTCCGATGATTTTACCAAAGCAAACCATATCCGGAACGATTCCATAAATCTCAGATGCGCCGCCATAGGCCAATCTGAATCCGGTGATCACTTCATCAAAAATCAGAATCGTAGCATATTTATCACATAATTCTCTAAGAGTCCTTAAAAATGATAGTTCACTTGGCACCACACCCATATTGCCAGCGACAGGTTCTATTATCACAGCCGCGAGTTCTTTCCCGTATTCCTCAAACGCTTTGATCAACGCAGTTGAGTCATTAAATCTCAAAACAAGCGTGTCTTTGACCACAGATTCTGGAACCCCTAGCGATGTTGGAACACCATAGGTCAAAGTACCTGAGCCCGATTTCACAAGCAATGCATCCGAATGGCCATGATAACACCCTTCGAACTTCAGAATTTTGTTTCTTGAAGTGAAACCCCGTGCGACTCGAATAGCACTCATAGTCGCTTCAGTTCCAGAGTTCACCATACGTACCATATCCATTCCATCATAAGATGCCACTAATCGTTCTGCCATTTCGACTTCAAGTGCTGTAGGCACACCATAACTCAATCCTCTTGAAAGTATCGGATTTAAGTCATTTTTCATAAATGGAGGGGTATGTCCAAGGATCATTGGCCCCCAAGATCCTATAAAATCTATATAATCATTTCCATCGACATCAGTTAGAATCGACTCAGAAGCGGACTCAATCATTATCGGGTCCATTCCCACTGATCGAAAAGCTCTGACTGGGCTGTTTACCCCTCCAGGTATTACAAGTTTGGCACGTTCATAAAGTGTTTTTGACTGCTCATGATTCATCATTATGTTTCCTTTCACTACCAACTTCAACATGTGGCTATAGCCACTTCTCAGCAATTAACTTTGAAAAATAGGTAATAATCAATTTGGCCCCCGCCCGCTTGAATCCAATCATCGTTTCATAAACAATAGATTCATTGACAAAGCCAGACTTGATTCCTTGATAGAGGAGTGCGTACTCCCCACTGACATTAAAAACTACAAGAGGTTTATTGATGGACTCATTTAACTCATACAAAACATCCAAGTACATCATGGCTGGCTTGACCATTATTAAATCAGCACCTTGATCGATGCTCGCCTTAGCGACATCTGCAACATCTTTACTGTTATGGAAATCCATTTGGTAACTGCTTCTAGAACCTTGTTTAGGACTTGAATCGGCAATAACTCTAAATGGGCCATAATAGTTTGAGTGATACTTAATCGCATAGGACATGATTGGGACGTAAGTATAACCTTTACTATCCAGGTAGTGTCGAATAGCACCGATACGCCCGTCCATCATGTCTGAAGGCGCAACCATATCTGCACCTGACTCGACATGGCTCAATGCAATTTTAGCCAAAAGTGTCAGAGTAGGATCATTGTCAACACAACCTGAATCGGTCAGAATGCCACAATGTCCATGATCCGTGTATTGACACAGGCATACATCTGTAATGACATAAAACTTGGGCGAGTAGGATTTAACATAACGTATTGCCTTTTGTACAATACCGTTTTCATCATACGCACCAGAACCGACAGAGTCTTTATGTTCTGGAATGCCAAACAACAAAACTTGATGCAATCCTAATTGCAATAACTCATCCAGTTCTTCGTGCAGTCTGTCAAGTGAATACCTATAAACTTCTGGCATCGCCTCAGTTGACGATTTGATGTTTTGACCTTCAACAACGAAGATTGGGGTGATTAAATCATTGATCGACAAATGATTTTCTCTCACCATATTTCTCAAATTGTCATTTTCTCTGAGACGTCTAAAACGATGTGTTACATCACAGGTGTACGATTGATCCATTTTTATTCTCCTCACTTATGATTGTCTCTATCATACCATCTATAGTATGCCTCCTCGATGTTACAACAGTCTTATATCCTATTTCCATCAAAACATCGGTGGTTATAGGCCCAATGGATACCAGTATTGTGTCATCCTCAATTTTAAATTCATGACTCAATAAATACTCATGAAAATACTTGACGGACGAGCCACTTGTAAATGTGATATAGTCCACTTGGCTCAATGTTTCTGCTGTGATTTCCGTAGCGGTTGATGGACAAGTTCGATAGACTGGGATGTGAACAAAGTCACAAATTGAAGCAAAAGTATCCGATAATAAAGTTCTTATGTCTTCTGCTCCCGGAAGCAGTATTTTATCTTTCTTGCTGATCAATGGTTTCATCAATTTGACGATCCCTTCTTGAGTAAATTGATCAGGAATGTAATCGGCTTTAATGCCATACTGAATCAAACTACTCGCAGTAGAGGTTCCTATTGCGAGAACTTTCAAATGTGAAAGTTGACGGGAATCCATGCCTTGTTCCTGTAAGGCCTTAAAAAACAACTTTACACCACTCGCACTCGTAAACCAAAGATGTGTAAAACTTTTCAATTGATCGAACTGGTTCAATAGTGGTCCTTGATCGACCTCATAGAGTTCTATTGACGGGCTCTCAATTACCGTCGCACCGAGGTGACGTAATTTTTCTGAAAATGAACTCGCCAGAGCACTGGCTCGAGTCACTAAAATTTTCTTGCCAAAAAGAGGCCTTTTCTCAAACCAATTCAAATCTTTTCTCAGACTGATCACATCGCCCACTGCCAAGAAAGCAGGTGAAGCCACGCCAGAGATGCTGTCCGCGTCATCCAAGGTCGTTTCATAAACCATCTGGTTTCCAAGTGTGGCACTTGAGACAACAGCTATAGGAGTCTTGGGGTTTTTACCTTTGCCAATTAATTCGCTGCATATGTTCTTGAATTGACTTATGCTCATGAGGAAAACCAAAGTGCCCTCCAGTTTGGAGATTGTATCAAAATCAAGTCTCTTTTCTTCTGAATTGAAATGACCTGTAAAAACATGAAATGACGCAGCGACGTCCCTATGTGTTATTGGGATGCCGGCATATGCCAATCCGGATATTGGAGAGGTGATCCCTGGAATCACTTCAAATGGAATACCTTTTGAATTCAAGTGGATGGCTTCCTCGCCACCGCGTCCAAATACAAATGGGTCCCCGCCTTTTAATCGAACGATCCTTTTATATGATTTTGCCAATTTTTCAAGTGTTCTATTGATCTCTTCCTGGGTCATGGCATGGTCGGATGCCGCTTTACCAACGTAAATTTTCACTGCATGCTCAGGCACATATTTGAGAAATGCTGGTGCAGCCAGTCTATCATATACAACCGCATCACATGACTTGAGCCTATCGACAGCTTTGATGGTGATCAGACCTTCATCACCAGGACCTGCACCAACCAATGAAACCATCACATCCGAAAACATTTTCCTCAGTGTATCTTCCGCGGCTTTCTTTCCTAATTCCTCAGCATGATCCCGATCATCCACAAATTCAGTTTTATACAATTCAAGGCCCTCCGCATCTCCAAAAACGGTCACAAGTTTCAATTGACGTCCATTCAAGGTCGCATATGCACCAATAGGTATGTGACAACTGCCTTCTATAGCTTCCAAAAATGCCCTTTCAGCACGAACACAAACATCTGATACTTCGTCACAAATTGAGTTCAATAACATCTTGACATGATTGTCGTTCGTTCTGTATTGAAGCCCGAGTGCACCTTGTGCAGGTGCGGGAACTATTAAATCGGCATCCAGATATTGTGTGATTTTTTCTTTGATTCCCAACCTGTGCATACCTGCAGCAGCAAGGATTACACCATCAAGCGATTCTTTTGTGATTTTGTTGATTCGAGTTTCCACATTGCCTCTAATTGGAACTGGCACAAGATCTGGTCTAATTCGCATAAGCTGATACAGCCGACGTTTGCTGCCGGTACCAATTCTCGCCCCAGCCGGCAGATCATCCAATGTAGCAAATCCTTCCCTGAGAACTAAAACATCTCTTGCATCTTCACGTACTGGTACGGAAGCGAGAGATAACTCCGGCTCAAAATGACTTGGCAAATCCTTAAGACTATGGACTGCAAAGTCAATATCACCTGTTTTTAATTGATCTTCAATTGCACGTGTAAATAAACCTTTATCACCAATTTTATCCAGTGGTGTCGTTTGAATCTGATCGCCTTTAGTAATGATCACTTTCAAAACAAACTCGTGATCCTTCCATTTTTCCTGAAGCCTGCTGATGACCCATTCGGTTTGAGTGACCGCCAAACGACTTCCTCTTGTACCCACGATGATCTGACGCATATTTTATTCCTTTCTCAAACTTTCAATAAGCGTTTCATAAGGCATATGCATTTTTTTTGCCTCATTTGAATGAATTGAAATTTTTTTTATATCCATTTCCATTTCATTGAGCACTGGTTTTAGCTTGCTGATGATATGCCGTGCCACGTAAGGTGAGCGGTTTTTTCCTGATGCTGCCACAACATAATCATCGCTAGTGATCGAGCACATATCCGAAAAAAGACCTTCACTTCCATCATCGGTACGATTATAAAGTTTATGACACTGCTCACATATTTCAGCAACTTGTTGGTTTTCTGAACTAAGATTTGTCGAAATGATTACGAGATGATGTTCCATGAAAATTTCCTTGTGCCTCTCATAAAAATCAGAAAAACACATCACATAATCCGCACCGCGTTCAATATCCGGGTCAACTGTTGTAACCTTCGCGAGAAAACTTTCATAGTTGACTTTTTTTCTTGTGCCGATCAAGCCTTTTCCTACAATCAACACTTTCAATTTATTGGTGTTCAGTGCAATTGGTTTGATCGCGTTTGCCTTTTCACTCATATCGATACAACTCCTTGAGCATTTTTATATACGCTGTACGCTTATCTTGATCATATATATTTTTCAGTTGTTCAATCGGTGGTTTCACCATCTTTTTAAGTGATGATTCGATAAGCCGTTCAATTCGAAGCAGATTTCGTTCATCGGATGCGAGATTCTTTCTTTTTATTGTAAGCATTGTTTCTTGTGTCAGTTTATGAATGGTCGTTTGCCATTCCCTTATGACATCGTCGACTCCAATTGATTCAACCCAAGTAATATACTGATCGACACGCTCCACCATCATGTCTTCTATTGTTTTTCCAAGAGACTCTCTTTTTTTATAATTGGATTCAGAGATATCTTTCAAGTGATCGACGTGCCATATGGTCAGATCTTCAATTTCAGATAAGCAACTTTCTATATCTCTGGGCATAGCAAGGTCGATCCATAGTGCGCCTTTTTTATACCCTATAAGATCGTTTCTTCTGATCACTGTGTGTGGGGCCGCTGTTGAACTGATTACAAGATCACTATCCATGATGCAATGGTACCTTGCTTCAAAGGTCTCTATCCTCACTTTCGGGTGATTTAAGATTTCTTCAGAAAGCTTCTCTGGTGATCGTATAGATACGACTATTTGTTGAACAGGTGACTCAAGCAAATGTTTTATCGCCAATCCCCCCATTTTTCCTAGTCCAATCATCGCCACTTTATGATCTGCTGTCAAATACCCAGCTTCATGGGCTTTTTTAGTTGCTATATAGCTCAAAGAAAGTGGGTTTTCTGAAAATTTCAATGAAGTTCTCACCATTTTTGAAAATGAAATGGATTCTCTGAACAATTTGTTCAACAATTTTCCTGCAAAACCTTCTTCTGTGGCAGCTGCAATCGAATTCTTGACCTGTCCCAAAATCTGATCTTCACCAAGAACCGCGGAATTGAGCCCACAAGCCACTTTAAACAAATGATTGACCGCATCGGTTTGTGTTTTATGATAAATTATATCCAGTTGATGGTTGACGCGCTTACCAATATAGACCATTAAATCATGACTTACTTTTAAGTAATCGCTCATGGCACTGACAAAATAGATTTCGAATCTGCCACAAGTTGCAATAATAGCGAATTCTTCTATCCCGTCCCAAAACCTCAAATCATCTTTGATTTGATCTAAGGTATTTTGATGTGACAAAAGCTCACGTTGTTCCACCGATGCGGTGTCATGATTTACTCCCAAAACCCCGATTTTCATAAGCCCTCCCAAAGCAATTTCGTATCTATACCGAACTTTTCTGAGACTCTGATCAATAATGGTCTCTCCAATGATGCTTGCCGCATGACATCTTGTTGTGACATGATGTCATGTGTCTTCCCATTTGCTATGATTCGTCCTTGATGCATGACATAAATGAGATCACATAGTTCATAAATCAAATCCATATTGTGACTTGAGACAACTACACTTCGACCTTCCATAGCCAGCTTCCTTATCAAGTAAACCATGTCTTTTTTCATTTTGGGATCGAGTCCCGTCTCGGGTTCATCCAGTAGTATTGTTTCACACTCCAGGGCAAGAATGCCAGCTATCGCAACTCGCTTTTTTTGACCAAAACTCAAATATTGAATAGGCGTTGTTTCAAACTCATCCGCTCCCACCACATTTATGCATCTTTCAGTGCGCTCATTCACGACTGCTTTAGGTAGTCCCAAGTTTTTCGGCCCCATTGAAACATCATCATGAATCGACGTATGAAAGAGTTGACGTTCCGGATCTTGCAGGACCATATTGACCTTCTGCCTGTGACTGATCAAACCACTTTTGCTGTAATCTATTTTCTCCCCATTTAGTCTCACTTCTCCCCGTTGAGGTTTATGTAACCCCAAAAGGCATTTGAACAATGTCGACTTTCCTGCGCCATTTTCACCTATAACGCCGACAATAAGGCCTTTCTCTGCGGAAAAATCAATGTTTTCAATGCCTTGATTACTATATTCATATTTAAATGTCAGCTGATTGCATTTAATCATATTCAACTCCTGATATCGTGATAAAATCTTATCCTCATTGCAGATTCCATCTCATCCATCCTACACAAAACACGCATAAACAACATGGACGACATCTGCACAACACTTAGAAAAGCAGTTTTCGGTTTAATGAAACCATATCTGAGCTGCTGTGAAAGAATCATGTCAACCGACTCTTCAATGATGACAAAAAGCATTCTGTAGCTGAGTCCAAACAACTGTACAAAAGCACTTGGCATACGCAACATAACCATCCAATCGATGATTCTATTCATCGGAATCGTCAGCGAAAGACTGAACATAAGCGCAAATGATGAGACTGATCTCAAAAATACACCTAAAGCAAAAAGCATTCGTTCTGATGACACCACACTCTGAGTGATGTCGAAAGCAATCATCAGAGCAGTGATCCCTGTAAAAACAACTGGTACCATCATCAACTTTACCAATGTGATGACCCTGATTCTCGTTAGACTAAAAATCATTGCAAATGCGACTGCCAAATTGACAAAATATAAAGCCCAAAAATCCACAAGGATACTGACTACCAAAACAATTAATGTCATGGTGATCCGAGTGCCTGTAAAGACATGATTGTATTTACTTTGGTATGCTATGGCATCGACATGAATCACGATTTTTTCTCCTTAAGTGTTCCGAGGTGATACCCTATGATCAAAGCGCCGAATACAGCAAAAAGAGTAAACAACAAACTCTCAATCTCTCCACTCGGAGGCTCCCACAGAGGTTCGAACCACGGTTCATAGTTTGGATTGATTTCAGATACCATGCTCTCAGCATTACTATCAGAGCCACTGTACTCGGCTGATGGGTTGAGAACCAGAGGTACGATTATAAGCAACGCAAATATGATCAGCAGGACTATATTTTGTTTTTTCATTTTTGTCCTCCTGCAAGCCTTGGAAATCGATTGTCCTGACTCAATAGGTTGTAAACCACAACGGTCAGCAACCCTTCCGCTATTGAAATCGGCAATTGGGTAAACATAAAGACACCCAAAAATTTCGCAGTCGCATAAAGGAAATTACCGTTTGCAAAGGCACTACCCAGCTGTATGCTCGTTACGAAATAGGTGCTTAAGCTTCCAATCATCGCTGCAGCAAACACACTCACTTTTGTGTTGATATTCATTTTTCTCATGATTTTATAGATTCCGAATGCAACAAACGGTCCTACTACCGCCATTGAAAAAGCATTTGCTCCCAAAGTTGTAATGCCTCCATGCGCTATAAGGAGCGCTTGTAAAATAAGCACAATAGTACCTATGGCAACCATAGGCAGTGGTCCAAGAAGAATCGCACCAAGACCCATTCCCGTCGGATGTGAACTGCTTCCAATGATTGAAGGAATTTTCAGGGCTGATAAGGTAAAGGCAAAAGCCGCCATCAAAGCAAAGACCAGTTTAGTCGAGGCATCCTCACGAAATTGTCGGTTTAATTCAAAAATACTCCAGATTAAAAAAGGGGTAAAGACCAGCGTCCAAAATAATGCCCAAGTTTGAGGCAGAAAACCTTCGCCAATGTGCATGGCATACGTCAATTGTCCATACCCAAGTATTGTATTAAGCATATTCCCCCCCATTTTCCATTGTTGTGTTTAATACCCTTCGAAGCATTTCAATATCCGCTACAGAATCTGCTTCAAGAGGTGAGTCCAATGACAGGACAAGTCCTTGAACCTCTGAATTTTCAATCGCTTCCAAATTGGATTCGTAGGCACTTCCTTCACCGCTGTTCTTAAAAATGAAATGCGTTATCTGATAAGTGGCAAACAAAGTTAAATTCAATTGAAGTGGAAACGGGGCCTTTATAGCGATGATATTCCTTAAAGGTACATCAAGTTCTTCACAGATCTTTAATGAATACACGCTCGGCATGATTCTAAAAAAACATTTTTCCTTGGGAAACACCTCATAAAAAGCTTTGATATGTTTAGTTCCAGTGATCAAATACTTGTCGTCAGGCTTTTGTTGATCCCTTAAAGTACTTATGATATCTTCCATAGTCTTATATGAATTTAAGTTTTGAATCATTGATGTCTCAGTGACGATTGCAGGTCTTTCATATCGTATATATTTTATTGCCGCTTTTTTACAGGCAAATTTAGCTACTTTTTTAATTTCAAGTGCATGCGGATGAGTCGCATCTATAACACAATCTATTTGTTCAGCTCTTATATGACTGTATAATGACGCTTCAGTGAATTGTTTTACAATACACTGAGTATTCACATCCTCATACGTCTTTTTGCCAAGATCCGTCGCAACAGAAAGCTGATGCGTCAAACCCATTTCGTTCATTAATGCACTTATTTTTTTCCCTTCATGTGTCCCGCCAAGAATCAGAATCATAGCTCATAACCCCTGGGTGTGACCATGAGATTTCCGATCATTCTCGTTCCTTTGTTTCCGACAATAACAATTGTAGTCATATCAATCAAGTCATAATCCACTTCATCAATCTTATAAATATGCGTCTTTTCTTCATCTCGACCTGCGTCTTTAGCGAGTCCGACTAAAATGTCATTCCCTTGAATCTCTGAAATCATATTGATCGCTTGTTTGATATAATCTGGTCTCCCATGGCTTTTGGGATTGTAAAAACATATGACAAAGTCTGATGTCGCAGCGGCTTTGACTCGGTTCATAATTTTATCGATAGGTGTCATCAAATCACTCAAGCTTATATGGCAGTAATCATGCATGAGTGGCGCTCCAAGTATTGCCGCGCCGGCACTGGATGCGGTCACACCAGGCACTACTTCCACATGATCTTGACCGTCACTCAATTCCAGGACTAGCCCCGCCATGCCATAGACACCTGCATCACCACTACTGATCACAGCGACTGTTTTATCATTTCTAGAATATTCTATGGCTTTTTTGCATCTTTCAACTTCACCGCGCATGCCATTACTTTCCACGATTTGAGTGGTCAGTAATGACTCTATCAATTTGATGTATACCTTATATCCAACAACAACATCGACCTCTTTAATTATTTTTTTTGCCCGAAGTGTCATGTGTTCAGCATTTCCAGGTCCAATACCCACAACATAAATCATTTCTTCATCCTCCCGAATGCAAATGTGCAACCTGTCTTTTTGTAAACAGTCTGTGCCAGATGATCCTCAGAGATGACCATGGCACTTGGTCCAGCGACAGCAGATACACCGACCTGTTTTTTAACAAAATCGGATCCTTCAAATTGTGCTTCATAAGCTTTTAATATATTGACATCATGACATATAAAACGCGCTTGAAGCCATTCGCTTGTCTCAATCAAGCACGGTTCCTCCGACTTAATTGAAATCGAACTTATAATCCCAACAGACTCTATAGAAAATCCGCTTTCATCAAGGGCTTCAAGTAATTCAGTTTTATAATTCTGGAAATCGAGTCCTTTTTTACACCCCGTACCCACAACCAAAGTTTTGCTGTAAAATACATGATCCATTCTTCGATTACCGATCCAAGTCTCAGGCTTTCTCAGCGCAATACCAACACATGCCATTCCACCATCTCCATGGTTCGCTTCAAATTCAATCGTTCCTTCACTTGTCAAAAGAGGATCAAATTCTATCCTTAGTTGCCCGCCATTGGCGATGTGCATGTTGATTTTTTTTATACTTTCACGATTAGGCTCTATAGGCACGTTGTATCGTTTTAAAATTTCTTCAATGCCCAAAAGACCACGAATATCGGTCGCAGTGGTAATTACCGGTTCAGCATGATATCCGTGAGGCTTCAAAAGTAAAGACATCCACTTCGCGGATAGGTTTGCGCCACCGAGATGTCCGGACAAAAGACTTATGATATAGAATCCTTGGTCATCAATGACAATCACAGGAGGATCGCTGACTTTATCTTTGATGAATGGTGCAATCGATCTGACGGCGATTCCTGCCGCTCCAATAAAAAGCAATCCTTCAAAGCGTGTTGAACCATTCAATTCAAACACATCTTCAACGAATCTCCCAAGACTCACATGTTTATATTTATCGTACTCTTGATGAATATTTAGTTCTTGTTTGAGACAGTCTGCGATCGCCTTTCCTGAATGCGTAAAACTCACAACATGCCATTTCTTGCCTTTAATTTCTGAATTCATGCTTAAAATCCTTATCATACAACTTGGAATTATTGAAATCCATCCCCAGGCAATTCCCTACAATAATAAGAGCTGTTTTGCTGATACCCGCTTCTTCAGCCAACTCAGCAATATTTGTGAGTGTTCCCCTAAGAATTTTTTCCTCTGGCCAAGTGGCTTTATAAACCATAGCCGCAGGTGTATCAAGTGCATAGCCTCCTTCATGGAGCGCTTCAACAACCTCTTTCACCATACCTGAAGATAAAAAGATGGCCATTGATGTCTGATGTTTCGCAAATGAAGTTATGCTCTCTTTGGAAGGAACCGGGGTTCTTCCTTCCATTCGTGTTATAATCAGACTTTGGGAAATTTCTGGCACAGTGTATTCAATTTTAAGTGATGAAGCAGCCCCTAAGAAACTGCTTACTCCTGGAATCAATTCAAATTCGATTCCCAAATCATTCAATTTTTCAATTTGTTCTCTCAACGACCCAAATATTGAAAAGTCACCCGTGTGCAACCTGACGACAGTTTTATGCTCAATTATACTTTTGTGGCAGACTTCTATAATTTCTTCCAGATTCATCGAAGCGCTGTCATAAATTTGACACGCCTCTTTACAGGCATCCAACAGAACCGGATTGACCAAAGAACCTGCATAAATTACCACATCCGCTCTACTTAGTGCCTTATGCCCCTTGATTGTCAATAATTCAGGATCTCCTGGGCCTGCTCCTACAAATATCACCTTCATTTTTACGCTCCTTTATGGATGAGAATTGTTGTGAAATAACTCAAATCCTCTTGATCGACTTGTTCAATATCTGAAAAAACGACTGCATTCGGTTTCCCATAATTTGAAACTATCAATGCCTTAGTTGACAAACCATGTTTTATAATCAATTGTTTTACCCTTTCAAATGACTTATAGACCTTCATAAGCACCAGTGAGTCACGACTGATGAGATGTGTCTCCAGCTGCTTCAAATCACCAACGCAAGGGTAAATGACAAGCGGAGTGTCGCCCTCCGTAAGTATCCTATTTTCACCAGATGCTATTGCAGTATAAGATGTGATCCCAGCTATTGTTGAAATCGGTATTTGATCAATCAATCGTTTGAGCAAATACCCATAAGTGCTATAAAGCATAGGATCTCCTAAAGTCAAGAAACCGACATTGGACCCCTCTAAAACCAAAGAAGATATTTCATCTGCAATTGTATTGATAGACTCCGACATAAACACTGCATCATTTGTCATGGGGAAATCACGTTTAATAATTTTTATTTTTAGGGGCACATAGCTTTCAGCGATTGCTAGCGCCTCACTGACACCATTTTTTTTCCCAGTTGGGACAACCAATATATCAAGCGCTTCCAACGCTTTAATCGCTTTGACTGTAATCAGTTCCGGGTCGCCTGGACCTACACCGATTCCAATGAATTTAGACATTTGCACCTCCAAATTTGCATTTTATGACAGTACAGGGATTCAGAGGTTTAAAGTAATGGTATCCTCCAAGCTTATCCAGTCTACTGACGTTCAACTGACTCGCTTCTATGTCGCTATAACAATGTTCAGGAGTCGTAATGTATTCAAATATTTCTGTGATAGTTTCTATTGTGATTACTGAAAACACCAAAATCGTTCCGTCTTTCATATGTTTGGATTCAAGCCAGTTCATCAGTTCAACAAAACGTTTGCCGCTACCACCAATATAAATTCGGTCAAATTTGACTTCATGATTTAATAAATTTGTGGGCGCTTCACCATGAATCACATCAATCTCAACGCCGTGTTTTTCAGCATTGGCTTGGATCAAATTGCAGCCAGATATTGTTTTTTCAATCGCTGACAAATGAATTAGGGGATATAGCTTTTTCATTTGGACACTTACCGAACCAGTCCCTGCACCGATTTCCAGAACATTTTGTCCATCTTCCAGAGCCATATAACTGACAATGGTGTTTCGTATTTCCATTTTGGTCATCGGATTCTCACCGCGAATAAAGGCATCATCTTTCATACTCTATCACCACCACATTCATTGCATATTCTTTAAATGGCACACTATCCGCCTTACAAACAGTCATGATCTCATCAGGATAAGACAATCGTTCCCCAATATACAAGGTTGGATTATCCCCATTTTTAATGATTGCCTCAGCTATAGTAATCGGTGTCCATTTATTGTCTGTCAGAACACAAAGCCGTTTCATTCCCGACCAAAGCTTGAAGTCGGGTTCTCGACCATGTACACTGGTCATAAAAACATCCTGCATCGGCCTATTGATAAGATTGAACATATATTGCGCACTGCTCAATCCCAGTGTAACTTCAATCCTTTCACCTGGGAAATGCCGTTTGATCCAATCGCCCACACCATAAAAGTTGGGGTCCCCTGATGCTATAACAGTTGGAATTTCATGTTGATCAATCAAGACTTGAATCAAATCCGCCAATACTCCGAGAGTTCCGTCATAAGGATGCCACTCCAGCAGTTCAAAGCCACTCCCCCGAATCGCCAACGCTTCTTCTACAATTGTCAATTGTCTACGAGTGCCAATCAAATGCTTAGCCTGAAGTATGATGTCGATAGCTTCTAGAGTAAGAAGTTCTGGACTTCCGGGTCCAATACCGAGTACACGAATCATTGGTTTTCCTCCTCAGTCTCTCCGTCAGTCATTGCTAAAAGTCTTCCTTTCATATCGTATAAAACGATTTCAATATCTTGCATAAAATCCACATGACTTATACACTTCTTCTTGGCTTCAGATGCTAGAGCCTTAAAAACACCCTTATATGATGTTTCATATAAAATATCCGACATTTCATCCGTTGTATTGGCATGATATACAGCTTCAATCAGCTCATATGGCGCTTTCATCAAGGCCAAATGCGCCGCAACAATATGCGCTTTTCCATCTGCAACTTTGCTGTGTGTATTGAAAATACCACCTGCTAGTTTGATCAACTTTCCAATATGACCAACAATCATCAACTTTTCAAATCCGATTTTTTCTGCTGCACGAATTGAAAATCCTACAAAATTGCTCATATGTACAACAGTGTTGACGTCAGCACCAAATTGTGACTGTGCGAATTTCTCACCATGCATTCCTGGAACCAAGTACAACTGTCGAACGCCCAAAGCGTATTTTTGCTTGAGTTCCAAATAAATGGAATCTTTAAATGCATCTTCACTCATTGGTCTGACAATACCTGATGTTCCAATGATTGATATCCCACCCAGGATTCCCAGTCTTCCATTGAAAGTCTTCTTTGCGATTTCACGTCCTCTTGGAACCACAATTTTTATTTCCACACCTTCATTCTCTGAAATTAGGTGACTGACATTGTCGCGAATCATCATAAGTGGTGTCGGATTGATTGCCCAGGACCCCACAGGCGTTTGAAGTCCTTCTCGCGTTACTGTTCCAACACCTTCTCCACCTATAATCTCTATTGATCCAGGTTTTTGGGTCATGCGAACTGTTGCATGAATCTCCAATCCATGTGTTACATCTTGATCATCTCCGGAGTCCTTTGTGACAACAGCAGTCACACTATCATCAGGATTCCTACGAACTTGGTCAACAGGAATAATCATGTTGAAGCCGTTAGGAAGAACAATGGACTGTTCTTCAAGATCGTGTGCATCGGACCTCTCCATGAGAATCCTAATCGCTGCTGCCGCAGCAGCAGTTGCACAACTTCCAGTTGTATAGCCAGTGCGCAGCAAATCTCCATTATCCGATAGTATACTTTTCTTGATCATATCAACTCCTGCCCACTGTTTCATAAAGCAGCGCATTGATAATAGCTGCAGCTATATTGCTACCACCTTTTCTACCCAACGCTGTAATACAAGATATTTCACTTTCATACAGTGCCTGCTTGGATTCCACTGCACCAACAAAACCTACAGGTACTCCAACAACGCCAATCAGATTATCCCCTAACTGTTCTTTGCTTTCCAGCAATTGAAATATTGCGGTGGGTGCGTTACCAAAGACAAAGATTTTCTCACCTGGTTCCTCTATAGCAAGTCTGATCGCCGCCATGGATCTTGTGATTTGTAAAGATTCTGCCAATTCTATAGATCTTGAATCTGAGACAAAACATTTTATTTGCCATGGACATTTTGAAAATGAAGCTTTGTTGATTCCAGATAAGACCATGTTTGTATCCGTGTAGATTGTCACTTCACGAGTACAAGCCTTTTGAAATTTATCTATAAACCCTGGTTTGATTTTCAAATTTTGAAGATAATCAAAATCCGCCGAAGTGTGAATCACTCTTTTGAATATCGCTTTTTCAACTGTATCCTCAGTCGCAAATGACCATCCGTTTTCAGATATGATCTCTTCGATAATTTCAAAACTCTTGATTTCTATTCCCATCGGATTCTTGTTGTAAATCATAAGCGCCCTAACCTTTCTAAAATCACTTCAACCAACTGATCATCAAATCCGATATTATCAAGAAATTGAATTTCAAGGTTTGGATGTCTTTCCAATACTTTATTGATTTCCATTGGAATATCTTCTCTTATGTGATTGCCATTGAACAAAAAGAAAGGAAATGCAATAATTTTGTTTATTCCTTCAGCTACCAACTGTTCAATCGCACTATCGAGTGAAGGTTCCATCAATTGAAGATAACACTTTTCATATCGTGCTTCAGAATCCTTGTTTCTAAGAGCACTCATATACTTTTCCATTATTTCGTCAGTTTCCTTGACCTTGCTCCCATGAGCGATTATTAAAATAGCTTCTCGTTTCATACTCCACCTCACAAAATTAAAATAAAAAAAACACAACCCGATGGTTGTGTTTTGGCTATACATGAATCATGCATATTCAATTGAACCTCCCACCGAAGTCCTTTTGTTTCTCGAGTTACGGCAGGTCTCCTGGCTTGGATATCATTCTACTTTCTCGCCTTCCCATTGAACAGTGGCATTTTGAGATTTCGTACATCCTTACAGTAGCGGGGGCTGCTGAGGCATTAAACCTCATTCCCTTTTAACCTTTTGTGTGAACAAAAGGACCGATAACTTAATATTCAATTATGATACCATGATAACATAGGAAAATCGAAAAGAAAAGTCCATTGTTAATTTCGTATCATTTAAATTTGAAATAAAAGGGGACAGGTCCAAATTGGTACCTAGCTTTGCTAGGTACCAATTTGGACCTGTCCCCTTTTGTTATTCCAATCCATATCCCAATGGAAACAAGACTTCATCCATACAGTCTGAATCCATGAAAGTGATATCGTAGCTACTGGTTTCCTTTGGCCATGTAATCGGCAGTTTACCTGTGAACGGCACTTTTCCGTACAGTACATCGGTGATGCCCAGTGCTTCGGTACCAGGTAAAAAGCTCATGACCAGTGCATCCCAATTGTTCAAATGCTCTTCGATTTCTAAAGGTCTACCCGCCACAATCAGCGTCACCACAGGTTTTCCATAGGTCTTTGCCAGTTCTGCAGCCTTCAAATTTCCATTAAGTGACATTGGGCCACTTAAAGAAGCATCATCCGTGTCACCAAACATTTCGGCATAAGGCTTTTCACCGATCACGAGAACGATCACGTCGGCCTCATCAGGACAGTCGACTACAAAATCACTCGTCTGCTCGAAAGCATCTAAAATGCTGTCTCCCCATGAGAATTCCTCCGTCATGGTGCCCTGCCACTCGACAGTCCATCCACCACATTGTATGCCAATATTGTCAGAATCGGGTCCCATGACATATACTCGTTGATCTTCCTTTAGTGGCAAAACACCTTCATTCTTGAGCAGTACCTGTGATTTGGCCACTGCTTCTCTTGCAACAGTCACAGCAAACTCTGAGCCCATCTTATACTCTGATGCTTCAGATTCAGCATCCAATAGACCGGCTTTTTCTTTCATTTTGAGAATTCTTGACACAGCTCCGTCAATTCTCTCTTCCGAGATTCTTCCACCGCGCGCGGCTTTGAGTAGAGCATTATAGGTTTCTTCACCATTGTAGGGTTGCATGAGCAGGTCAATGCCCGCATTGACGGCTTTGACGACTTGATCCTCGAGCAAACCAGGGAGTGCATGAATGCCTTCCCAATCCGAGATCACAACACCATCAAAGTTCATTTCATCTCTAAGCACCGTTGTCAAAAGATGCTCATTGCCATGCATCTTTTCGCCTGCAACACTGCTGAATGACACCATGATTGCATCCACACCGGCATCTATTGCCGACTGATAAACAGGGCCGTAAACAGCCATCATATCCTCCAGCGGCATGACCACATTGCCTCGATCGATTAGATTGGCGCCTTCTCCAGTACCGTACTCAACATAACCGTCTCCGATAAAATGCTTGGCAGTGGTAATAATTCCCACACCTTTGAGTCCTTCAATATATGCAGAACCGAGTCTTGATACAATCTCGGGATCTTCACTATAACCTTCATAGGTTCTGCCCCATCTTTTGTCTCTGATTACTGACACGGCTGGTGCAAAATTCATGTGGGCACCCATGACTTTCATTTCTTCAGCGGTAGCCTGCCCTATTTTGCGAAGGAGTTCAGGATCGTTTGCCGCACCGAGACCGATATTGTGTGGAAAAATGGTTGCTGTGATCACATTGTTGTTGCCATGAACAGCATCAATGCCGTAAATGACCGATATGCCACTGGATGAACCGGCGGAGGCTTCCGCATATTCAGTCATCATTTCATTCCAGGCACTAATCGAGCCGTTGCCAGGGATGCTTCCTCCGCCGCTTAATACAGAACCGATGCCCAGTGTTTCAATTTTAGTTAGCGACAATGCGGACCGTTCCACTTGAATCATTTGACCGATTTTTTCTTCCAGTGTCAACTCATTCAAGGTTTTTACAGTATTGGCAGTGGGAACCTCATCTGCTGAACAACCGCTCAAAATGAACAGCATTGCAAGCATCACAAGGATTATACGCTTAATTAGACTGCTCCCAAGATTTTGTCTATTTGAGTCAATTCTTCTTCTGCAAAGTCCAAATTGTCGATTGCTTGAACATTCTGAAGAATCTGTTCAGGACTGCTGGCTCCCATAAGTGCCGAGGTCACCTTTGAATCTCTTAGGACCCATGCGATGGCCAATTGTGAGAGTGTCTGATTTCTTTGATCAGCAATCACTTTCAGTTCATGAAGCTGATGGACTCTCTGCTCAGTCAAATCACCTTTATTTAGCCATTCACAGTGGGCTTTCTCAATTCTCGATGTTTTTGGAATACCTTTCAGGTATTTGTCTGTGAGCAAACCTTGCGCCAAGACCTGGTAAGTGAGCGTGCCCGCACCGACATGCTCCTGAAGGTCCAGTAAACCGTCGCGCTCGAGATTTCTATTGAACATGGAATAGCTTGGCTGCGCCACCACGTAGGGCACATTATATTTCTCCATGAAAGGAATAGCTTTTTCTGTATCCGCTTTTGAATAATTGGACAATCCCGCATAAAGTGCCTTGCCGGATCTGACCAAGTCAGCAAGTGCCATGACGGTTTCTTCTATATCCGTTTCCGGATCAGGACGGTGATGATAAAAAATATCCACGTAATCCAGATTGAGGCGTCTCAGGCTTTGATCCAGACTTGAAAATAGATACTTCCTGCTTCCCCCGTCTCCGTAAGGCCCTGGCCACATGCCATAGCCCGCCTTTGTCGAGATTATAAGCTCGTCACGATAACCGCTCAGTTCCTCAGTGAGTATTCTTCCAAAATTGGACTCCGCACTTCCTGGTGCTGGACCATAGTTGTTCGCCAAATCGAAATGGGTGATGCCAGAGTCAAAAGCTGTCAATATCATTTGTTTTGAATTCTCAAAATTGTCTACATCACCATATCCATACCAAAGTCCGAGTGAGATCAGGGGCAGCTTCAATCCGGATTTCCCGAGTTTTCTGAATTTCATGTTCTCATAACGATTGCTATTCATAGTCAATTTCCTCCTATATTTTATACTTACAACTGATTTCATTTTACGAAATCGATTTCTTAAATGTTCCAAATAAAAAGTTGATTACTCAACTTCAATATTTTTTACGGTGTCACGAACCACAAGTTCCACTGGCATACGGATAATCCCTTTGGGCAACGCTCCACTTTCGATGGATTTGACCAAGGTATCCGCTACCATGATGCCTATAAGGTCTTTCTTTTGTCTGATGGTGGTCAGTGCGGGTCTTGAATATTCAGCCAGTGAAATATCATCAAAGCCAATAATTGACACATCCTCCGGCACACCATAACCTTTGTTTTCAAGTGCTCTGATGGTTGCAATCGCCATAAGGTCAGATGCGACGTAAATAGCGGTAGGGATGGTTTCTTTTGAGAAACGTTCCAAATATTCAAGTGCTATGTCGTAAGTCACATCATACTGGAAACCAGACGATTCAATGAAATACTCTTCGTTGTATTCGAGTCCGAGTTCTTCAAGCCCCTGCTTATAGCCTTCATATCTCTCCGCTCCAGCAATGGAATTCTGTTGCCCGCCGATATGTCCAATGCGTCTGTGACCATTTTCATAAAAATGCTTGATGGCAAGTATTGATCCCTCACGGTTTTCTGATATGATCGACGGTGTGTTCTCTAGGACAATATCCGTAGTGACGCACTTGATCTTGCTTTTCACCAGTTTATTGACATCCACATCGCCAGGATGTGTTGTGATTATAAATACCCCATCCACATGTCTGTACTTGCAATGGTCCAAATATCCAATCTTGTTGGTTCCTAGAGTGTTGTTGATAAAAACAGTATCGTAGCCATATTTTCCGATGTGTTGTCTGAAATTTTCAAGTACAACAGAGAAAAACTGATGCTCCAGTCCAATGCCCATATCCTCAGAAAAAACAACTCCCACAAGATAACTCCTGTTTGTTTTAAGGCTCCTGGCCGTCAAGTTGGGAATATACCCCATTTCTTTAGCCATGGCTAAAACTTTTTCCTTGGTTTTAGGGCTGACATCCTTATAATTGTTGAGCGCCTTTGATACAGTCGCTGCAGAAGTTCCTACCGCTTTTGCAATATCATATATGGTCGGCATCTGTTTTCCTCATTTCTTTTTACTACTCATATTTTAACAATTATATTGAACAATTACAATCTACTACAATTCAAATGATGATACAGCGCACCGATCAAATTGGCATCTGCACCGAAAGTACACTTTCCAACGACCGGTCTTGATGGTTTGACAGAAAATTTCTTATAAAGATTGTTCAATGCGTCATTGATCCTACTAATCAAATCTTCCCGTTCACTGATCCCACCACCGATTAAAATCAGCTCTGGATCAAAGGTATGCTGAAGGTTATGGATGCCTTGGGCAAAATACCTGACGAAATGGTCAACACAAGATTTTGCATCCTCATCCCCAGCATCCATTTCCGAAAAAATCATTTTGCCTGTGATGGTATTGACGTCAATATTCTTTTTCCTGGCATATGCTCTTACAAGACCATATGTGGAGCCTACCTCACTCCATGAAAAAGGTACTCCATTAGCATCCCAACCCAACAGAGTCATGCCAAATTCTCCACTGAAATGGTTTTTACCATGCCACACTTCACGATTTTGTATTAAAGCACCCCCAATGCCAGTCCCTGAAACAATAAGCGCCATATTTTGAGCCTCTTTAGCAGAGCCTATCCAGATTTCTGCCAAAGCCGCACAATTGCCATCGTTCTCTACGGAAACTGGAAGTCCGGTAATATTCTCAAGATCTTTCAGTATGTCTTTGTCAAATATGAACGGGAAGGGACCTTCACTAAGGACTTCGCCTGTAATGCTATCAAGGACAAAAGGTAGGCTCATTGCAACTCCACAAATACCCTTTTGGCTCTTGCCCCACTGAAACGCTTTTGTCAAGACACTCAATAGATGATCATAAGTGTCTCTTGGTGTTTTGAAACTTTCTTTGTAGAGGATGGTCCCCTGTTCATCAAGGATTCCGACTTTGATGGCACTTCCTCCTACATCGATTGATAGGTAATATTTCATAAAGTAGTCGCTCCGATATCTCATTTATTCAATCTCGCCTAAGCAAGATCTTGTCCCTTTCATTATAACGAAATCGATTTAGAAATCAAACAGTATTTTTACTTTTTTAACAAATTCTAATTGGGGACAGGTCAAAACTGGTACCTATCGACCAGTCTATAAGTTTCAGTTGCCCCTCATTGGGTATAATGATATATTGAAGTAATTATTTTATTCACAATATTAGGAGGTAGCATGGGAAAAATTATTCAACACCCACATACGAAATCCATAGAAGATGTCGTTGAATCATCGGTCTCGGATATTGAAAATGGGCTTGAATCGCATGAAGTAAAGATTAGGACACAAAAATACGGTGCTAACGTCCTTGAGACCACAAAGGGCGTTTCACCTTGGGAAATTCTTTTTCACAATTTGAACAATATCATCGTGTATCTACTCATTGCAGCAGCATTGGTGGCTTTTTTTATGGGTGATACAGTCGAAGCAATAGCCGTGATCATTGCAATTTTAATCGCAGTTCTATCCGGGTTCATCTCAGAGTATAAAGCGCAAAAATCTGTAGAGTCGCTGCAAAAATTGACAAAAACCATTTCCAAAGTCATAAGGGATGGTCAAATCAAGGAAGTCCCATCCAGTGAAATAGTCGTTGGCGACCTCCTGTTCATTGAAGAAGGCGATTCCATTACAGCTGATGCAAGGCTAGTAAAAAACAAGAATTTCGCCTCTATCGAATCTTCACTCACCGGTGAATCTGAAGCTGTAGACAAGGACCATGAGACCACATCAGAGGAGGACACACCACTCGGCGATCGAAAAAACATGATCTATTCAGGAACTGCGGCAACAAGAGGCAACGCCTATGCAATCGTCACATCCACAGGCATGGAAACAGAAATCGGTAAAATAAGTGCCATGCTGAAAAACGATAAGAAAGAGCAGACTCCACTTGAAAAGCAGCTCGATAAATTAGGTAAGACATTGATTATTTTATCCGGATTTGTAGCTGTTGTGGTCACTGCCACCGGTATCGTCACTGGTGAAGATGTTTCCACAATGATTAAAATCGGCATCATTTTGGCTATCGCCGCAGTCCCTGAGGCATTGCCCGCAGTCTCCACCATCACCCTCGCCATCGGCATGAAGACCATGGCATCCCACAATGCGCTTGTTAAAAGCCTTCCTGCAGTTGAAACCTTGGGTTCCACAACGGTCATCTGCACCGACAAGACGGGTACACTGACAGAGAATCAAATGACCGTCAGAGAGATTCATCTGATTTCCGGGAACGCCTATAAAGTCGAAGGAACCGGTTATAAACCGGAAGGTAAAATATTTGAAAACGACATTCCAGTACAGATGGATGACTCTAGTGAATTAAAATCACTTATCAGGGCTGGTGTCCTTTCAAGCAACGCTTCGCTTTCTGAGGATGAAGAGCAATTCAGCATCATTGGAGATCCCACCGAAGGTGGGCTTGTGGTTCTTGGCAAGAAAGTATCCATGGATCGAAAATCACTGGATACCGAAGGCTACACGCGAATTGGAGAAATTCCATTCAGCTCCAAGGAAAAATTCATGGTCACGGCCTATGAAATCAGCGGCAGCAAAAAAAGACTCTACATCAAAGGCGCACCTGACGTTCTTCTGAATATGAGCTCAGATTCAAAAGAGCATATTGAGTCTATGGAAAAAACGAACAATTCACTTGCAGAAAAAGGTATGAGAGTCTTGGCGCTAGGAGAAGTTGCTAATTACGAGGGTGATGGCTCAGAGGCATCCATGAGAAAAGCCCTAGAAAACGGCATATCACTTCTTGGACTGACCGGTATACTCGATCCGCCTAGAGAAGACGTCAAACAGGCTGTAAAAGAAGCTCAAGATGCTGGAATCAGAGTCATCATGATTACTGGTGACCATCCTAAGACCGCATCGATTATTGCAAGTCAAATACAAATGAACAACTACGATGAAGTCATCACCGGCAGAGAGATGGACAAGATGTCCGACAGCGAACTCGCCGAAAAAATAAAAATCGTTTCTGTTTTTGCCAGGGTCTCACCAGAAAACAAACTGCAAATCGTAAGAGCACTGAACATCGACAAAGAGGTTACAGCGATGACTGGAGATGGCGTTAATGACGCTCCTGCATTGAACGGCGCCGATATAGGAATCGCCATGGGAATAAGAGGCACTGAAGTTGCGAAAGACGCGTCTGATATGATCCTCACAGATGACCGTTTTTCAACCATTGTCAAAGCCATCAAAGAAGGTCGAACCATTTTTGACAACATTGAAAAATTTGTCTACTTTCTGTTCTCCTGTAACGTCGTAGAAATTCTTGCAGTGTTCATTACAATTCTTTTAAGGCTACCCATGCCAATCTTGGCACTACAGATTCTTTGGCTCAACCTTGTGGTTGACGTCCTTCCCGCAATGTCGCTCGCATGGGAACCCGCTGAAGTCGACATCATGAAAAGGCGCCCAAGGAATCCAGAACAAGCGATTGTCACAAAAGGTTTCCTGTTCAAAGTACTTGGAAACGGCATTTTGATAAGTCTTGGTGCTCTGTTTGTTTTCATCTATGGCCTAGAAAGCGGCTACACAGAAGAAACCGCACGAACAATGGCCTTTTCCACAATGGCCTTTGGACAACTCTTCCACATCTTCAACGTGAGGGATAAAAATTCATTCGGACTGAACAAATCCGTATTCAAAAACCCATACTTGATAGGTGCACTTTTAATCTCATTCGCCCTTCAAATCGTCGCAGTATATTCACCATTCCTCAACAGAGTAATGGGAACTGAACCGCTAAATCTGTACAAATGGTTCATCATCATCGCGGGCTCAGTGATCCCCACTTTGATCATTCAGATCTTTAGATTGGTGAAAAACAGGAAGTTGTAAAAGAAAAAGTCAGCACAATAAACCGTGTTGACTTTTTTTGATCATCAGGCACCACGAGGCACCTGCTACTCATATCTTATCCATTTTCTTCAAAAAATCAACCAAGAATGAACGCCATGGCATCTTCAATCTTTTCCTTCAAATCTATCGGACAAACATGGCCTGCGCCCTCATTGACTACATATTTGTACTCAAACTCAGTTTCATCGAAAATCTTAATCAAATCTACCGTCTATAACTTTCGAATTAGATTCTCATAAAACCGAACCGTTGCAACTAAATTTTCGATTTGAATACGCTCGTCATTGCCATGAATCAAACCCCGCTCTTCTTTTGAAAGTGGCATGGCCGAAAACCGGAGCACATGATCCGAAATCTCGCAAAAATGTCTGGAGTCACTTGCGGCGAGCATCAAATACGGTGATACGATAACCCCCTCCCAAGTCTCATGGATAGCCTCTTTCACTTTTTGCCATCCATCACTACCAGTCGGCGAAAGCGGTGACGCTTCTCTGGATTCCACCACCTCAACTTTAATATCTGGATTACCAATGATATCTTCCACATATTTTTTAGCACTCGCCACAGTATCGTTTGGCATAAGTCTAAGGTTTAAACCAATTTCCGCATACGGAGGAAGCACATTGTATGCTTTGCTACCTTCCATCTTTGTAATGGCAGTGGTTGTACGAATCAAAGCATTCATTTCTCCACCTTGCTTAGTAAATAAAATCTTTAAAAGAGGCATAAAAAGCCATAAGTTCGCAAAAATCAACCGATAGATAAAAGTACTATGACGTCCCAACGTCTTAAACATCTCCAGTACAGGTGCTGTCAATTCCGCTTTGAAGGGCTTGCTTTCCAGCTTTACAACCGCCTTTGCAAGGCTCCCCACAAGAGAATGTGCCGGAGGTGCAGACGAGTGTCCGCCTTTGCCTTCCATAACGAGTCTCAAATCCAGATATCCTTTTTCACCGGTTCCTATCACAGCGACTGGTTTGCTCACACCGGGAAAAACATTCTCAACTATAGCTCCCCCTTCATCCAGAACTAGTGCTGGTCTTATATCACGTGACCTTAAATACTCGACGATTGCTGGTGCTGATGGACCACTGATTTCCTCATCCCCGGAAAACGAAAAATATATGTCGTTCTCAGGAATAAATCCATCCCTAATCAAAGCCTCAGCCGCTTCCACAATACCACACAAAGTCCCTTTAGTATCGAGCGTCCCTCTTCCCCAAACATAGCCACCATCAATCTCACCCGAAAAAGGCGCTCTAGTCCACAACGCTTCATTACAAGGCACAACATCATAATGTGACATCAGTACTGTCACATCTTGATTCGATTTACCCGCCCATCTGTAAAGAATCCCAGTATCCCCGTGATATGAACGTTCACAAATCTTATGGAGCTCAGGATATAGCTCTTCTAAAAGCGCTTTGAACTCATCAAAACGCCTATAATCAATTTTGTCCAGATCATTATAACTCACAGTCTCACATCTGATCATCCGAGAAAGTCTGTTAGCAATGGCCAGTCCGTCTTTTGATGAATAACCCATGTTCTTCCTCCTATATCAGTCCTTTTTTATACAAAAGTCTGGCCATGCCAATAGCAATCAAAGCACCCACCGGCACCAATATGGAAACCGACCCGGCCAGTGAGGGTACACTTATAAATAATACAATCATAAAAATCAGTGGAGACAATGCGATTTTCCAGTTTTTACTCACATAAACCACAGCAAGTCCACCAAATAGTGCGGGAAGAATATTATCAAAAGCCGGTTTCAGCATTTCTGAATTGAGTACAGGTGTGAGTGGCGCAAGCATCAAAACACCAAGCGCTATAATCAGCACAGTCGCAATTGACGAGACTGCAATGGCAATGGTGGAGATGAGCTCCCCTTCAAGAGTGCCTTGCTTAACTTTTGCATTTTCCATGGCATACAGCGCACATGGCACTTTCAAATTTGTAAGATTTCCAGTGACAAAAGCCAGATAAGCACCACCTGATCCAAGCATCGGCGTAAAGGTGATCACTTCAATGACGGCAACTGTCCAAAAAATCGGTGCCACTCCAAGGAGTCCTTTTGCCACTGCAGACAGAGTTGGCCACGCATCATAGTATGCGCATATTGCTGTGGGGACCATCAACATCATAAAAAAAGCAGTCAACATCCACACGCGTCCATAAACATGGATTTGTTCTTCATAAGGTTTTTTTTGCATGTTGTCCTCCTAATAGATCACTTGTGTAATGAAAACTGCAAACGACATTCCGCCAATAATGCTAAACGGCAGTGCATAATCCTCAAGCCACTTGAGTTTATACTTTTTAATGAATAAGCCGCATACCGTCATGACCACTGCTGAGAACATCAAGACAAAAACAGGAATCCAACCTTTTATGCCCTGAGTGACTGTGGCAAAAACGACACCCAAGAATGCTGAAATCATACCCATGAAGATTGCCGTCATAAAGTGATCGCCCCAAACCTTATCGCGCTTCTTAAGGGAGACAATCCCTCCTTGAATCTTTTTGAGAAAGAGTGGGATCAACAACACACTTGGAATGATTCCGAGGGTCATGACCCAAACAATTGTGGTATATGCCACTGGATCTTTGATGGCTTCAGTCACGGAAACGCCAACCGTTGAAGCCGCAGACGCCGCTGCAGTCAGTTCATATGTGAGCGCACCGAGGATACTGAGCCTTAACCACGGTAATGGCAATCCCAGAAATTTTGACAATGAGATGACACCGAGTAAAATCGAAATAGCTGGTGCGACAGTAAAAGCCGCACTGGACTTAATGGTTCTCTTCAGAATGGATTGATCCATTCCAATGCGCTTGGCCTCAGCAAGTGCCTTGACCAAAAAGTATACCGATTGCGCCAAAACAAATAGGATCACTGAACCCGCAACCATAAATAAAAACGTACTGTTGAGATTAAACTGCATAAGTTACCCCTTTCTATCCCCCGTATCCAATTTGATAAGCAATCCAAAGCCACGCGACTGAAATCACTAGCATCAGCGCTTGAATCGGAATCACAAATCTAAGCCATTTCCCGTAACTCACTCCTGAAATCCCAAGTGCGATGAGTAGTACCGCATTAGTGGGATAAAGCACATTTGAAAAACCATCACCAAACTGAAAGGCTAGAACCCCGAGTTGACGAGATACGCCAATCAGATCCATCATAGGTACCACAACTGGCATGAGTATAAAAGCTTTCGCACTCCCCGACCCTATGAAAAAGTTCAGTCCCAAAACAGACACAAAAACCAACAAGATCGCAGGAGACATATCCACAGCCCCCTTGAAATAATGTCTTCCGACCCATCTTAAATCACGTTTTACAATCATTCCCACACTCACAGCCGAAACCATAAATATAAGGGCGATAAAAGGCAAGCTCAGATCTCTAAGTATTGAAGCAAAAGGCGACAACGCAATAAACGCAGCCATACCACACATCAAAGCGATGAAGACCACATAAGCTTTCTTAGGAACACTCGTCCCAAGAACAGCCTCTACTTCCACTTCCAAATGTGGATACACTTTTATCTTTTTTATCCTGATCCACAAAAATGATACCAGAATCACATAGACAGAAATAAAAACAGCAACTCTGAGAAGCGCCCCCGAAAAGAGGGGCAACTCGGCAAGTTTCTGAGCCACACCAATTGTGAATGGATTGGATACCGCTGCAGCAAATCCCAGTCCACAAGCCAAAACGCTGTGGCCAAGCCCAATCGCTGTTTGCACCGGGTACAATATAAAGTGAAAATCCTGTACCGATGTATAAGACTAATAATATGATAAATGCACTAAAAAATGATTTAACCGCGGGATTGAGCTTCATCTTCACACCTCCCGATCCAATGTTTTTCTATCGTATCAAACAACGCGTTGATCAACGGTTGCAGCTTAGCTTCCTCTCCTCTTTGTATAACATCATCAATTTCCATTCGGATCACTTGGTAATCATTGAGTTTTTCTACCATCAAAAAGGTACTCACATTTATGATGCCCGTTTTAAACTCATTGAATAACATAGCGTACACTACATTTTGAGAAGCCATGGCAAAATGATGCATCCATCTGAACAAATCTTCTTCATCATCAAACATCAGATTCATTTTGTAAGATATTGTCTTATTTCTCAAAGCTTCCATGAGTACTCGTGTCAGGTTTTCCTTAACAAACTCGAGAATGGAACGATGCATCTCAATTCCAATCTTCCATTTGAACATTTCATAAAGCGACTCCAATAACTCTAGCTTCCCTGACTCGCGATAATCATTCACCAGAACACCTCGCCTTGGTACAATGGTCACCAGTCCCTTGCCTTCCAATCGGATCATTGCCTTGTGAATCACCGGTCTACTGAAGCCAAGATGATCTGCCAGTTTTCGTTCTGGAGGCAGATAATCGCCTACATTGTAATCACCGCCAAAGATGCCTTGAATCAAAGTCTTTTCAACTTGTTCCTCAGCTGACAAACGCATAAGTCCCTCTCTTTGCCGTGGTAATACCACGATTTATAAATCCATTATAATCCAATTGTTTGTAACCTACAATTAATTTTCAGAATATTCGCATAAAAAAAGATTTGAGCCACTAAGACTCAAATCTGAAACTTTTACATGAAAGAAATCCTTTATCGCTTTCGGATTAAACACGCTCGGACTCTTAAGTGTCTTAACAAGATCTTGAGATTGTTCTTGATTGAGTTCAAAAGCACCAACACCATAATAATACCTTGATGCGGCTTCTATCCCATATTGTCCATTGCCAAAATAAGCCACATTTAAATAGAGTTCTAGAATCTCATCTTTCTCATACATTTTTTCCAGTTGAAAAGCAACAAAAAGTTCAGCCACTTTTCTATCGTAAGTCTTGTCAAAAGAGAAATAAAGGTTTTTGGCCAACTGCTGAGTGATGCTGCTGCCACCTTCAACTTTCGCACCCGTCTGAATATTTTTGAGTAGAGCCCTACCTGTTGACTTCAAATCGAAACCTTTGTGCTCATAAAACCGCTGGTCCTCCGACTGGATCAATATTTCCAAAAACACATCCGAAATCTCATCAACTTTAACAAACATTCCCGTTGAACGCACCTGATCCACTTTTTCTTCTATGGAGATTTCTTCAATTGCCGATGTGTACATCGTATGTCCATCGATCACAATCGGAACGATTTTTATTGGAATCAAAAGCAACGCAATAATCAACACTAACAACAAAATATTTTTAACTTTCATAATCCACCTGCAATCTTAATCTATATTAATGTAATTATATCATATGAAAACAAAGATTTCTCTATTGATAATCTATATCAATTAGCTCCATTCCCGTCTATAATGAACCTATAGCATATGAAAGGGGGCGACAAGATGACCTTGTTTATGAGCACCGTGTTTGTCGCAGGATTTTTTTCATTCTTCGCACCATGTACATTCCCATTGATTCCTGTTTACATCGGAATATTGACTGAAGATGCGGAAAACAAAAAGTTCAGCTTCAAACCCATCATCAAAACTTTACTGTTTGTCGGTGGACTCTCGACAACCTTTGTAACCCTCGGATTCGGGTTTGGAGCAATCGGCAATCTGATTCAGCTGGACAGCTTCTACATAATCGGCGGTGCAATAGTCGTATTGATGGGACTGCATCAAATGGAACTGATCCGATTCAAATTTCTAGAAAAATATAGGACACTCAAAGTACGCCCAAGGGGGAAAAACAAATACCTAAGCACTTATCTCCTAGGGCTCACATTCAGCTTTGCCTGGACACCTTGCGTCGGCCCTGTGCTTGGAGCAGTTTTAGTTGTGGCAGCCGGTGGCGGTCAAGCGGCATATGGTGGCTGGTTGATGTTCTTATACACAATGGGACTCGCCATACCATTTATCGTTCTCGCATTGCTCTCCTCTGTGTTACTTCGATATTTTCAAAATATGGAAAAGTATCTGGGACGCATCAAGAAACTTGGTGGCGCACTGATCGTACTGATGGGATTGTTATTGATGACACAAAAGTTAAACGTTGTAACTGCTTGGTTTGAAAGATTAATTTGAAAGTGAGGGATATGGGTATGAAAAGAAGTGTAATTATAATTATCGGGCTGATTATCCTGGTCGTGTCAGTTGCATTTTATCTGGCTTACAACCAAAAACCAGACGTAATGGGAGCCGATGTCACGACAAACGATGGCAAGATGGCAGAAGACTTTGAACTGGTTAGTCTCGCCGGCGAAATAGTATCACTTGAACAGCTTGATGGCGAACGCGTCTACGTCAAATTCTGGGCTTCATGGTGCTCCATATGTCTGGCTGGAATGGACGAGCTGAGTACATTATCTGCCGAAGCAACTGATTACAAAGTCATAACAATCGTCTCCCCAGGCTACAACGGTGAGATGAAGAAAGAGGACTTCATCAAATGGTTTGAAGGCCTTGGATATGACAACATCGAAGTTCTACTCGATGAAAATGGCACCATCGCAAAATCATACGGCGTCAGAGCCTATCCAACGTCTGCATACATTGGATCCGATGGCGTTTTGGTAAAAATACTTCCAGGTCATACGGACAATGCCACAATCAACGAGACCTTTGAGAAAATATACTAGGCAAAGTAGGAAGGAGAACCGTCATGAGAAACATTTTACTCGTTCTTGGGCTTTCCATCATACTTTTGTTGACAGCATGTTCCACTAAATCCGTGACAACCGCGGCGAAAGTGGATTATGACATGGACAAATTGCGCGAAATCTATTTGGCCGGAGGCTGCTTCTGGGGCGTTGAAGCCTATATGGAAAGAATCCCCGGAGTTTACGAAGTCACCTCGGGATACGCAAATGGTGACACAGAAAACCCTACTTATGAGGAGGTCATCTACGATGACACCGGTCACGCCGAAACCGTGCATGTGATATACGATTCATCAAAGGTCGATCTCACAACGCTACTCGTCTATTACTTTAAAGTGATTGATCCAACCAGCATCAACAAGCAAGGCAATGATAGAGGCTCACAATACAGAACCGGAATCTACTACACAGACGAAGAAGATTTAAAAACCATTCAGGCTGTCATGTCTGAAGAGCAAAAGAAATATGATAAAACCATAGTCGTCGAAGTGTTGCCACTGGACAACTATGCACTCGCAGAAGACTACCACCAGGACTATTTGATCAAGAATCCAAACGGTTATTGTCACATAGATTTATCCATTGCTGATGAACCCATCATCGATCCAAAGAACTATGTGAAACCCGATGATGAAACGCTGAAGAAAACTTTAACCGACATACAATACGAAGTCACTCAAAACAATAACACAGAACGCGCTTTTTCAAACACTTACTGGGATACTTACGACAGAGGCATTTATGTGGATGTGGTCACACTTCATGAGGATTCCAGCTACAACATGGTCCGAATAGAAGTCAGAAGCCGTAGTGGCGACTCCCATCTTGGACACGTATTCGATGATGGACCAAAAGACCTCGGTGGAAAAAGATACTGCATCAACAGCGCATCCATTAAGTTCATTCCCTATGATGAGATGAGCGCAGAAGGCTACGATTATATAAAATATTGCAAATAAAAAGGCCAATTCAGATTTTTAATCCAAATCGGCCATAACTTTACTTGTACCTATAAATAGCTGCAACACTTGCATCGCTAGGCATCTTATCTTCAGAAAGAACAAGCACTGATCCTCCATTTGAAAGAACCAGTTCAGCCAGATCATCCAAAACATCATCATAATCCGGACTGCTGATATCCCCGTAAAGGATTTCACCTGTCTTAGTATCTATCTTTCCTGGTACAATTTTATCTTCTGAGATTAACAGTGTATCCACTCGACTTTCAAATGCGGCTTTTGCGACCTCACCTAGATCGGATGAATCCAATGATTCAAATATTTCATTTATCTTTTCAGTATTGATGGTTTCAATGATTTTTTGTGACTTCTTTTGTATTTCATTCAGATTCAAAGAATCAAAAGACTGATCAATTCCACCTTCAATCAAATAGGGGTTGTTGCTTACCCGTCTAAATTCTGAATGGTATTCCTTTAGTGATGCCAAAATTAGTGGAAGTTTCAATTCTTTTGAATAATTGTCTAGTACAAACGCATCTACATATCTGAGATATTTTTCAGTATCTTTATCAATTTCTTGCTGAACATCACCATGACCATGATACATCGCTTGGCCACCAGCACCAGCATAAGACCCATGAGTTAGATTTAAATCTGTAAATTGGCTTCCCAATACATCCTTCAATGTCCTAGGTGCATCTGGATCGATTTGGATTTCTTCAAATCCATATCGATTGCCTTTGTAAAGTGAAAAATTCTCACGGCTTAATCCCAATAAAAGATAATTCTCAGTAGACTGCTGTGCTTTTAACAGCGGTTTGATGTGGAAACTATTGGCTACTACGGCAAGTTCTACAACAGGACTATCTAGTTTATAGACGATGCATCTATTGACACTTGCAAAGACCGCCATACCTGCTGAAGTATGATTCCAAAACGCCTTATCTGCCCTTAGTTCGTACAATGGTTTCATGATTGAATCCACCTTCTTGAAGTTTAGTAGCTTTTCTAAAGAACTTTCTATTTCATGAAGCAGGTTCTTAAAAACAATTGGATCCTGTTTATTGTCTGGGAACGCTCTACTTGTAGGTTGATAAAGAGAAACCAGTGGTCCGTCATTATCTACGATCATATCCTCTGGAAAACGATTTACAATTTCATATAACATAAGTGATACCTTCCTTTCATAAGCGTTGTACCTTATCCAAATCTGAGGTATAAAGTAATGAGTTACGGTCTCATTAACCTTATACCCTAAATAGGGACCAGTTAAATGCCTAATAATGAAAAGGTTCAATTGACACTTGCTCATCTACTCATCAAAATTTTGGTTCATCTTTTTTAAAAGTCGCAGAAATTCACGTTTTTCTTCTTGTGTAAAATTGTTATATGCTGTACTTTGAACATCAAAAGATATTTCCTCAAATTTCTTTTCAATGTCTTTTCCCATTTCGGTTAAACACACATATGTGGTTCTCCGGTCTTTCTCACTTTTGATTTTACTTACATATCCTAACTTTTCAAGTTTGTCGACAATGGCTGTAATGGTTGATTTTTCCTTACCCAATAATGTCCCGATTTCTTTCATGCTCAGCGTTCCGTTATGGTCATATAGCACGGTAAGAATGTTGCCATAAGATGGAACAAGGTTGTATAGCTCTTTTTCATAGAGCTTTTTCTCGATGAATTTCACCATTTTCTTTTTTGTTTTACTTATAAAATATACGATATATTTATCATTCATAATTGACCTCAATTAAAAATTTCTATTCTTATTATAATACATATAATGAACAATTGACAGCAAGACAGTTTGACATCGAACCTTTTTTATATTAAAATTAGTTCGATATAGAACCGTTTTAAAAGGAGGATATATGAAATCTAAAGTATTCAAAGCTATGGAAATTACCGAAACGGACGATTCAATTTTCGAAAGAAAAATCGTTGCAAAAAACATTGCAGATCTGCCGGATGGTGATCTATTGATCAAAGTGAGCTATTCGTCATTGAATTATAAAGACGCATTATCTTCTTCTGGCAACAGAGGTGTAACCAAAAACTATCCACATACACCCGGGATTGATGCCGCTGGAATTGTGGAAAAAAGCAACTCAGATCTATTTGAAATCGGCGATGAAGTTATCGTTACTGGACACGATCTGGGAATGAACACTGCTGGAGGCTTTGGCGAGTACATTCGTGTTCCTGCGGACTGGGTAGTATCACTCCCAGAATCCTTATCCCTTAGAGAAAGTATGATTTACGGTACAGCAGGATTTACTGCTGCTTTATCCGTCAATAAAATTTTAAACTCTGTTGTCGAACCACAAGATGGTGAGATTCTTGTAACCGGTTCAACTGGTGGCGTTGGCAGTACTGCCATCTCCATATTAAGTAAACTTGGATATGAAGTAATTGCAGCAACCGGTAAACTGGACGAGAAGGAATTTCTACAGTCTATCGGAGCCAAAGATATCATAGACCGCAAAGAGCTCGATGATGCCTCTGGCCGTGCCATGCTTAAAGGCAGATGGGCTGGTGTAATTGATACAGTAGGTGGCAATACTCTTACCACAGCCATCAAAAGTACCAAGTATGGTGGCAGTGTGACTTGCTGTGGCAACGTCAGCTCTCCTGAGTTCTCTAGCTCCATATTCCCGTTTATATTACGAGGCGTCAGTTTGTTTGGTATCGACTCAGTCCAATGCCCAATGAAACTCAGAAAAGAGATCTGGTCCAACTTGGCGACTGCATGGAAATTTGATCATCTGGACAAGAATGTTCATGAAGTGACTTTAGAAGAATTGAGTGAACGCATCGATATGATGCTCAATGGCAAGCATGTGGGAAGAACAATAATCAAACATGGATAGAAATGTAAATTTTTGATGAAATTGTTTGTTGGAACAGCGCTCAGCTATCTGTTGGTAATTCTTTCTTTCGCCTTTGTTCCTGTTTCTTTCAGACTCTTTGTGGTGATGTTTGTTTTTGTCGGTCTATTCACTTGGCGTCTTAGACTCAACGTTTTACAAGTGACCTGGCTGTTTTTTTCATATTTATGTCTGGGGCTGTTGCTGAAGCTGTTTTTAGCATATTTCTTCATATTTTGAATCTGACCCATTATCTTAGTATTGTTCCCTACCAGTGGATTGCTATTATTTTCGCTATTTTTCTTTCAATCATAATATCACTATCCATTAGGACTCGCGTCCATGGGTTTATTGAAAGAGCCAGCCGCTCACCTAAAGGGTTTCAAATCACTTTGCCGATTCTGATGGCTTCCGGGGCATTGGTTTTAACCTTTTATAATATTCTAATGATCGGAAGTGGGAAAGCATTTGAAGCTGAATCGTGGATTTTTTGGAGCTTTTTTATCAGCTTCAGTCTTTTTGTTTTTCTAGGTGCTTTCTTTGCCGATCGCTATTACAAAAGACACGCTGAAGTGTTTATGCTTCGTGAACAGGTGAGCCAGAACTTCAATGTGAAAAGTGCATTTTCGGCTTTTGAAGCCAGCGTGGAATATGATCTGATGACCTCTGATTTTGGACAAATACTCATTGATCAATATGACATTAAAGAACGTATTTATGAAGGACAAAATTCTCAAATCTACATTCTTAAAGACAAGGATAATGATGCGCTTGCAACACTTAAGGCAATGCCCAAATCTGAGGGTGTTTTTTCAGAGTCGGACGTCTTTTTGATCACTGACCAAATTAAAAGCATACTTCGTAAACTCCATAGTCAGTCTCCACCTATTGTGTTTCGCGATGTAAAACCAAGCAACATTTTGCTTAAGCCGAATGGCGATGTGGTACAAATAGACATAGAAACCTCTCGAAAAATTTTAAGAAAGAACCACTCAGATACAGTCATCGTAGGGACGCGTGGTTATGCACCCCCTGAGCAGTTCGGTTTTTCACAAACAGGCATCTACTCCGACATTTATGCGCTCGGTGCTACAGCGTATTTTATGGCAACTGGATAAGCCCCTGACTATGAGACAGTCTTCGCATCAAATCAACCATTTAAAGGTCTTTCAAAAAAACTCTGTGACTTCATAAGAGGATGCATGCATTTTGATCCAGCACTTAGACAATGGAATTAGTTGAACGCTTAATTTTAATAGAAAAAAATGGTTCTTCACATTATGTGGAGAACCATTTTTTAGCATTTTCATTACGATGTGGACAACCCGGCCAACAACACGGTCTTTTCTTACCTTCAAGTAGTTCCTCACGTAAACGATTGATATGTTCTTTCCGAGTTTCCTCTTTCTTGACTATAGTGACCCAACAAATCCACTCATTACGAGCAATGGGAGTAAGGCCGTTCCAAATGGTTAGTAACTCGGAACTTGCTCTCAAAACCTCTTCAAGATCCTCGGGGACTTCATGAACCACTCCTGTTGCAATTTCAATTTTATCTGTCTTCATATAATCCTCCAGTTCAGACTGCTGTCACATCTGCACAATCTCAAACTCGATGCCCCAACTGATTCCATATTTATCTACAAGACTTCCATACACTGAGTTCCAGAAAGTTTTTTCTGCAGGCATGGTGATCTCACTAGCCACAGACAACTTCTCTACAAACTCATATACATCCTTTTCATTCTCCACAACAAGATGAATCGTTGAGTTGCTCCCTATTCTTACGGGATCGGTTTCCCATGAGTCTCCGAAATAAATCACGTTCCCATCTTCGAAGGTCAACGCCGCGTGCATAATCTTGTCTTTCCATGTCTCGCTGACTGGCATGCCTTCTTCTTTTGGAAGTTCATCGAATTTAATTAGAATATATAATTTATATCCAATTAGTAGTTTTTCATTCAATTTCAAGTCATAATTTTGCCACAATTATTCGGTATAAATAGATATGGTCTTGAACACTCTCACCACTTAAAGCATGGCTTTTGAAGTGGGAGATTCCTGTTTCA
>JACUUV010000060.1 GCA_014859095.1 Clostridia bacterium | reverse complement strand
CAATTATGTGAACAGAATTGCTAGTGGACTTGGAGTTGAACTCGAATAAGTTTTTGAATGTAAAAAAGGCTGATTTCATTTGAAATCAGCCTTTTTTCATCTTCTCAAAAATATTTTTTTAATCAAATTCAATTGCCATGGTTTAACAGAATTCAGCAAGAAGTCCACCACCTCTACAGGTGGTGGACTTCTTGCTGAATTCTGTTAAAAAAATATGGACTGAAGATGTAATCAAAAACTGATTGAATAAGCGGGTGTGGTTATGACAAGTGAGAAAAAAATGAAACTGTTGTTGGTGGGAGGTGGACATGCCCATGTCCACCTCATAAAAAAATTGAGAAAAAACAAGAGTGCATTATATGAAGTCACATTGATTTCCAAAGATGAGAGACAATACTATTCAGGAATGGCCTCGGGTTATCTGGAGGGATTGTATGAGGAAACTGATATTTATTTTGATTTGAAGAGTCTTTGTGATACTGCGGGCATAGATTTTTTATGTGACGAAGTAATTCGAGTGGAGAATGATAAAAAAATAATCGAAACCAGAAGTGGTATGATTATGAATTATGATGTGATCTCATTCGATATAGGCTCAGATTTGGCTGGTAGAGAAATCGATGGTGTGGATGATTTCTCACTTAAAATTAAACCACTGGGAAATTTGAAAGAAATCAGATTCATTTGTGAGACAATGTTACCAAACTCCTCAAAACTAGCCATTGTTGGATCTGGAGCAGCAGGAATGGAGATTGCACTTGCAATTAAAAATTTGTCGGATAAGAAAAATAAAAAATATAAAATAACCATGATAGGCTCGAGCAATGAAGTGCTTAAAGGGTATAATCAGAAAATGAAAACACTTGGTCTCAACGTTTTGGAACAATCAAGAATCAATTTAGTCATGAACGAACGTGTTAAAACTGTGGAATCCTCAAAAGTGATTATGGAATCAGGACTTGAAATATCCAATGATTTGCTGATCTGGGCTGGAGGTTCGAAATCCTACGGTGTTTTTAGCAAATCCCATTTGTTGACCAATGAAAAAGGGTATATGAGAGTCAATTCATATCTGCAATCCGAAACTTCGCCTCATATTTTTGGAGCAGGAGATTGTATTGCGATAAGAAATTATGATTGGATGAGGAAGATTGGAGTATACGCTGTAAAAGAAGCACCTGTTCTTTGGACCAACATCAACCGATTTCTAAAGTCAAAACCCATGAAAGACTACAAGCCTAACAATAATTTTTTATCCATAGTATCCACTGGAAATAAAAGTGCGATTTTATCCTATAATGATATTGTTTTGGACGGATTTCTTCCATGGTTGATTAAAAATTATATTGATCGACACTTCATGAGAAAGCATAAACGTTGAACACGGAGTCCAAATGCGAAAATTCAAACCATCAAATAAAACAAATAAATATCTGTTGGCGTTACCTATATTGCTTATTTATGGTCTGTTTTTAGGAGGCGGATTGATTGGTGTCGCTATAGAAAGCAGTGGATATATTCCGGCTTTGGGACTTACAGAAGTCGGAATGGCCCATTATATGAATATACTCAGTGCACCTAATTTTTGGTCAGACTTGACTTATTCCCTGTATATCGCTTTTTTTGCGGCGACGATTTCAACACTGTTAGGTGTATATATGGCATATCGTCTTCTGCTATCGAAACATAAAAAAATAGAAATTCTCGTCAAAAAAATTATGCAGATGGGTATGATTTTACCCTATCTTTATATGGTTTTTCTCGTACTCATCCTATTTTCCAGAACAGGACTAATTTCAAGAGTGATGTACAATTTGGGTTTCATCGAAACATTGGAACAATTTCCACAATTGTTTTATACGCCATCAGGTGCTGGAATCATCTTGATCTTTGTGATGAAAGGTGTGCCTTTTGTGACACTTTTTGTGTTGAATATCATGGGAAGAATCGGTAAATACTATTATCAGGTGGCAAAAATCCATGGTGCATCGGATTTTTATATCTTAAAAAAGATATATTTACCATTATCATCCACTGCAATAATTTGGAGTTCGTCGATAGTGTTCATATATTATTTGGGTGCCTTCGAAGTACCCTATTTGCTTAATAGCAACAAAAATGTGAATTTGTCCTCAAGACTTTACAGTCTGTATATTGACACCAATATCAGCACAATTCCAGATGCGATGGCTTATAATATGCTACTTGTGATCATTGGGATAATCGCGGTGGTTGTTTACAGTCAAGTGCTGAAACGCATTGTTAAGGGGGGAGGACATTGAAAAGAATATTAATAGTTATAGGACTATCAGTAGTTTTATCAGCAATGTTGCTGACCATTTTACTTTCAATGTTTTCCTATTATAGGTATCCTCAAATACTACCCAGTGAATGGACTTTGCATTATTGGATGTATTTTTTAAGCGTCAACGATTTGATGGCGGAAGCTGTACTCAACAGTATTAAAATTGGAGTTTTTACAGCCGTTCTTTCAACAACTGTGGGATTTATGACAGGACGGGTTGTTGTCAGTCATTTTAAATCCAATAGAAATATGATGATGATAGTCTATTCGCTCCCGCTATTTGTGCCAGCCACAGCGCTTTTTATCGGGGTTCATATGATGATGATCAAATTTTCGTTGAACAACAATTTTTGGGGAATAGTAATTTCTCATGCAATCATTGCGATACCATATTCGACCAATATCGCGGTTTCATTTTATGAAGGCATTTCAATAGACATGGAAAACGTCGCAAAAACCTTGGGGTGTGGTCCAATCCTCCTATTTAAAAAAATACTTTTGCCTCTCTTGATGCCGGGTATACTTTTATCAAGTGCTATTTGCTTCCTGCTTTCTTTTTCAGAATATTTTGCAGCATTTTTAGTGGGTGGTGGAAAACTCGTGACACTATCAACACTTTATTACCCTTACATCAACAATGGTGATTATGGCAACAGTGCTGTTTTAAGCATCGTATTTGTAGTGGTAAATTTGAGTGTATTCGCTATAGCTGAGTATGGAACCCGTAAATTGACCAGAATATCCAATTACTTGTTTGAATAGGAGAATTAGATGAAACTTCATATAAAGAACGTCAAAAAAAATTTTTCATCATTTCGAGTCTTGAATGGTGTTGACATAATTGTTGAAAAAGGATCTTTTCATGCTGTTTTAGGAGTTTCAGGCAGTGGGAAAAGTACTCTCCTTAAAATAATCACAGGTCTTGAAAGTATTGAAGGCGGTCAAATACTTTTGGATGGAAAGGATGTAACACATGTACCAACGGAAACCAGAGGAATAGCTTATGTATTTCAATCTCCACTTCTTTTTCCACATCTAACAGTTAAAGAAAATATCAGGTTTGGAATGGAAGTAAAGAAATATGATAAGAAGACTATTGAAGAGCGAGTGGAGGAATTACTGAAATTACTAAGAATTGAAGATTTGGGGGATCGAATGCCTTCTGAAATATCTGGTGGTCAACAACAACGGGTGTCTATTGCTAGAGCTTTAGCAACAGAACCTTCTTTGATTTTGATGGATGAGCCTTTTTCAGGACTTGATCCGGCACTAAGAATCGAAATGGGCAACTTGATCAAGGATTTACAAAGGTTGCTGGATCTGACCATTGTATTTGTTACTCATGATATCAATGAAAGTCTCAGGTTATCAAATTATATATCATTATTGGACCAAGGTGAAATATTGCAATCAGGATTGACACATGAGGTCTATTATAAGCCTCAAAACAGAAAAAGTGCCAGTATCATGGGAGATGGCAACTGGATTAAAGGCATTATAAAAGCAAATCGGTTTTCAAGTTCTTTTGGAGATGTTTCAGCAATAGGATTTCCAACGGGAGAGGCTGAAATGTTTTTGAGACCACACCAGGTTATCATAGGGGAGTCGAGGGCTGCTTTCAAAGTGAAAATTTCTGGAATCAGTCGACTTGGTAAAGAGACACAATTAACTGTAGCATATGGTGAAGAATTCATGAAGATTGATACTTTTTCTAATGAGAATTATCAAATAAACCAAGAGATTTCGATAATGTTTACAGATTCGAACTGCCACATCGTTCCATGTGGTTGATTACAAACAGGAAGAAGGCTGATGTTATTGTTGAATAATCAAGAGTCAAAACGGCTAAAGGAAAATTCTGAACATACGCAATTCTGGAAGCAATGGGGTCCATATTTAAGTGAAAGACAATGGGGAACAGTAAGAGAAGATTACAGTGAACACGGTAATGCATGGTCTTACTTCACGCATGATCATGCCAGATCACGTGCCTATAGATGGGGAGAAGATGGTCTGGCTGGAATTTCAGACAACGAGCAGAATCTTTGTTTTGCGATTGCACTCTGGAATGGAAAAGATCCTATACTGAAAGAGCGTCTTTTCGGTCTGGACGGTGAAGAAGGGAATCATGGCGAAGACGTCAAAGAACTGTATTATTATCTTGATAATACACCTACCCATTCTTACATGAAGTATCTCTATAAATATCCTCAATCAGAGTTCCCATACAATGCTCTTGTTTCAGAAAATAGAAGACGAGGCAAATACGATAGGGAGTTTGAAATTCTAGATTCAGGATGTTTTGAAGACAAAAGGTATTTTGATATTTTTGTTGAATATGCAAAGAATACCCCAAGAGATATCGGCATTAGAATCACCGTTGTCAATCGTGGAGACGAAACCGCTCACATTGATGTTCTTCCCTCACTTTGGTTTAGGAACACATGGTCATTTGGTTCAAACGAAAAGAAACCTGAAATCAAGTTGATGGAGGGCTGCGATTCAACCTGTTTGGAAGCGTCGCATGACTCTCTAGGAACATACTATTTATATTGTGAACAACCCAACAAAGTACTTTTTACAGAAAATGAAACCAATTATGAAAAGTTGTTTCAAATTAAAAATGAAAATCAGTATGTCAAAGATTATTTTCACGATCAAGTCATCAACCCCAAAGAGTCATTGGAACAGAAAAGTCATGGCACGAAAGCCGCATTTCAGTTCAGTTGTGAAATTGCTCCTAAAGAAAGCCGTGTAATTCTCATGAGGTTGGTGGAGCATACACTTGATAATTTTGACAAGATTGAATGTGTTCAGTTGGTCGAGCAACAGAAAAAAGAAGCTAACATATTTTATAAAGCACTTGGCCAAAATAAATTGCATCCGGATATTGGAACAGTATTCAGACAAGCTTTTGCCGGGCTACTATGGAACAAGCAATTTTATAATTACGAAGTCGAGACATGGCTGAAAGGAGATCAAGAAAACGAACAGCATCATGATTCCAGGATCAATGGCAGGAATAGTGAATGGAAGCATCTTTTCAACCGAGATGTGATTTCCATGCCAGACAAATGGGAATATCCTTGGTACGCTACATGGGATTTGGCTTTTCATTGCATACCGCTTGCATCCATAGATGCAGACTATGCAAAAAAACAGTTGCTCTTATTCCTAAGAGAGTGGTATATGCATCCAAATGGTCAATTGCCGGCTTATGAGTGGGCACTAAGTGATGTCAACCCTCCGGTTCATGCGTGGGCTTGCTATAAGGTCTACACCATTGAAAAAGAGAATACCGGCAAAGGTGATATTGAATTTTTAAAGCGAGCATTTCATAAATTATTGTTAAATTTCACTTGGTGGACCAATCGTATGGATGCGGATGGTATGAATGTCTTTCAGGGTGGATTTCTTGGACTGGACAATATTGGGATATTCGATAGAAGCAAGCCTATTCCAACGGGTGGACATCTGGAACAAGCTGATGGCACCAGTTGGATGGCCATGTATTCGCTGAATATGATGACTATAGCCCTTGAACTTGCATGCGAGGATTCGAGTTATGAAGATATGGCTTCGAAATTTTTTGAACACTTTGTATATATTTCAGAAGCATTCAACAACTTTGGTCATGAGAATCATATTGATCTTTGGGATGAAGAGGACGGATTTTTCTACGATGCCATTCATTATGAAAACAATCATATTCAGAAATTGAAAGTAAGATCCATTGTTGGATTGGTACCATTATTTGCGGTTGTGACATTCGATCTAGAGTATATTGAACAATTCGCAGGATTTACCAAAAGACTGAATTGGTTCAGAAATAATCGTGCTTCTTTGGGAAAGCATGTCATCGTGGAGGAGGGTGAAGAAAAAGATAAGATTCTATTTTCACTGGTCAATAAAGAGAGACTCGTCAGAATCACTGATAAATTACTGGATGAATCTGAATTTTTATCGCCATTTGGAATCAGATCATTATCAAAGTTTCATGAAAAAAATCCTTTTGTCCTAGAACATAACAATGAAAGTTACTGCATCAATTACAAGCCAGGTGAGTCGGATAGTTCATTATTCGGAGGAAATTCAAATTGGAGGGGACCTATATGGATGCCAATCAATTATCTTATAATTGATTCTCTTAGAATGAATCATCAATATTATGAAAATGATTTGAAAGTCCATTTTCCAAGTAAATCCGATACAATGTGTTCTTTGAATGAAGTTGCGGATGGTCTGGCAGAAAGACTTATAAGTATTTTTAGAACGAATAAGAATGGCGATAGAGCTGTTAATAATGGAGCGGAGATTTATCGTAAAGATCGACATTTCAAAGATTTGGTGTTGTTTTACGAGTATTTTCACGGATGTGAGGGCTATGGCCTTGGTGCGAGCCATCAGACAGGCTGGACCGCCCTTATTGCGGATTTGATTAAAAATATCGACTGAATGAAAGCCCTGGCTCACATCATATTGATGAGAGCAGGGCTATTTTTCAGCGTTTGCTACCTATTATTCTCTTATAGATAGATTTACTAGTCTCGTTATGTCCTATATATTTCACTTCGATGTATAAGTGGTCATATTCTTCTGTGGTTTCTAAGGTATCCACGAATTGCAACCCATTTGAGTCTGTGTCAAGCGGTTTCAATTCCCACCACTCCACCATTTTATTGTCCTTATAAGCTTGAATCTCCACGCGGTCAAGGGTGTAATAAACAAAATTGTCCATAATATTTGATTCCAAGTTGGTTTCAATCAGATTATTTTCATCGTCAATTTTGATTTGGCCACTTATGGGTTGGAAAATATCATAGGCTAGTTCGTACATATGAACTTGAAGTGTCTCGGAGATTCTCATCACATCACCATGTTCAACAGAGATATAGTACTCAAGAATATTTTCATAATCACTATAATCAAAATCCAAGAGCATCATTGTATCTGGATTTGAGAAGGATACGTCTAATTTTAAAACTGGATTTAGAGGACCGAATTCCGACAATTGAATCTCGTATATACCACTACCGTTGTCAGTGGCGGAATAGGTTATGAACTCGTCAGAGCCGAAATTCCTCACGTGAAATGAAACTTTGCTTTCTTTGATGTATTCCAATAGCTTGAAACTCAGTTTGAGTTGGAATTCGTCTTTGACGAAGTTCAGTTTAGGGGCTTCAACTTCCTGGTACCATCGATCGGCTTCTTTCATCTGATGGACGATATTCTCGATGCCACCGATTTGATTGCTGATGCTCTTTTCTTGTGCACTGAGTTGCCACTGAAGCTGAGCGACCTTGGTGGTCAATTGATTCATCTTGAATAAGGAAAAAACTGTCATGACAATCAATATAAGGATCAGCAATTGTGTCTTGTCTATTTTTTTCATTTGGTGACCTCCGGAAAATCAATTGTTTTGTATGATTCGAGTCAACTCGTCATAGAATGAATCCTTTACGTATAGAGAATAGTAGACTCCTTTTTTGTCACCATAAAGGTTGTATACTGACACCATAATATTGTCCCATGAGGATTCGGTTCTTAAATTTTCAAAATCGACATAAAGATAGCTGAATTTTGGTCCAATAAATAGGGTTCTATATGGATCGCCATAATTCACTTTTATAACTGAGTCATCCATAACGCCTGACGCCATGTGCTTTACATAAATGGCATAAGCATTTTCAAACTGATCTCCAAATGAGATAATCATTGATGTGTCGGTGACTGAAATATCATGATCAGTGAGTACAAGAACTTCAGGTGGTGAGGTAGCATCATAAATTGGGATTTCATTTGGACGAATCGCTTGGTAATTGTAATAACCGATAAAGCCTATAATGAAAATTAGAATGGTCAAAAATTCAAATGCCTTGAACAGAGTAGAAGGTGCATTAGGTTCATATCTTTCAAGTTTAGCATCCAGTGCTTCGGTGATTGTTTCTCTGGATTCACGATCTGTCCATCTCTTGAATTTCAGATAATGATAGTCTGATTTACTAAAAAAGCCTTCACGAAATTCCAGTTCAATAGATTTTTTTTCGCCGGGAAAGGAAAATTTGTTCTCCCGGTATTCCACGATCTGCTCCACATCTTTATATCCCTGGTACCAGAGCACATTTTTCAGCATAACAGATAGTTCTGTGGTGTCAGAGTAGGGAATTTTGTATCTGAATCCACTGAAATGTATAGTAAGATATTGGATCAATAGACATAAACTTAGAAGAATGGCTATGTAGACTGTAAAATGAAGCTGTATTTCGTAGAGCAAAAGTATGTTGATCAGGCCTGACAAAGTCAAAATGTTGGTTAAAAAACCAAGACCCATTTTGGATTCAACAGAAATCCATTCGTATCTTTTTGTTGAAACGTAATCATATAAGGCATAAAAACTTAGTACAACCATTAGTCCAAGAAGTGCTTTACTATGCAATTTAATCGCCCCTTTGTCATTGATTGATTTGATAACATTATAACATTCAAAATTAGATCAATATGGCGTTTAATGGAAGTTTAAGATTTTTTTAATAGATTTTTGTAATGAATACAACATATCAATTCGGGTATGAATAAACTCAAAGACAACCTTTAAAGAGAATGGAGATCAAATGAAAACATTCAAACTGGAGAACAGTTATAAAAATCTGCCCTCCAAATTATATAGTGAAGTCAAATTAAGTCCAGTCAGATCACCTGAGTTGAAAGCATTCAACAATGCATTAGCAATCGAGATGGGACTTCCCATCGATTTTCTTCAGAGTGAAGCAGGTGTATCAATACTGGCTGGAAACACATCCCCGGAGGGTGGACCACTTATTTCCCAGGCATATGCAGGACATCAATTCGGTTCATTCACTATGCTCGGTGACGGGAGGGCGATGCTTTTAGGGGAACATATCACACCACTTGGTCAACGACTGGACATACAACTGAAAGGTTCAGGGAAGACGCCTTACTCTCGAGGGGGTGATGGTCGTGCCACACTAGGACCAATGCTTAGAGAATATATCATCAGCGAGGCTATGCATGGACTTGGAATTCCAACAACGAGAAGTCTGTCCGTGGTATCAACAGGTGAAGCTGTGATCAGGGAAAAGATGCTTTCGGGTGCTGTTTTGACTCGAGTCGCAAGCAGTCACATCCGAGTGGGAACGTTCGAATTTATTGCAAGATGGGGTACAACCGAAGAATTGAAAGCGCTTGCCGATTATACGATAAGGAGACATTACCCGCAACTTGAAAATGAGAAAAATCCATATTTGTCATTGTTAAGGGAAGTTGTCAGGCGTCAAGTGGAACTGATCGTGAAATGGGAAAACGTTGGCTTTATACACGGAGTCATGAATACGGATAATATGAGCATCAGCGGTGAAACTATCGATTATGGTCCGTGTGCTTTCATGGATACGTTTAATCCATTGACTGTATTCAGTTCTATTGATACGAATGGAAGATATGCCTTTGGTAGGCAACGACACATTGCTGGATGGAACCTTGCTCGGTTCGCAGAAACTTTGCTACCCCTTCTTGACGAGGACTCATCAAAAGCTCTTCAGCTCGCTCAAGAGACTCTTTCTCAGTATGGGGATCAACATAGACAAAGATGGCTTGCTCAGATGCAATCGAAACTTGGTCTAGTTGGAGATCCGAGTGAAGATGAAGTATTGATCAATGATCTGCTCGACTTGATGCTTAAAGAAAAATCGGATTACACCAACACTTTTAGGGCACTTACTTTGAATCAACCGAAAGAAACCAGCTTATATGGTACCAAGGGGTTTGAAAAGTGGTATGAATCCTGGCAGAAAAGTTTGGATAGACAATCCATAACAAGGGATGAAAGCAATAGATTGATGCGCTCCAACAATCCTTCAATCATCCCCAGGAACCATCAAGTAGAAGCGGCACTTGAGTCTGCGGTAAAGAATAATGATTTTACGATTATGGAACGGTTGAACACAGCCTTAGTGGATCCATATGCATATTCTGAAGACCAGCTCAGATATGTGGACCCACCAAGTAAGAATGGTCTTCAGTACAGAACGTACTGTGGAACTTGATAGGGAGGGGGATATTGATGATTGAACTTAAGGACCTGAAAGAAGCCTATTATGCCAAGGAAGAGGAGAACTATGCATTTAGGGTCTACCTTAAGAATCACGCGGATTCAAAGACTCTAGATGAACAGTTTTTAAGTCTTCATAACGAACTATTTTCAATTTATGATTGCAATGATTGTCGAAACTGCTGCAAAAAATATGAGGCGACTTTTGAAGAAAATGAAATTTCAATTGCTGCCAACTATTTGAACATGACTGTTGAATCTTTTAAAGAGAAATACATTATTGATGCTTTCGGAGAATACCAAATCAACACAAAACCCTGTCATTTTTTAGCAGATGACAATTCTTGTGCCATTGAGCCCTGTAAACCTGATAGTTGCAGAAAATATCCGTACACCAATCAACCGGATAGATTGTTCAGTTCATTATCCATTGTCGAGTCATCTAGAGTGTGTCCTGTAGTGTATGAGATGCTTGAGAGATTAAAAGTGACTTATGATTTTAAATATGTAAAGTGAAAACATCCCCGCAGAAGATGCAAACTAAATATTCTACATGTGTCGCCCTTTTCCATAAGGGCGTTTCATATTGTATAGATGTGGTATAATCTTTGAAAGGACTAAAAGAAGGAGAATGTTTTTTATGAGACCCCCAAAACACATATTTTTAGTGATTATATTCATATTTATGTTGATGACTTTGCAGAGTGAAGCTAATTACGCTGTAGTTCATAAAAATATTCTAATAATAAATTCATATCACCATGGATTGTCATGGACTGATGACTCGACAAATGCCGAAATCAATACAATCAAATCGGGTTACTCAGGAGATGTGAAGATTTATGTCGAGTATATGGATTGGAAAGAGCATCCAACTGAGGAAACATTAATTCTTTTTGAAGACTTGATGGCTTACAAATATGAAGATATGAATATCGATTTGATTATTGCTTCTGATGATGCGGCTTTTAAATTCGCACTTGAAAAGCGAGAAAAGCTCTTTGGGGATGTCCCAATCATCTTTAATGGCATCAGCGAATCCAGTTTTGATGAG
>JACUUV010000059.1 GCA_014859095.1 Clostridia bacterium | reverse complement strand
TTACTGTTAATTCTGGCGTGGGAACTGGAACTGAGTTTGAGGTGAGATTATAATTTTGACCTGTCCCCTTTTAACACCTTTTAACTCACTTGGATACGTATTCTATGTACCATAAACGAAAAATCTACATAGCCGCTAGGAAGTTTCCGAAGGAAACTAACCAACGCGATTTTTTACTTCTCAAAAAATTAACTGATAATTCAGAAAAAGTGTTGTATAATAATCCTATATTCTCAACATTCGCTGCAAGGAGGTTGTTATGCGAGGTACAATTGCTAGCTTAAACGATTATAATCTTGATGGCATTCAGTCTAAAAATGATTTAATCGAATCCGCAAAAGTATTTATGGATTATCTTTTTCAGTTTGTACCGAAGAAAAACTTCATAGTGGTTTTGACGGACTGTGATGCGAAAGTAATTGAGGTTGTCGGTGGCAATTTTATGCTGAAAATGTTTCAAAAGGAATTGGATTTTTCAGAAGGGTCGCATTTGTCAAAAAAATTTGTCGGCAAGACAGCGATCAACTTGGCATTGTCGCATAGAAAACCTGTTCAGCTCTGTGGTGAGGAACACGAAAATGAAAGTCATAAGGAGTTCTCGTGTTATGCGGCTCCGATTGAGTACGGCGATGAACTTTTGGGATCGCTATGCATCACTGAGCACAGTCGCACGAGAAATGAGAACGCGTTAGGGATGGTCATTGCATCTGCAAAAGGTATAGAAAACCTCATATTGAATAAGAAAAAAGCGAATAAGATCGCTCAACAGTCACAGTACCAGAATGCCATAGTTGAAAACATCAGCGAGGGTGTTTTGACCATAGACAAACATGGAACATTGACATATATCAATCAGAAAGCCATTGAAACATTAGGGTTTGAACCGGATACATGCATCGGTAAGAACATCTCGGATTTGGTACCTTTCAAGCCCATCATATTGGAAGTGTTGGAAACAGGACAAGGTTATGTGGACAGAGAATACATATTGACCAATCGCAAAGGACAAAGCGTCCACTTATTGAAAACCGCAATGCCAATCAGAGATCATGATGGAAATCTGACAGGTGTCATAGATATTTTCAGGGAAATAGAGTATTACAAGAAAATCGTCAATAAACTAGTCGGTGCAAGAGCCAATTTCGTATTTGATGATCTGATTTGAGAATCAGGTGTTTTTAAAAATTGTATCGAGCATGCGATGAAAGCCGCCAAGACATCATCCAATGTCTTGATACAAGGCGAGTCGGGTACGGGAAAAGAGTTGTTTGCGCATTCGATCCATAATCACAGTTCAAGGAAAGACAAACCTTTTGTCGCAATAAATTGTGCTGCGATTCCAAAAGAGCTCATTGAAAGCGAGTTGTTCGGTTATGCAAAAGGATCTTTTACAGGTGGAGTCAAAGGCGGAAGACCCGGCAAATTTGAACTTGCCAATGGGGGAACAATTTTCCTCGATGAAATTGGCGAGATGCCTATTGAAATTCAAGCCAAATTACTAAGGGTTCTACAGGACAAAAAAGTTGTACGTGTCGGAGGAGAAAGTGTATTCGATGTGGATGTGAGAATTATTGCCGCAACCAATAAAAATCTGTACGAAGAGTCAAAGAAAGGCAACTTCAGATGGGACATCTATTATAGACTCAATGTCCTGAGCATTACGATCCCTCCACTCAGAGAACGCATTGAAGATGTTCCTCTGATAGTGGATTCACTGATCAAACGAATCAATAAGCGTCTTGGAACCTATGTTATGGAAATTGACGGTAAGGTTGTTTCAGAGCTCATGAAGAACAACTGGAAAGGCAATGTCAGGGAACTAGAAAATGTTCTGGAAAGAATGATCAATATGTGTGGAAAGACTAAAATCACTTTGGAACAACTGCCAAGTGAATACAAGGGTCTTAGAAAGAATAATCTCGCAACCAAAGATTATGATCATAAATCGTATGAAGAGCATGAACGTGAATTGTTGATCACTGCACTCAGTTATTTTGAAGGCAATGTATCGCAGGCCGCAAGAAGTTTGAAAATCAGTCGAAACACATTATACAACAAGATGGACAAATTTGGACTGAATGCTTAGAAGTGCCAAAGAACCGTCCTATATTTGAGCGTTGCTCAAAAATAGGACGGTTTTCTTATATCCGTTTATAATGAACGCGTGCAGAACCGCGCAAATGGAACTGCTCAAAATTTGAGCAGTTTATCTAAAAATTGCAAATTATGATGGATGGACACGAAAGTGTTTGAATACCAACGTTATTACATAAAGTTCACATTTGGCACGCCTCTTGCGTAATATAAAAGTATAACAATCAAAGGAGGTGTCATAATTTGAAGAAAGACTTGTATATGCAGTTTTATCGTACGATGTACAAAATCAGAACTTTTGAACGTCGAATCGAGGAATTTTCGATGAAAGGCGACATTCCAGGATTTGTACACTTGTATATTGGCGAAGAGGCTATTGCTACAGGGGTTTGTGCAAATTTAACGCATCAGGATTATATTCAAAGTACACATCGAGGCCACGGGCATACCATTGCGAAGGGTGCTAAGGTCAATCGAATGATGGCGGAACTGTTCGGCAAGAAAACCGGTTATTGCAAAGGTAAAGGCGGTTCGATGCACATCGCGGATTTCAGTGTGGGAATGCTGGGAGCCAACGGAATCGTCGGTGGAGGATTCACACTCGCAACAGGAGCCGCACTGGCAGAGAAAATCAAAAAAACAAATAATGTCTCGGTAGTGTTTTTTGGAGATGGTGCATCCAACAGAGGCACGTTCCATGAAGCACTCAACATGGCCGCAGTATGGAAATTGCCTGTTGTTTTTGTTTGCGAGAACAATGAATGGGCTTCAACAACGCCATATCTGACCACTACGTCCGTCAAAGACATCTCCGATCGGGCTGTGGGATATGGCATACCAGGCGAGATAGTCGATGGCAATGATGTGTTTGCAGTTTATGAAGCCTCTGGAAAAGCGATTGAAAGAGCTCGAAAAGGCGAAGGTCCCACTTTGCTTGAAATGAAAACCTATCGAATCAAAGGTCATTATGTGGGTGACCCACAACTTTATAGGACAAAAGAGGAAGTGGATCAGCGTTTTGAAGAAAATGATCCAATCAGAAGATTTGAAGATCATGTGCTAAGTGAAGGCATATTGAGTGAAAATGAAATGAAAGCGATAGTGGAAGAAGTTGTAGGTGAAGTAGACAAAGCCGTTGAATTTGCGCTAGAGAGTCCATTCCCGGATGTGGAAGAGCTTTATAGTGATTTATATGTGGATTAGGGGGGTGTTCATATGAGAGAAATAACATTTTCTGAAGCCACACTGGAAGCAATGCGTGAGGAAATGAAAAGAGACCCAAGTATATTTGTAATGGGTGAAGACATTGTCCGTCAAGGTGGCATCTTTGGACAGTTCAAAGGGCTCCCAGATGAGTTCGGTACAGATCGTGTCATCGACACACCTATTACAGAGACAGCAATTATAGGAGCGGCAATTGGGGCTTCACTTGCTGGGATGAGACCTGTGGCAGATATGCATTTTGCTGATTTCATGGGTGTTTGTATGGATGAAATATTCAATCAGATGGCAAAAATCAGATACATGTTTGGAGGACAGACTACGGTTCCCATGGTGATCAGGGCACCTGATGGATTGATCCGTTCTGCCGCAGCCCAGCACTCACAAAGTATCGAATCGTGGTTCAACAATATTCCAGGGATCAAGGTGGTGGCTCCATCCAATCCAGCTGATGCAAAAGGGATACTCAAAGCCGCACTGAGAAGCAATGACCCTATCATATATTTTGAAAACAAGGATTTGTTCAGAATGAAAGGGGATGTTTCCGAAGATGAGGACTACATCGTACCTATTGGAAAAGCCAAAGTGGTTAGAGAAGGTAAAGATGTGACCATAGTCTCCTATTCGATAATGATGCAACAAGCACTTGAAGCTGCGGATATTCTTGAAAAAGATGGCTATAGTGTTGAAGTGATTGACCTGATCACGCTCTCTCCGTTTGATGAGGAGACTGTGATCCAATCAGTGAAAAAAACTCATAGATTGTTGATCGCCCATGAAGCAGTCAAACGTGGCGGACTGGGTGGCGAAGTTGCGGCAGTGGTGGCTGAAATGGCCATAGATTATCTGGATGCACCAATAATAAGAGTGGGTGGGAAATTTACGCCAGTACCATTCAGTCCGACACTTGAAGAGGCGTATAGACCTAAAACAAGTGAAATCGTAGAAGGCGTTAGGGGTATGTTCTAAAACTATTTGGGAGGTTATTTATGAAAAAGAGTTTGGCGTTATTAATGATTTTGGTTATGATGTTCAGTATTTTTGCTACAGGATGTACCAAAGAAGCAGAAACACCTGCTCCAGCACCAACAACTCAACCTGCGGATACAACACCTGTGGACGCTCCAGCTGAAACACCAACAGTAGAATTCCCAGCTATGAACCTGAACATGAGTGTATCAACATCAGATACGTCCTCATGGTTCAAAGGCGGTGTGAAATTCGGAGAAATCTTATCTGAAAAAACTGGCGGAAAAGTCAAAGTTACCGTATTTCCAAATGAGCAACTTTCTAGCGGTAGCCAGACAAAAGGCATCGAGCAGCTGCAAACTGGCGTAACAGATTTGTCTTACCACTCAACTATTATTTACTCTATTCTAGATCCGCAATTTGGAGTTGTCTCATTGCCATGGCTTTTACCGAATCTTGATGCTGTCGATAAGGCAATGGCCGGTGAAGCCGGTGACATGATCAATGAGATTTTGATCGGCAACAATATTCAACCACTTGGTTTTGGTGAAAATGGTTACAGACAAATCACAAATAATAAACTGGAAATCAAAAAGCCTGACGATTTGAAAGCTATGAAAGTCAGGATTCCTGGGATAAACATGTACATCGATTTATTCAAGGAACTCGGTGCGGACCCTACAGCTATGAACTTTTCTGAAGTCTTTACTGCACTACAACAAGGCACTATAGATGGTCAGGAAAATCCACTTCCAATCATCACTTCAAGTAACCTTTATGAAGTTCAAAAGTACATTTCATTATGGAACTACTCGTACGATCCACTGATTCTCGGAATCAACAAAGATCTTTTCGACAGCATGTCACCAGAACTTCAGCAAATTTTCATAGAGGCTGGACAAGAAGCATGTGAGTACCAAATCGCACTCAATAGAGAAGAAGAAGCACAGGCTGTTGATTTCTTAATTGAAAAAGGTATGGTTGTCACAGAACTCACCGATGAGGAAGTTGCGGCATTCCAAGCTAAAATGCAACCTATATATGATAAGTATGAGGGCATCGTCGGTACAGATTTATTGAACGCATTTAAAAAAGCATCAGAGTAGATATCAAAAATGCAGGTGCGATGTTGGAATGACATTGCACCTGCACATAACAGGTGGTGATAGGATGATCAAATTATATGAGTATCTTGAAAAGCTAATGAAGTTTATACTGATTACCAGTTTGGCAGTTATGGCCATATTGAATTTTGCCAATGTCTTGTCGCGATATTTTCTGCACGCTTCTATTTCATTTACTGAAGAATTGACAACAAATCTGTTTGTATACAATACCTTTATTGGTGCGGCTCTTGGGGCGAGAAAGGGTTCTCACCTGGGAGTATCGCTCATTACAGACAGGGTTTCACCAAAATTTGCTCGAATTATGATGTTTACTATGAACATCATTTCCGCAGGTTTATTTGGTGTACTGGTTTATTTGGGATACGGAATGGTCAAATCGCAGCAAAAATTCGGTCAGACTACTGCGGCACTTGGCCTTAAGGAGTGGTGGTTCGGAATGGCTATTCCTGTGGGTGCATTCTTGATTATGATTGCATTTGTAGTGGCGGGATTTGAAGCTCTTAAGCGAAAGGAGGAAATGTAATGGGTGCTGTAGGGATTACTCTATTTCTAACATTTTTCATACTCCTTTTGATGAACGTTCCGATTGCCTCGTCATTGGGATTAGCTTCGGTAATAACTCTGTTCTTATTTAACCTACCGGTGAAAGTCTACACATACACCATGTATGCGGCGACGGCCAAATTCACTCTACTAGCGATTCCGTTCTTTATTTTGGCTGGCATGGTGATGGAAAAAGCGGGTATATCAAAACGGCTGATCAATTTTGCCAATAAGAGTGTCGGCCATATGAAAGGTGGTCTTGCCATTGTAACTGTTCTCACATCCAGTTTCTTTGCGGCAATATCTGGTTCAGGTCCTGCCACTGTTGCGGCACTTGGATCCATCTTGATCCCTGCAATGGATGAGGAAGGGTATGACAAAGGGATGGCTTCAGCACTTGTGGCGACATCCGGTGCGATTGGAATCATCATTCCACCGAGTATTGCGTTTGTTGTGTATGGCGTAGTAGCTCAGGTATCCATAGGCAAACTCTTTATGGCAGGAATTGTCCCAGGGCTCGTTTTCGGATTGGCATTGATTCTTGTCAGCTTGATTGTAACAAGAAAATATGATCTTGTTAAGCATGATTTAGCGACACCAAAAGAAATGTGGCTGGCATTTAAAGATGCTTTCTGGGGACTATTGACCCCATTCATAATTTTGGGTGGTATTTACGGAGGCATATTCACACCTACCGAAGCGGCTGGAGTCGCAGTGTTTTATGGATTGTTTGTAGGCTTCTTTATTTACAAGGAACTAAAAATCAAAGATCTTGCAAATCTATTGGTTCAAGCTTCAGTAAGTTCTGCGGTGGTCATGCTCATAGTTGCTTCCGCTTCTGTTTTCGCTTGGATCATCACTACAAACGGTATTGCGGGCAATATTGCAAATTCAATGATTTCAATCACTACCAACAAATATTTGATCTTATTGCTGATCAATGTGATTTTGCTTGTAGCGGGCATGTTCATTGATGCGATCAGCGCATTCTATATTTTACTTCCTATCTTCTTACCAATCCTCGCAACTATCGGCGTTGATTTGACTTTGTTTGGTGTCATCATGACAGTCAACCTTGCAATCGGTCAAATCACACCGCCAGTCGGGGTCAACCTTTATGTGGCTTGCGGTATAGCAGACATCGGACTCAACAGGATTTCAAAAGCGGTGATTCCTTTTCTCATAGCAGCAATTGTGGCTTTGATGTTGATCACATATATTCCAATGATTTCGCTTTGGTTGCCAACCATGATGGGACTATGATATGAAATATAAAACGGAAGACGGACGGTTCGGTAGGTCGATATTTGTCAGGATTCTACCAGGTGAAGATCTGATGATAAGCATCAAACAGATTTGTAGTGAGAAGAATATTCAGTTCGCATACATTGGAACATGTCTCGGCAGTCTTAAAAAGGTCAGGTTTGTCTATGCACTCACTGATGAAGACAGTTATTTCAAATTGAGGTACTCCGAGCCTGTGGTCATGGAAGGACCAATGGAGTTTCTGAGTGCTCAGGGTATGATTGCCAAAGATGAAGAAGGAACATATCAGTGTCATTTGCATGCAATGTTCAGTGATGAGGAAATGAAAGTCTATGGAGGGCACCTGTTGGATGAGGGAAACATTGTACTTGCCACCATGGATATGGTGATCAATGAGGTGGTGGATGTGGACATAAAAAGGAATTATCATAAACCGAGCGGGTTCTATTTCTTTGAACCTGCTAGGGAGGAGTGAATTTATGGCAAATGTGATGACAATGCCCAAACTCGGTCTGACGATGGTCGAGGGCAAAATAGGAAAATGGTTAAAAGAAGAGGGCGATTTTATACATCTTGAGGAACCTTTACTCGATGTTGAAACTGAGAAGATTGCAAATAGGGTCAACGCGACGTTTGAAGGTGTTCTGTTGAAGATATTGGTCGAAGCAGGAGACAAGCAAGTTGTCAAAGGTCCGATCTGTATCATAGGCGAGGTGGGAGAGGATATCTCTAGTTTGATCGGTTCGGTAGCACTCAATGAAAAAGAGGTTTCTGTTTTAGAAGTAAAGACAGAAAAAAAATTCGCTAAAATTTCAACTGAAATTTTAGCTTCACCGATTGCCAAACGGTTGGCAAAAGAGAACGGCCTACAGCTGGATGAAATAATGGGAACGGGCCCAGGTGGAAGAATCATCGAAAAAGATGTTCTCTCAAAGAAAATGGAGCCTAAATCTTCTCCGATGGCCAAAAGAGTTGCCCAAAGTATGGGTGTGGATTTAAGTGACATTGTAAATAGAGGCCGAATAATGAAGTCCGATGTGGTCGCATCAGCTCAATCGCACGGATTTGAGGGTGTTGAAACTACTGAAGAGATGTCCACTATGAGAAGTGTCATTGCTGAACGTATGACAAGCAGTTGGTTGACTTCACCTGCGGTGACGTATGATATCAAAATCGATGCGACTCAACTAAAGGTGTTCAAGGAGCAAATCAGCCTTCAGTTCAAAGTGACATACACGGATTTGATGGCACTTGTGGTTTCAAGGGTGCTACTGGATCATCCGCATCTCAACTGCACAATCGATGAAAATCAATTGATCAAGAGAAATTTTGTCAATCTTGGAGTAGCCGTAGCGTTGGATGAAGGCTTGGTGGTTCCGGTGATTCGATTCGCCAACAATATGAGTCTCAAAGCTCTGTCCAGAAATATCAGGGACATGTCCTACAAAGCAAAGAACTTCATGTTGGAATCAGAAGATCTTCAAGGTGGAACGTTTACAATCACCAATTTAGGCATGTATCAAGTGGATTCTTTCTCGCCGATTATCAATCAGCCTCAGGTGGCAATTCTTGGGATTACTGCCATCAAAGATACACTGGTTCCAATTGCAGGAGAAATCGCAATACGTCCTATGATGAACCTGTGTTTGACTGCTGATCATCGAGCTGTGGACGGGGCTGTTGCGGCACAATTTTTGGCTCAACTCAAAGAAGCGCTTGAAAATCCTGCACTCATGCTTTTGTAGCGGAGGTCGATGATGAAAATTGTAGTTTTGGGTGGCGGTCCCGGAGGTTATGTCGCTGCAATACGAGCGGCTCAGCTTGGTGCGGAAGTCACGTTGATTGAAAAAAATAAAATAGGTGGCACTTGCCTCAATGTGGGTTGCATACCTACAAAAGTGTTGCTCCATTCAGCTGAGGTCATTGAAATTCTGAAACATGCAGCCATCCTAGGTATTGATGTGCAGAAATTCGAATTGAACCTTGCAAATCTGATGAACAGAAAAGAGAGTATTGTGAATGCACTTGTGGAAGGGACGCGCAAGCTTCTCATTTCAAATGGTGTTGAAATCTTGAACGGTACAGGCGTGTTTGAAAATTCAAAAACCATTTTGATAAAAGAGGGTGATGACGCACTGAGGCGAGTGACATTTGATGCATGTATCTTGGCACTGGGCAGTGTAGTTTCCGAAGTTCCAATACCGGGTACTGACCACTCTGATGTGGTGACGAGCAGTGAGGCACTAAGTTTCGACAGTGTGCCACATGAGCTTGTAATTGTGGGCGGTGGAGTCATCGGTGTGGAATTTGCCGATATTTACGCAAGTTTTGGTTCAAAGGTAACGATAGTGGAAATGATGGATAGCATACTGTCCATGATGGATTCTGATATTGTGGACATCGCTCGAATGAGCTTCGAGATGAAAGGTGTGAAGATTCTTGAAAAGACAAGTGTCAAAGCCATCAAACGGGAATTCGATCAACCAGGGGCGAAACTTGTAGTGGAAGTGGAAGGTTCAAATGGAATCCAACGTTTGCCTGCAGACAAAGTTTTGATGGCTGTAGGACGAAGACCATCGACTGAAGGCGTCGGCCTCGAACAAGTCGGAATTGTAATGAACAAAGGAGCAATTGTTGTAGATGATCGGATGCGTACAAATATAAAAGGCATATATGCGATCGGTGATTGCAATGGTGGTATCATGCTTGCACATGTGGCATCCTCGGAAGCGATTGTCGCAGTGGAAACCATCATGGGACATAGGGTGGAGATAGATTTTCGGACTACTCCGTCTGCGATTTATACCCGACCGGAGATGGCCTCTGTGGGATGGACGGAAAAAGAAGCCATTTCAAAGGGATATAAAGTTGAAGTCGGTAAATACCCGTTGATTGCCAACGGTAAGGCACAGATTATGATGGAAGAAGGACTTGTTAAGATAGTGGCTGATGCTCAAACGAGGGAGATTCTAGGAGTGCACATGATAGGACCGAGGGCTACGGATATTATTGCGGAAGCTGCAATCGCACTGAGGCTTGAAGCCACAGTAGATGAGCTTGTGACGACAATTCATGCGCACCCGACTGTTTCTGAAGCGGTTTTAGAGGCTGGACACGGTGTTTTCGGTTATCCGATACACCTTCCAAAATAATTTGATTATTCCAAGGCTGTATCCCACTCGCTAGTGGGATATTGTCTTTAATGAGGAGAAAATAATTGTATGAAATTCATTCGTAATGAATCACTTGATCCCTATTACAATTTGGCATTTGAGGAATACTGCTTTGAGCATCTATGTCTAGAAGGCGATTTTTTCATCATATGGAGGAATTCACCTTCAATTATTGTGGGGAGCCATCAAAACGTGTTTGAGGAAGTGAATCACCCTCTCGTGAAGGAAACGAATATTCCGGTTGTGAGAAGAATCTCGGGTGGGGGAACTGTGTATCACGACCCTGGCAATGTTAATTTTTCTTTTATTTTCAGTACCGATGAACACTTCAACATCGATTATCGCGGACACAATCAGTTGATTGTCAATGCGCTGTCGGCGATGGGCATCGATGCGGAAATGTCAGAACGCAACGATCTGACATATAAAGGAAAGAAAATATCAGGCAATGCACAAAGAATCATTAAAAAACGTGTGATTCATCATGGAACAATACTTTATGATGCAAATCTGGACCAATTGGAGGCACTAATTCGACCTTCAATGAACAAAATTGAATCCAAAGCCATTCAATCTGTGAGAAGTAAGGTGATCAATATCAAACCTTATGTCAACTTAAAAGTGAACACGGTTGAAACCTTTGCGGATGAGATGATTCGAGTTCTTTCAAGGAGCTATGAATGTGAGGAACTCTTTGTCGATGAAGATGATTTGAATGGGATTAATGAACTCGCCCATGGCAAATATCGGTCATGGCAATGGAATTACGGGGAATCTCCCAAATTTTCATATCAGAATCGTTTGGAAACGGAAAGTGGGCTGCTGTCAATCGATTTGGCTGTGAAGAAAGGGCGGATTGAAAGAGGCCATTTGACTGGAGTACGACATATGGGAACTGTTACACTGGATGGTGTCGAGTATAGGATGGACTCTATTTTGGAGGCGTGTCCGTTCTTGAGCGAGGCTGAAGTGATGAAGGTGTTTTTTTGAGTAAGTAGAATCAATTGGGGACAGGTCAAAATCGGTACCTAGTACAACGTATTTGAAATAATTGTTCAAATGTCTACAAGGTGTTATAATTAA
>JACUUV010000058.1 GCA_014859095.1 Clostridia bacterium | reverse complement strand
AATAATAGCTTTTATGTTTTTGGAAAGGATCTTTAGGCATACATCACCTTGTATATGACCGAAGTTGTCATTGTATGTCTTAAAATGATCGACATCGATAAAGAAAATCACACCAGATACTGAACCGGTTTCATTGAACTGAGAAGTAAACATCCTATTGATGCCTCTACGATTGTAGAGTTGGGTCAATTCGTCGATCAAGTTCTCCTTTTGAAGTGTCGTATTAATGGCCATCAATTGATTGAGTTCTGTGTTGGCCACCTTGATGTCTTCCTCAAGTTTATTGGTTAAGAGCTCAATTTTCTTGGTGCGCTGCTTTTCTTTGAAATATTGGAATTCGACGGACAAAATTTCAAGGCGTTTGGACAGGTTGACAGCATCGACTTCCTTTTCTTTTACGTGATAAGCCTTGTGATATGTGAGTGCTTTTTCAAACATCTGATTGCGTTCATAATAATTTGAAAGCGATTTGTAAATCATACATACTTTGTTGTCGAGTTTGTTGCCTATGGCATGCTCCAGGGCTTCATTCCACCTTTTAAGTGGATTAATTCCAGTCAGTTCATCCAGTTTGGCCATTTCAATCAACAATTCAACCAGATAGAATTTATTGTTCACATGTGTTATTTTTTCAAGTGCGGATTTATAATATCGATCAGCAGCCTTGTAATCGCCTCTCATCTGCATGGCACGACCGAGTTTGGTCTCAGCCTCGCCTTGATTGATCATATCGTTATGCTTCATGACTATGACATAAGACTTCATAAGTTCATTAAAGGAGGCTTCATATTTTTCTTGTCGGTAATAGATCTCGCCGATATTCAGATGGATCACTGCTTTATTGGACTCAAGAGCATGAGTTCCACAGACTTCAATGCCTTTTTCATAGTAAAAAAGAGCGTTTGAATAATCCTCGGCCATTCTGTAGATTTCTCCGATGTTGTTATAGAGTGAGGACTCCAGTCCCGGATCTGTATTTTTACATATTTTTGAAACCGAGTTCATGAAATAATCCAGAGCATCGGTATAGGCTCCAAAGTAAAAGTATATGATTCCAATAATATTGCTGGCTTTCAATATCCCAATAGTATTGTCATGCTTTTTAAATATTTCGAGAGCTTGAAACGCAAGTTCAAGTCCCTTAGAATAATCGGACATGACTCTACAAGCATACGCCATATGAAAAAGAGAGTAACCATATGATAAAGGATTATGTGTCGATTTGGACAGATCCATTGCTTTTTTAGCGAGATCATAGGATTCTTGAGGATTTTGGGTGGCGAGTAATTTTGATTGTTCCAAAAGTTTTTCGATGTTTGTGTTATTATACATAATCAGCACCTCAATTAGATTTTAACCGATTTTTTTGGGTAACGCTATAGATAATGTATATTTAGTGACAAATCCAGTGGAGGCGAGTGAAATGAAAAAAAAATATTGATTATTATCGCAATTATATTGATGACAGGATGTAGCGCACCAGTACTTGATGGTGCCAAGGCAGTTAAGGCTGATGTTGGATTCGAGACTATTGAATTTAAGGGGTTGAGGGCTACCGCATCTCAAAATGCGAAAGATGCCATGTCAAAATCCAATCAAACTGGACTGGAAGTATTTGAAATCATTTACAATAAGGACAGAGAAATCAATCAATTAATCTCTCCGATCAGTTTGATTGAAACAGTGGATGCTATGAACAAGTGGGTGGAAGACCATACCGGAGGACTGCTCAAGGAGACTTTTAAGGAGTTCGATCCCGCTACAGTGGCCGCTCTCATAAACACCTTATATTTCAAAGGGACTTGGCGAAATGATTTCAACGAATCACTGACTGCTGAGATGCCTTTCGAATTGAATGATGGCACAAATACCAACGTTGATATGATGCAAACTCAAGGTCATTTTCCATATTTGGAAACTGATTCGGCCCAAATCCTATCAATGAGTTATCATGGGGATGGAGCTTCCATTTGAGGAGACAATGGCAGATTTTTCAGAGCTGATTGTTGTACCAGAAGGCAACGTTTATATCAATAATATTTTTCAGAATGCTCGAATCATCGTGGATGAAAAAGGGACACAAGCTGCTGCCGTGACCGTAGTGGAGGTGGAAGCCACAAGTGCGATACCGGAACCCGAAGAAATAGTTGAGTTTAAATGTGACCATCCGTTCGTTATTGTAATCCAAGATTCAGTGACTGGTGCCAATCTCTTTATGGGTGTGGTCAATAATCCATGAGTAGGACATTTCTGAGACAAATGATAGAACGTCAGGAGGCAGAATTGAAGGTCAAACATGAATGTATCCCTTGCTTGGTGAGACAAGCGAATGAAATATCGGAGCTTCTGGTGGAGGATAAAAAGACACAGGAAGCAATCTTAAGGTTTGCACTGAAAGAGCTCAGTGAGATCACATTTGAAGAAACTGCTCCATATTTGGCTATGAAAGTCCATAATTATGTCAAAGAAGTCACAGGCAACTGTGATCCCTATAAATCATTCAAGGTTCAGTTCAACTCCATCGCTGAAGACTTGATTGAAGAGTTGGACCTTAGAGATAAAATCACTGATAGTCAATTTCCGTTTGATATGGCATGCCGTTTGTCGATTGCAGGCAATGTCATCGACTTTGGACTCGGAATTCATATCGACAGGCAAAAAGTGGAAAGGTCAATTAAGGGGAGCATAGAGGCAGAATTATTCGGAATGACTACAAATGCGCTTTGGGACCGAATCAATGAGGCAAAGAGTATTATGATCATTACTGACAATGCCGGAGAAATCGTATTCGACAAATTGCTTGTGGAACAAATGCCAATGGACAAGATCACATACGTGGTCAAAGGTGGTCCGATAGTCAATGATGCCACAATGGAAGATGCCGTAGATGTAGGAATGACAAAGCTTGTCAAGGTGATCGACAATGGTCTGGCTGCAAGCACGGGGATTACGTGATTTGTTAATATAAGGAGTGTAAATATGGCAATCAAAATTTTTCATATCTCGGATATACACATAGGCATGAAATTCCAAAGATATCCAGATATTTTAAGGGCCAATCTCATTGAATCGAGATTTGGAGCCCTTAGAAATGCAGTTACTGAAGCGGATCGGTTGAAGTGTGATGTGCTCGCGATAACAGGAGATATTTTTGAAACCATCAAAGTAGCAAAACGAGATGTCGTAAGAGTCACGGAAATTCTGGGGGCATTCAGTGGCGATTATATATGGATCTTACCAGGCAATCACGATTATTACGATCAGCAATTGCAGTTATGGCAAACTTTCAGCGATAGCATGCCGGACAATTGCGTCCTAATGAACGAAAGTAAAGTATATTCCTTTGAAGTCCAAGATATTGAAGTGGACGTCTACGCTTCACCTTGTGACAGCAAGCACAGCGAGGTGAACAACATTGGATGGGTTAAGACAATAAGCCCTGATAAAAATAGAATGAACATCCTCTTGGCACATGGATCCATCAAAGAGATTTCTCCGGATCTTCACAATGAATATTTTCCTATGACCCTTCAGGAACTTGGATCACTTGATGTGGATCTTAGTCTCATCGGACATACACATGTGCCGTACCCACTCAGTCAGGAAACCACGACTGATAGGGTCTACAATGCCGGTACACCTGAACCGGATGGTCTGAACTACCGCTTTGATGGTAGTGGTTGGTATATCGAACTCGACCGTAGTAAAAATATTTATGCCAAAAAAGTAAGACTAGGCAATTATAAATTTTACGACATCGTCTTGAAAGTGAATGACCAATTGAATGAAACCGAGCTTTTGAAACCATTTGCAAACGAAAATTTGGAGAAGCTCATTGTCAGGATTCACTTAGATGGCTATCTTGATCAAGACCACTATGAAAATAGATATGAAGTGATGAGTGCCATGGAGGAAAAATTCGCCTATGTAGAAATCAATGAAATGGCATTGAAACCGAAGTTCACTCAAGAAACAATAGATAAATCCTTTACAAAAGATTCTGTACCATACGCGCTATTGATGAAACTCATCGACGAGTCAGATGGTGAAACAGCTCATCTGGCCTATGAGCTCATGATGGAGGTGATGGATAATGATTAAAAAACTTGATATTGTCCAGTTTGCCGGCATCAACAATAAGACCATTGAATTTGGTGACGGTCTCAATGTCATCGTCGGGCGTAACGAAGCAGGCAAGAGCTCGGCCATGGAAGCACTATATGCGTCACTCTTTACAAGCACCAGAATAGGAAACAAAAAAGTAGAAGACAAAAGATTCGCTGAAATGGCATTTCCTTATGAAAGCGGTGATCACGCCGAATGCGCCATCACATTTGAAGCAGAAGGACAAGAGTACAAACTCCATAAATTGTGGCACTCTTCCGATTCCAAAATATCTCTTGAAAAACAGGGGACGAAGATTTTGGATCAAAGCGCCATTGATGAAATCATGAAAGCTTATCTCATTTACGGTGAGGGCACATATTCCAATGTGATGTTCTCGAAACAGGAAGCTTTCAAAGCACTGTTCGAAGACATCAAAGCAAATACTGAAACGGTTCAAACCATCAGCCAGCTGTTGAAAAATGCATCCATGAATTTGGATGGATTGTCTGTTGAAGCTTACAAAGGTAGGCTTGAGAGCGAATATAAGTCATTGACCAGCAACTGGGATATGGAAAAAGAAAAACCCATGAACAACAAATCATGGCAGAATCCACACAAGAATAGAATTGGATTGATTCTTGGACATCATTACGAAGCGGAACGATCGGCATATGAAGCGAAATTTACTGAAGAACGCGAGAAAGAACTTGAAAGGGTACAGGCTGAAATCAAAGCTTTCAGCGAGGAAAAGACGAAACTGGTCAGCAGGCTGGATGCCATAGCAAGCATAGAAGCAGATGTCATCAAACATCAAACGTTGAAGAGCAAACTGGATCAAATTGAAAATCAAAACAAAGAACTGCTTGAAGTGAACAAGAAATGGCCGGCGATGGAAGCGGACAAATCCAATGCCGATGAGAATATAAAGAAAGCTCAACTCAGACTTGTGAATGTGCAGGAAAAATTGAAAGCAGTCAAAAGCTATGAAAAGTTCATGCTTGAATATAAAGCATACGAGAAAAAAAGGTCACTCAATCTGGAAATCGAAAAGAAGAGAAATGAGCTGAATGCCTTTTCAAAAATCACAAATGAAGAAGTTGCCAAATTGGAAAAACTGGAAAAAGCGATCCATTCAGCAGATGTAAAACTCAAATCAGCAGAACTCGCAGGTCAGCTTTTGAAATCGAACCATCCTGCGGTCGTGACAGATGTCTATGGAAACAGTATTAAGGTACCTGTTGGAGAGACGTGGACCACAAATGCCTATATGAAGCTCGAAATTGGGGAGCAGGTCACACTTGAGATTCAGTCCAATCAAATAGACTTCACAAAGGTGAAAGAGGAGTTCAGACAAAATACAAGCGCTTTAGAGGATAAATTGATCGAGCTCGGTGCAAGTTCTGTAGAGGATGCTAAATTGAAAAACACTCAAGCCAGAGCAATCGAAATCAAACTTGCAAGTATTGAAAAGCAAGTGATAGAGATTCCTGATTTTAGTGATGATGTGGATTTCGATAAAAAGAAAAGTGAGTACGACCAAATGGCGCTTCCAACCATTGAAACTCTTGAAACATCCATCATTGAAATTCAAAATGAAATCAGAGACTTTGAGAAGAATAAAGCCCAGTGTGATTTCTTCTTGAATCAGTGGCAAAGTAAGTTCTCCACACATGATGATGTCGCCATTACACTCGGTGAGAATTTATCGGAGAAAAAAAGACTGACTTCCGAACTGTCTGAACTCAGTAAACTACCTGAGGAGTTTTCAACAGTTGAAGAGTACTTATCAGAAATCAGAAATACACAAAGGCTTAGAGATGACCTCAGTGAGAAAATCAACAGACTGGAAATTGCCGTAGAACGAGTTTTATCTGAACTGCCTGAAAGAAGTTCAGAGGAATTCTATGAAAGTTATGAAGACGAAACTCAAAAAATGAACCAATATATAAAAAAAGCACAGCAGCTGGAAATAATCATGGAAAAACTTGAAGAGATCCTTGAACAGTTCAAGCAAGATTCACACAGCAGCCTTGAACGATCTTTTATGAGAAACTTGTCCATGATCACCCAGAACAAATATGAATTCATTGATCTAAGTGAGAGATTGGATGTGGCGATTGGCAACAAGGATAAAATGCTTCCAACCAAACTTTTATCTTCTGGAACACTCGACAGCGTCGCTCTCGCTTTCAGATTGGCAATCATCGATGAACTCGGTGGTGACACTCAAAAACTCACGGTCCTCGATGATTGTTTGGTGAATATGGATGAAGACAGACAGCAAAAGGCCATTGAAATGATCCAGAATCATGCATTGAGGCATCAAGTTATTTTTGTGACCTGCCACAAATGGGTCTCAGAGATGCTCGGTGGAAATACTATTGAAATGTGATGCACTAGTAAAAAAAGCAAGATCAGGCTCTGTTGTAATAACGAGTCTGATCTTGCTTTATTATTTTGATTAATTTTCTTTCATGTAAAGGGTGTTCATATTGATCCAATAATTGATTTTGTCATTTTGGTTGTCTGAATTGATCTCAATATTGTTGAAGACAAGCAATACGGTGATTTCTGGTGTTTCTATGAGATAGGTCATATCCTCGAGTGTCACGTTTTCTTCTCTGGATTCACCTGGTGGGAATTTTTCAGCGATGCGATCAATATAAGTGTTCATATCATCTTCCAGAATAACCTGATCATCCTTTTCAATGATGAGTTTTGGTATCCCGGATGTCGTATTGATGGACCACTGAACAAAGTACTTACCGTTGTCACCATTTACAACTGATGATGCGGTTGCATCCTTTCCTTCGAAGTTTTCGAGGCTGAATGCCCATCTGAATCCTGTGATATCAACTGCTTCAGAAGGAAGTCGCAGCGAGAGGTATTTACCACCGTAATATTCCTCATCAAATCTTGGCATCACTTGTTCAAAACCGAGTTTGGATTTGAAAATGTTATTCTCACCTAAATCCCGATCGAACCAATCCGGTAGTTTGGCATCCTGTGCATATGCCAGATACATGACAGATTCTGTGATAGACTCTCTGACCTTCAGTTCAGGTTCACTCTGGGCAGGAGTAAGTTCGTTATCTGAGAGTATGCCTTGTTCAGTCAAGATGTTTTCAAGACGTCTGACTTGCATTGATACTGGCAGCGCATGATATCCTATAATCGGTAAGACAGCAACGCATGCAAGAACACAGGTTGTAAGTGCCAAGGTGATATGGGACTTCGATTTTTTGATGATCAAAAGCAAAGCTGCGGACACTGCGAAAATCCAGATCAGAATAAATGAATACTCAGTGGGTTTGAGACCGAAGGCACTAAGTTGTATAATGAGAGCTCTTGCCTCAAAAGCTAAAATCACCAGTGCCGTATAAGGGAAAACCATTTTATAAAACTCTGAAAGACGCGATTTGTGATGCGTCAACATGATATGGAGCCAGATGCCCAAAGTAGCGTAACTTGTGGCAATTGCCGAGAGCCTCACGAATGGTATGGTTTCTCTAGAAAACACACTTCTGATGGTCCAAAGCAATAGCACCGCTGTGAGAGCAAGTGCGATGGGCACCATAATATTGCCAAACAAGACTTCTATGAAACGGGGCTGTTTTGAGGTTTCCTCAATTCTAGGGTCAGCTTCTCCCTTTTTGAAATCAGGGAAAAATCCTACGAATATGGTAAATGACAAGAATCCCACTAAAGTGCCGATATATTCGTACACTTTGACACTCATATCCCGATAGAGAAGTGCTTGAAAAGCACCTGCCACACCTGAGACTCCACTCATAATGACCGAGCCGTAAATCAATGCGATGAACAAGGCTTTATGAGTCATAAAAAAGGACTTTGCGAAATCCAAACGATCACTATGCTTGGCTATGATGATCATAAAAGAAACAATGCAGATGAATATAAAAGCCGTCACTCTCGACAATGCGAGATTTGAAATACTCATATATCGGTAAGAGGCATCTGAAATAGCAGTCTCCCCAAACCAGTACAGGAGAAGAAATGTTACTAATACGGCTCCGGCACCAAGTAAATTGGCTGTTAGGAAAGCCTTTTTGGTATTGAATCGGCTATGAGCCGCTGTGATTGTTGCAAGGCTGAACACTGCACCGACTGCAAACGACCAGTGTAGACAGTTGAACAGGAAATTATAGGCCTCCTGTTCTGGCCAATCAAGTTGTATCCTGACCATTGTCACGATTGAAAAAGCCAAAGCACTGGCAACGGATGCAGGATATCTTTGAAACGCTTTGAGTGCACCTTTGGATACTTGGACAATTGACTCTTTAAAAGCATTCATGATCCATACCTCCATTCTACTAGGAACTATTATCATTTATACCCTAAATTTCAAACGCATCCACATATGTTTCCAATGTATTCATTCTGCGTTTTGATCGATATTTTTGACCATGCAATGAATTTACTGACTATAAATTATGTGAAAATCAGAAAATTGACAGAAAATTATGAAAATTATAAAAATCTTGTTTTAAAATCTGTACAATCTGTGGTATTATATTAGATAAGCAGGCAGAATGGCCATGACAAAAAATGACTATGGGGGGAAATTATATGCATAAGATGGATTTATTTGCAGCAATTTACGATTATATTGAGAATTTATTTTCAATGAAATTGGGCGAACACGAAAAACAATCTATTAAAGACTCTTTCGAGAAGATTCACATCAGCGATGGAATTGAACGTGCAATCAAAGCTATCGAAATGGGACTCCATGTAAAACTTCCAGAGGAGCTTTTTTGGGAAAATAGAGTGGAACATCATCACGATTCGATCGAGATGAAACTTCAAAAATTGAATTTTGAAGCATCCATGTGGTCCAGAGAATTTCATGAAGGGGTATACTCCAGTGAAGCGAGTGAATAATTAAATACTATAGAACAATCCTTTGCCATAAAAAGCAGAGGATTTTTTTGTGTCTAAATTGATGAACCTGTTAATAAAACGTAATGATTTTTTCTATATGAATGGTATGTTTGGTTCGGTGAACTTTCAAAGGGAAAATGGGACATTCACAAGAGAATCAAGGATTTTCTCGATGAATTGAACCATGCCTATAGAAACAATAACTACGTGATTGAATCACTGCATGAAATCGGTCTTGAAGATCTACAACATATTTCAAGCGAATCGCAGAGATGGATTGTTATCAAACATCTGCTTTACGATATGAACAGGAATTTGAGGTCTGTTTTCTCTGAAATCGATGAAGATGAAGATGAAGAGGCTTTTTTGATCTCTTCTCAATTGTGGAGATGTATAAAAAATGATAAAATACAGGTAATAAACGGCGATTGGTTGTCGATTGAGATATGGAGGCATTATGAAACGGATTCTTTTGTGGATTTTAGGAATATTGATGGTACCTGTACTTGCATTTGTTTTATTCTTGGCATATAGCATCATCACCGAGTACAAACCGGATGTTGTGGAGGAAGGCGTCATTTTGAATGAAAAGCCTGTCGTACCTGTAGAGATGTCCTCTTTCCAAGTGACAACCTACAACATCGGATATTGCGGTCTTGATGCGGCACAGGACTTTTTCATGGACGGCGGAACAATGTCAAGGTCATCCAGCCTTGAGCAAACAGAGAGAAACTTGTTTGGCGTACTCAAATTTATGACGGAAATCAATTCTGACGCCTATCTGCTCCAAGAAGTTGACGAGAATTCCTCGCGCAGTTTCAAGATCAATCAAGTGGAACGGATCGTTGAGGAGTTTCCTTCATACACCAGTACTTTCGCCTATAACTTCAGAACTGGATGGGTACCGATTCCGCTGAAGAATCCAATGGGGAAAGCGATTTCCGGTTTGTTGACGCTGTCAAAGAAAAATCCTGTAACTTCAACCCGATATCAGCTTCCTGGCGACGAACCGCTCCCAAACCGATACTTCGACTTGAAACGTGCGATTCTGATGAACACTTACCCTCTGGATAACGGTAAGACCTTGATCCTGATGAATGTACATCTCTCGGCTTTCGACGAAGGCGGGTTGATCAGGGCGCAACAAGTGGAATGGCTGATCAACTATATTGAAGAAATATACGATCCCAATGAGAATTATTTCATCATCGGCGGCGACTGGAATCATTTGCTGTCTCAAGAATTTTTTGATCGCATAGAAGGCGAACCGGAGTCATGGATTGCTGTGATTCCTGATTCGATCGAAGCCACCGGATTCAATTTGGCTTATGATAAGACTGTCAATACAGTGCGTTCATTGATCACACCTTATGAGCCTGGCGTCAGTTTTGAAACGGTCATTGATGGTTTTCTGGTTTCACCAAATGTCAAAGTCGTTTCAGTGATGGGTCATGACTTAGGTTTCAAAGATTCTGACCATCAGCCTGTGACAGCGGTGTTTGGGTTTGAGGAGTAAAGAGGTACCAATTGAGGTACCAATTGGTACCAGTAGTTAGTGGTTAGTGGTATTGCGCTCGTATGAGCGCAGTGGTTGGGAAATTCAAATGATGAAGATCAAAACAATACCTGCACCAACCTGCACTTATAGAAAGGACTTTTAATGAACGTTTCACAAAATCTATTAGACTTACACACGCATACTGTGTCCAGTGGCCACGCATACAGTTCGCTACTGGAAAATATTAGAGCTGCAAAAGCAAAGGGTATGAAAATCATCGGTGTATCAGACCACGGGCCAATGATGCCCGGCGGAGCACATCGTTTTTATTTTCACAATCTGAAAATACTTCCAGAAATCATTGAAGGAATTCGAGTTCTTAAAGGCGCAGAAGTTAATATACTTGATGAAAGTGGTGAAATTGACATCAAAGGCAAGGTGCATACCATTTTGGACTATGCCATTGCAAGCCTTCACATCCCATGTTTTGAAAATCTGGAGAAAATAGGCAACACCAACGCTTTAATCAACGCAATGAAACATCCTGTTGTGAAAATCATCGGACATCCTGATGACAGCAGATATCCAATGGACTATGAAAAGCTTGTTCTTGCGGCTATTGAGAACCATGTTCTGATCGAAATCAACAACAGTTCCTTATGGCCGACTGCTACACGTGAAGGTGCGCATGAAAACTATAAAACGCTACTTGCCTATTGCAAAAAACATAATGCAGCAGTCATTATTGGTAGCGACGCGCATTTTTCAGAACATGTTGGCGCAATGGAAGAAGCCGTAATAATGCTTGAGGCAATGGACTTTCCATCTCAATTAATTGCAAATTTTAATGAACCGTTGTTTTGGGAATACATTAAGGGATAAGGGGAGAAGCAGGGAGAAGCAGGGAGAAGCAGGGAGAGCGAATTTGCGTACAATTATGTTTTGACTTTGAACTTGATCTTAATCTTTTCCTGATTTCCCATCATTTCCAGAACTTCCTGCACTCACTGCATTACCTGCCCTCCCTGCCTCCCCGGCCCTTTTGGAGGCTTATATGAAAATATTA
>JACUUV010000130.1 GCA_014859095.1 Clostridia bacterium | reverse complement strand
TGCGAACGTCAAGAAAAAAGTATACCACGTGATGGAAAAAAAGTAGGCCACTTGTGATGGTAAAATAGTAGGCCACTTATAAGTACAGTGATGGTAAAAAAGTGTACCACCACAGGTTTAAATGAGCACCTACTTTAAGGCAGTAGGTGCAATTGAAAATTTAAGATTGACTAACGATTTTTGAAAAATTCAAGATAAGCCTCAATCCCGTCCTTATTTCGTTCATAAGCAGGATAACCTTCAAAAGTCTCATAAATATCTGTGTGTAAATCTGGATATGGCTGTGCTTCATCTGCTAGAGTTCTCTTGTTAAGATCAGATCTCAATAATACAACTTGGTTCTCAAGACCCTGAGCATAGTTAAGTAAAGCTGCTATTAGTTCGTTGGTTTGCTGTTCATTCACTGCTAACAGCTCCTGCTCATCATACTCTAAAATATTATTCATGATTTTGACCCCCAAATTTCGTTTGTAGTAGGCGATAAGAATCCTTGACATTCATATTCAAGATATGCGATTTAAAGGTAAGGCGATCTATTAAAGCCGCCAGCATGATGTCATTATCAAAGATCTGAGTCCAGTTGGAAAATTCAAGATTTGTTGTTACGATAATACTTGCACGCTCCGAACGTTCGGAGATAACCTGAAACAAAAGCTCGGATTGATGCCTGTTAAATGTCAAATACGATAATTCATCTAGAATCAACAAATCCACTTTTGAAAGGCTTTTTTCGAATTTCGAGAACCGCTTGAGTTCCAATGCCTCTGTTAGTTCATGAACTAAGTGCGAAGCTGTGAAGAACTTGACGTTAAACCCCGAGTAACAAGCGCTAAGTCCCAACGCTAAACTCAAATGCGTTTTTCCAGAACCTGGATTTCCAATCATTATTACGTTTTGCTTTTTTTGAATGTAATCACAGCTTGCAAGTTCTTGAATATGTGATTGTGAAACGTGCTCAAGACGTTTAAAATCAAACTCATCCAGAGTTTTGTAAAATGGAAATTTCGCAGCCTTTAATCTTCTCTTTTGAACATTTTCTTGTCGAATCGAAACTTCACGCTTCATGAGTCTACTTAAAAAATGTTCATAGCTTTCATTAGGCTCCATTTGCCTGATCACTTCTTCAAAACTATTGAATGTTGGCGTCCTTAGTTGCTTCGAATAGAGTTTGATGATCTCTTTTTGCGGATTCATTTTATTCATAAAGCCACCGCTCGATCTAAAAGTGAATCATATTTTGCAAGCGAAGGTGCCTCTACATGGACATCACCATTATTACATGGTAACTGACGGGGTATATCAAGATTTGATTGAGATAACATCGAAGTTAGAACGCCAATGCTTAGATTGTTAAAGGTATTTTGATCAAGGACTTTCGAGACTTTGTCCTGGCCATGCTCGATACACAAGCGTAACAGTTTAATCATTTCTTTAGGAGACTCTAGTTGTTCACCAAAAGCCATAATTCTTTGACTCAAACATTGTTTTACAGGTTTAGCATTGTAAGCACTGCGAGGCCGACGTTCAATAATATCAATATAGTGCTCAAGTTTATAATGAACACTCGATTTTTTATAACTTCGTGTATAGCCAGCAATTGTTGTTCCTTTATAAAGAACCTCAACGTGATTGCCGTAACCCTTTACAGTTACACATTTCCCAACATACTGATAAGGAACAGAATACTGAACCGTATCAAATCTTATCAGAGAAAATTCATCCACATCAACCAAATTTTGTTTGCTGGTGTCGTAAACATAGTTTGGCATATGAGTGAAAAAGGTTTGCTCCAGTGTAAACATTTCACCGACCGTAAGGTCTCTTCCTTTGATTTTATGTTTTCGATATTCAATGCATTTTTTCAGCAGGTCATCGTTAAGTACCTCTATAGATTTAACTTTTGGTATGGGAACCAAAACATTGCGTCTAATAAAACCGACTAAGCCTT
>JACUUV010000020.1 GCA_014859095.1 Clostridia bacterium | reverse complement strand
TCAACAAGGACTTGAATACACAAGCCCCCACTTCTAAAGTGGTGGGTTATTGACCAAATCCTCCTTTTATGCTTTCCTAATTAAATGATATCATCAGTAGTGATTTAACTATTACACTCAAAGGCAAACTAATTTAATTTATTTTATAAATTCCATCGCCCTCATCTTGTAAGGTCGCAACACCGACACTTTCTAGGCATGCTCCAATGATTCTGATTCTTTTTTTCCCAAGTTTAAATTTTGGTGTACCTTTTAAAACGAATTCATTATCACCTCTGACTTTGAATAAAAGTGTTCTAAAGGTAATTACGTAGCAGACTAAGTTCCTTACAAATTCTTGCTCAGATATTTCACCGATAGATTTTAGATCAATCAACTTTTTGACTTCTTTTGTGACCTCTTCTTGTGAAGTTAAAAACTTTTGGAATTCATACATATTCTAACTATCCTTTCGATATTTTTGAATTTTGGGCAAAAAAAAACCCGTGATTTTAAGCATCATAGGGAATAATAAATATAATTTGCAACTGGCTGTCATGTAAAAGACCCTATAGTTTTGCGTCCTCATCTTTCAATAAGTTTGCCTATTCAATTGTTTGATTTTTTATGATTTTTGTATAATATTTGTATATAAATTTTATATTGAAATAACACACAATTGTTATTATATCGTTTCAATTTTGCGCTGTAAAGTAAAATATACATGTTTCTATATACGAAATTTTTATTTATCAAATAAAAATAAGCCGATAAACGTTACTATTTGGACGCTTTACCGGCTTTGCATCATTTTTAAATTAATATAAAATGAAAACTATTTAAACATAATGTATATATTTATTTTTGTATAAATATCTAGGACTAATTATTCATAAAAATTAGTACTTTTTTATAAATACCAGTCTCAGCTCCTACGTTTTTGCGCCGATAAAAAAGATTCAATCTCTTTATCAGAAAGATCCCTGGTAGTAACCATAATATTCCGTATCCATATGCTTGGAAGATGCATTACATTTAATCTCTTATCGCTCCTAATTTCTTTTGATGTTACCGTTCTTAAATGATGTGCAATTTGTAATGGTGATAGACTGCTGTCCATGCATTTTATTTTGACAATGACATGATCCTCTCTTGCGCTAAAATCCTCTAAATATAGAGTTTTCAACCCTGCTGCTTCATTGAAATAATCGCGTAAAATGCTTGATTGTTCACTATTTTTAATCAAAGCATACCGATATCTGGTACAAAACACAAACGTATAATACAGCTCCGTCAATTCGTTCACCTCAATTCTTAATCATTTCAAGGCTTTCAATAGATTCAATTACAGTCGGAATATTGGCGACAAAATAATAATCGTTGTTGGGTACAAGAGGTATTCCATAATAATTCAGATAAAAAGGAATCACTTCTATATTACCATTAGGCATCTTAGCCTTGGCACTAAACAAGGGTATATCATCTATCATAATAATATCAGAAAGTGATGTAGAAATCTCAAGATATAATTTGCTCTCAAGCGAATCACATTCCAGTAAATACGCATGAACCGTATACTGATCTGAAGTATATGTGAAATCAGTGGGAGTTCTTTGAATGATTTCCTCAAAAGATAATCTATTGTACTTCGTATTGTAAGTCGCTGTTGTCACAAGTGTATCTAACACATAATCCTCATCACCTTCCCCTGCAGGTGTTTGTAGCATGATCTTGAGTTTATAGACATTTTCACTCATCCTAAAAGAATCAAACACCGCGAACTCTTCACGCTCGGAAATCTGTTCTACAAACCCATTAAACCTTGGATGGTATTTGTCATCAAGCGTTACGCTATCTACGAGTCCTATAAGCGAGTCTATTTCAAGCTCACCAATCGAAAAGAGATAGATCTTATCAAGCGTGTCATATAAGGCATCTATATCTTTTCCACCCAGCTCTTCACTGGAAATTTCCAGTATTTCATCACTAAACTCACCATTACTGTATAAAGCCGAATATTCATTTCTCTGATTGATAAAACTCGGTGTTTCTGTTAAAGGCGTTTCTATCCCCTCTTCCTCATTTCCCGTAGGTTGAGTGTTTTCAGCTCTACTTTCTGTTTCAGTCATATCTTGATTAGACTGTAATACAATTGAGCTTTCATCCATAACACTTTCCTCTTCGGTTTGTGAAGGGTGAATCCATGGCTTTCTAATGAATAAATCAATGCTTACTATAAATAAAAAGACTAAGACCACTCCAATAATGACTTTCTTTTTCATAGCTCCTCCTAGTTAAGTGGTTTGTTTGAGTATCGATAGAACTTCTTAAATTTCACTCTGGCATTTCCATCAATCGTTTTATTGAGTGCACTTACAGTGACTTGACCAAGCGGATGATCGGCATCAGCCCAGGCGTATCCACCACTATGTGCGAACATGTAATTATCGCCTTGCTTTTCTATAAAAATCCCAACATGATTGTAGGCTTCACCACTGGAATAATTGTGATAAAGACCGATATCACCTGGTTTGATTTCACTAAGTTGTATCTCCTCGATTTGTCCCAGTCTAAGCATTTCTCTTGATGATCCGGAAAGTGGTAGCCCTGCATTTACATAAACCCACTGAGCGAATCCTGAGCAGTCAAGACCATATCTCGTCATATTACCACTGGCTGGATGCCCTGCAGCGGATACCAAAACCAATTTTCCCCACCTTGGATTAAATCCAGTGCTTGAGTCTTTCCCTCCCCAGAAGTAATCCAAACCTTTCAGTGATAATGCAAGGTTTACTAAATCTTCTCTATAGTATCTTCCAGTCTCATTATGCTTCAATGTAGGATATTCAAACGAATAAATCCTTTCTGAGTAATTTTCCAGTTCAAAATCGATCAAATCTCGTAATGAAGTTGTAGTAAGCAAAGATGAAAGTGCATATCCTGAAGTGTACTGATCCATTATTTGAATGTAAAGCTCAATCATATCAATAGGTATTGTGCTGGTAATCGCAGTTGTAAGTTTACTTGTTGATACCTCATAATTCGATTTACTTACACTAGGGATTTCTCTTGTTACCGTTGTGGTTATTCGCTGCGTTTCTTTACCTGCGGCATTATCATAAAGGACTTGATAATCAGAAACAGGTTCGTCAACGTGCGTTGTGTAAATGATTTCATTGTTGACTTGCCCGCCATAATAGTCAACAGATTCAAATATTGGTCTAGGAATCTTAGTGACGGTTTTAACCACCCATTTATCCGTATCAATTTCTGCAACTTCAAAAGGTTCACCTGTAGCATAATCGATTCTATTAACCGTTCTTGTGGTGTATCTGCTTTCAGAAGTGATGGTTTCATAGACAGTAGGGATAAAACTTGAACTGATATTTCCATCGAATCGCGGTCTCAAAAGTTCATTAAACCGTGTTACTTCATCTGAACGTTCCGTAATTCCAAAGTTTTCATTGACCAGATCGACAGCACTCATCAATTGCCAAGGTGTTGTAAATTTTTCTGTGTTGTTTCCAAAATTAAGTTGCATTGGAACAGAGTACGTATGTTTTAAATTACCATCTACATATTCATAGACCAGCTTTTCAACAGTCACTTCATATAGCCCACTTTTCATCTGTAGATCAACGTATTCCGATAACATTTCACCACTTTGAATGGCATCAAGTTCTGACATGTCCTCTGAAGCAAAATGGTTTCTTAGCTCTGAAAGCGAGTAACTTCCACTTTGTTCCCCTCCTCCAAAAGCTTCATCAATTCTCAAATTGATCAGTCTAGGAAGTTCATAAAAAATGCCTACTGCAGCAGCCATAATAATTACAAAAATCAAAAGGGGAATCAGTACATTGATAACTAAAAACCTATTGATTTTTCTACTGATAATCTTCTTAACCATTACTCAATTTTCCTTTCAGTGACATGAAAAATGATTTCCATTTTCCTTTTCCACCTGTATCTTTCCCCTGCTTCAATTGTCGGAGCTGTAAGTTGATTTCCTCTGTCTCGTTTTTCATGATCTTAAATGCATATCTGCTAAGAATGTTGTTCAGATTGTGGCTGATTAGGTTATTGTTGTTAAAATCGGTCTGAACACCTTCTCTAAGAAGCACACCCTCCAATATAACAACATCCAAACTTTCATCAAATGCAATGACCTTAGCACCTTGAGAGTACATTGCGCTTATAGGTGCAGAAGAAAGCGATAAGAAATTGATAAACTCCAATTCGTTTTCTCTGGCTAAAACCAATCCAAATTCATTCGCTTTGTCATGATTAAGTGGCATTCTGTAACCATCATCAAATTCCAACTGCATGGTTGGAGGAAGGCTAAAAAAAGTCTCAATGATTGTTTTGTCATGTTTGTAATTGAAAGTTGCCCAATCAATGAATACATTTTCATAAACTCTATTAAGAAACACATAATTTTTATGGACAGTTCCTATATTCTCCATTTCAAATCTTGACACACCACTTCCTGGTTGCGGGTATATCCACTTCGATTTATTAGTCATGTCATTCAGTGGTAACTTAATGTGATTGGAAGTATTGAATGCCCAGATATAAGATCCTATTTTTGAAAAAACATAATACTCTTCCTCACTTGTTTCATGTAAGAATTTTACGGGAACACCAATGTGAGTTGAAAGTGGTTCTTTATCCACCATTGAGTCCATTGCTGCTTCGTTTTGAAGTTTTTCAATCATCTTTAATTTTGCTTTAGAAAAATCAATAACATTTCCCATATATTCACCTTAATTCTATATTGTGAGATTGCATATCAAGTACTTCTACTGGTTGGCCTGTTTCATCTACTTTTAGAGGTTGATAGACATATTTGTTTTTCATTTCTGGATTCATTAATATCACGCCATCTGAAGTGTTTTTATTTACAATCTCACCTTCAACTCTAATTATATAATCAAGATTTCTTTCTAAAAAATCACGACTTATTTCAATAGGCTCAGTCCATAGTTCAGCAAATGGGTCTTTGAGATTCAGCTTATACACTCCGTCTTTGACCATTTTGTAATCTTTTAAGATAACCATTAATACTGTGGATCTTACTTCTGTTTTTGGCGAATGAAAATCAATCAGTTTATTGGTCGCTTGATTTACAAGTCCAGGCATCAAGTGATAAGCAGTGCCAGCCCATGACAGCTTCATATCTTGCATGTAATACTTCTCGTTTCGGTCCATTCTCAACTTCAGAATGTCTTTTACAGCCTGTTTTTCCAGTTTGGCAAACATATATCCTCTTCTAAAATCTTTATCCACTATAGGCATGATAAGAGCAATAATTGAAATTGCTAAAGCAAGTAGTGTTAAATAAAGCATAACGGCCTCCTTCTAATAGTAGTTACCAATATCTATATTGGAATTCAATAGTCTTTCATAAAATGAGTACTTCATATAAGCAGAGTATCCCATGCCTGAAATGTCCTTAATGTAGATGTTTGGATGTCCTTGATGAAATGAAAGCATGAAGTTCATGAAGTATTCAATGATTGACTCTCGTAGTGGCAATTCAAACAAGTTGAAGCAAATAATATCATAATTCTCAAATTCTCTATTAAAAAAATTGAAACCTAAGACAGGATTTAACATATTTATTATTATTTCAGGAAGCGTATCCCAGGCATATGTTGGGATGAATTTTCTTCCATACACATTATCAGAAGCAAATTTAAACTTGATAAAATAGCTGATCGGGTGCTCAACATTATCATAATGATTTAGGAAAGTGTGCCTGATTGCATAGTCTTTGGAATAAGTCTCAAATCCTGAAAATGATTTTAATGATTCCCCTTCACTTGAAAACTTCATCTGTGGTTTTGAGGCAGTAATAACAAAAGTCCTTCCCTTTACTTTTGGTCGTTTTTTCTTATAGGTATTTACTTTGTCATTCAGATAGTCTCTCATTTCTTCAAGACCATAACTGTTACTGCTATTAAAATTAGGTGGAATGAACAGCTTTGATTTGATATCTTCATGCCGCTTTGACATGATGTGATGGTGACGCTTATAGGCTCTCTCATGGTACCCAAAAGGAAAATTTGCGTTGTAATATAAGTGACGTCCAGTTTTACCGAACCTGTCAAATGAAAAAGTTGCATCATTCATAAAAGATTGATAGGTCCTTCTTATTGCCACATGCTTAAACCACTGATATTCGTTTACTTTACCTCTTGTAAGGCTGAATATATTCTCAATGACTGAGCATTGTTCTTGTCCTTCAAAATAAGACTGAAAATGCGTTCTTAAAAGGTTGTATGGGTCGAACGTACTATAAGGTGATTTCAATGTATTTTCTATCAATTCATAGTCAATCACGTGCTCTGGTTTAATCATTGAATCTTTAAGATTCGATTCAGTGAAAGTAGTGTCCTTTCCATTATGATCTGTCACTTTATTCACCTCTTTCTTATGTATTTTGTATATGTATTATACAATCAACATATACTATATATTAAGTATATCCAATTGCAATAATTTGCTCAATACTTTTTGCGAAAAAAAGTGTCCAAATAATATGGACACCTTTTTAGCCATTAAGTGCTTTTGAATGAAATTCACTCAATATATCATCAATGTCACTTTGTAATGCTGTCACAGAAGCCTTAAAAGCTTCTCCGCGTTTTAAGTCCATGTCATTGATGATTTCTTTTGGTATCTCAGAATTCTCGTTATGTCCACTAAGACGAATAGCTTCTAGCGTTTGAATCCTCGAATCGTTTGTAATTTCCTCATTGGTGTGAGAAAAATCATCAGTACTCTTGGATGTGGCTACATTCACTTTATTAACGGCAACCGTTAATTTTTCAGCATAATAATCTCTGTTACCAATATCGTTCATAATGTCATCATGCGTTTTGTCATACATCACATTGATACTCATATCTGCCATTTGTCCCATTGCACTTGCTGCTGTGCTGTTTGTACTGTCTTTATCTTCATCAAACTTCATATTTACTTTTGCTTCAGATCTCATTTTGGCTTCGGTTTGGCCAACAAAACCACCATTGTTTTCTGCCTCTTCAGCGATTACCGTTTCATATTCTTCAATCGCCCCATTCAGTTCAGAATGGTGATTACCTTGACTACTTTCAGACTCCTGTCCGTCAGCTAGAAAACTTGAATACGCACTAAACCCTTTTACACTGGCATCAAAAAGTTTACCACTGCCTTGTGCTCCGACGTATGCTCCTGCAGCCATTCCTCTTCCACCCATGAACATCATCGTAGAAGCACCAAGGACTCCGCCAGTGACTTTAGCCGCTTTTTTAGCAAAATCATAACGTGATTGCTGTTTTTCAGCCATTTTCATTTGCTCTTCTTCAAGTTGTCGATTTTCAGCCTTGTTCTCGTAATAAGAAGCTTTTTCTTGATTGGAAAGACCACCTATATCGCGTTCATTAAAGTAATCATTGCCTTGGTGTTTATTTATAAAGCTTTCTCTAGACATTGGAGCTTCACTACTACCAGAAGTTTCAGAGATTGGTGGCAAGTCAGACGTTGTGGAATTGTTCGTGCTCTGACTGCCTTGATACTTATCTAGATCACTGTAGTACTCTGCTTTTCCTGAATAATCCTCACCACTTGGCTCACTTGTATGTGAAGTCCCACTTGAGCTTTTCTTGCCTTTTGCAGTATTATAACCTCTATTCATCATCATCATGGCCGTTGCTACAGTTCCAACACCGAGCATATCGCCAAGAGCAGATCCAAATCCAAATTTCTGTTTAAGAAGGCTTCTTGTTGGAATGACCATCATAACCAATATAATTGATGTGAGATTATAAACCACAGGAGAAATACCTAGAAATTCTGGATCTAATAATCTTACGGTCGATATAATGCCAAGCAGAGTGATATCAAATATAGGTGTTAAAACATATCCTAAGAACGCGGTCCCAATTTCTTTCAATTGCTTCTTTCCATATCCAGTAGGAGAAAACGCTAAAAGTACCGGTGTAAAAAGAAAGAGAACGGTTGTACCAAATGTCAGACCAATATAATTTGCCATGAGCCAATAAGAGAATCCTGTGGCTGCAAGATAGATAAGCGCATCGAGTACATTTCCTTCCACCGCAATCTCAGCCATGGAAGCTACAAACCCTGCTGTTTCTGAACTGTTAAATAGATTATTAATAGCTACCGCCACTTGATTAAACACATTCAGTCCAAAATTAGCGATTTCAGGGAGAAAATACAGTGCAATTGCGCCGAGTACAAGATTTGTAATTTGGTCCCAAGCCGTCTTTTTACCAATGCCACTCTTTGATCTGATGAGCTGTATTCCTACAACGTAAACCATCAAAGAAATCATTATAATCCCTATTAACCTAAAAAGTGGATAGGCTTTGGCTGTGTAAGCACCAAATATATTGTCCTGTGCAAAACTAAACAAAAAGGGAGAGCCTTCCAGGTATATTTCTTCAGCATCTGGCCCCACTGCTCGTAGACCATTTGCGACAGTATTTGGAAGAAATTTAGCCATCCTTATTATTAGTTTTTCAAACCAGTTCGGTTCATCGGATACTGTTTCTTCAACCTCTGCGAAACTTATGGCACTAAATGCAATTAAAAAGATCAATAGTAAAATGACTATTTTTTTTAATTTATGCATTTAATCTCTCCTTTTCCAGTTGCAAATCTGTATTTGCAAAGCTCAGTTCAATTGGTAACAAATCAACCTTCACTCTCGCTTTTCCTGCAGCGTCTTGCAAATATAGATTTCCAATTTTGCAGTTTGTGATGAAATCAAGGTCAGACTCGTTCGCATTATCAAGCAAAACTTTTAAAGCATCTCTATCCGCATTTTTGTGTCTAAAGATAAAAGCTGAATCGGACTGAGTAATAATCGCTTTTGATTCTTCATAGAGTGTGTAGTCAAATATCGACTGTGTAATTGACCATATCCCAGCGCTTTTCTTTCGAATTACCCTTACCCCTTCAATAATCAAAGATCGATTGACTTTCGTTTTAAAGGTCTTGTGTTGTTCGTCATTAACAACTGTGATTCTCTTTGCCTTTGCAGGATTCTCGGAGTTCTTCTTAACAATGGTCTCAAGAATGAAGTTGAGACCTATCAGCATTGCTTTTGGCATATAGTTGTTTGGTACATTTGAAATATCAATAGAAATGACTGGGTAATTATCAAAATTCAGTTCAGCGTCACTGGTAGATTGTCCATCGAAGAAATGAAAAGCACCGTATATGGAGCTAATCTTTGACCCACACTCACAGGTATGATTCTTCTCTTTCGTTTCATCAGTGCTAAACGTCTTTCCGCATCCATACTCACAAATGTGAAGTTCTTTGACGTAATTGGTAAGTCCTGCTATAAGATTAAGATATTCAGTATGATAAAATGCTTCTTTATTTTCAAGTTTTCGTCTAATTGCCATTACCAAGAAATCCGTTAATATTGGCAAAGTTTTTCTGACCTTTTGATTGATCAGTTTTCCATCGACAATTCCATTAACTTCTTTATAAAGCGTATCTGGTTCGTTTTCTTTTAGTCCAATACTAAAGTAAAGTTCTAAAATGATCTCATTAATGATTCTTACCATTATGTTTGATTGTTCTTTTTGTTCCTCAGATGAAATCAAAGATAAGATGATATTCGAAGTATATGGGATTTTTTCAATAAGCTTAAGTGTTCTTCTATAGGAATCACTTTCAGAATGATATACTTCTTCTTCATTGATCTCAAAAGGATTCAGTACGTTTTGTCCTTTAGGGCTTATCTCAAATATATATCCCCCTAAAGCTTCTGTGATATCAGCGTATTCACCTCTGCCCTTGATGTTTTCAACGTCGAGAATGACATATTTTTGATCTTTTATTGTGGCAAAAAGTCTCATCAATTTCTTGATAGTCGAAGATTTTCCATAACCACTTGTTCCTGCGAAAAAAACATTTTGATTGCTATGACTTGAATCGTGGAGATCCCATGATACAGGATGACCTTTGGTCAATAAATTTCTACCAATTACAAGTCCATTTTCGTGATAAAACTCTACGGAAGTATGGGAGTATATTGTAGAAAGTGAGTACAAATCAAGCGGATGCCATTTAAGTCCCGATATAAGGTTTGATGTGAAATTGGCAACTTTTTTAACATTGAATGGCTTATTGAGTTTGTATGCCATTTCTTGGTTGGCATAGAAGCTAACAAGCTCAATACCAGAATCCTTGGCCTTGAATACAAATTCAGAAGAACGTCTATCAAGCGCTTCTATAGAGGTTTCTGACAGAGTGAATATAAATGCAACATCAAACTTCTTGTTTTCTCTGCCTTCAAGTGTAGTCTGAAAAAACTCTGCTTCAGAATACTTGTTTCTAAGTTTTCTGATTCGGTTTGTATCATGTTTTTCGCTGGCAGTTAATATTTCTGCTTCTATAGTAGTGAGATCATCATCAAGCTTTCTTATCGCTTCACTGATAGAAATGGGATCGATGTAAATGGTTGTGTTGCAATTCTTAAATTGAAATAGGCGTTCAAAAACTTCAACAAACTGTCCCCTCTTAGGCAACTGAGATATATAAAAACTTCTTAGGTAGTATGTGATTCCATTATCAACAATTTCAAAGTGATTCGCATTGATAGGATTAGCACCATCGGGTGCTAAGAATTCCTTAACATCATAAAGTCTCACTGGCTTATTTTGACTTTTGGATTTCTTTTTATTCGTTTTTTTGCTGTCCTTTGCTGACTTGACAACCATTGTTTTCATCTCAGATGCACCAATTGCAGAGCTGCGTCCGGTATTTTTTGCGATTTTAGAGGCTTTGTTCTTTATTTCATTCACATTAGGAAATTTGATCACTTTTCTGTTCTCCTCTCATCAGCGCTGCATTGAGTAGAATTTTCGTAAACAGTTCTTTATTAAGAACATAATCATCTTCTACAGAAGAATTGTTTAATAAGTGTTTTGTCTTAAAAACACCTGAACTGTACGGCTTATAATGTGTTCTAGCAAGATCAAGCAGTTCAATATCATTCAACCTGTTACTCTTAACACCTATTCCCGCAAGGGAATTTGACATTGCGGTGATTCGGTCAAAAACATTCGCTTCATAAGCTTCAATCACTTCATTAGGTGAAAGACCTTTTAATGCTTCTTCATCAAGTTCTCCACTTGCAGAATAGTAAACAGATTTAGTCGATCCATGAATGTTGGAAGTTGAAACCTCTAAATAGTTGATTTGATGCTGCAAGTATTTTATATTTTCTTCTTCAAGTTTTCTATTTTTGTATAATTTTTTTAAGCTTTTCTCGTCATTCAAATCGATTGAATCATTTTTCAGTTTCTTTTCAAGCGATTCGATCTGCATGTTAATGTCTTCTAGTTTCTCAATGGATCTAGTGAGTGGAAGCTGGTAGATGCTTTCTGTCTTTTCGATATCAATCTTTCTACTGATGATATGCTTAGAAAATCTGAAATTAATCGCATTTAAAAAACCAATATATCCGGAATTGACATTATCCTTTTCCCTCCCGGAAAGTGTGCTGTATGGGATACCTGTCGTCTCAATGACACCAGTGTATACGTTTTGAGTATCTTCAATATACATGTTATTGCTAACATCACTGATGGTCACAAGATCCTTGGCCGGAAGTATTTTAACTTTGGTAACATCAAGTTTTTCAACTTTAGAGGTATTGGAAAACATTTTGGTTCGCACATAATAAACAATAACAAGTATGACCCCTACCAAAACCAAAGAAGCGTTAGCCAATACATCGGAGTACTTTAAAATCATATCAAAAACATTGGTACTCGAACTTGTAGTTGAGGCCAGTATAATATTTGAAGTCATGTTTCTTCACCCCTTACAGTATTTGAATAGATTACTTTCCTTCTCTTATGAATTATTGAAGAATAAATCAATTTGTAAATTCGCTCATTTCCCATTTTGTTATAAAATTCAGCCGGTATTTTCACGCTATAGATTAGAACCAGTGTCAAGGTTAATAAAAATCCTATAGCATGAGCTGCTATAGGAATGAATATTCCGATCGTATTGGCAAGAAAAATCCAGACTGAGACACCAAGTAAAAACAATGCAAAACCTTTAAAATCAAACCACTTATTGAATTTGGCTTCTCCTGCAAAGTTTTGTGGGAAGTCATGTAATCTTCTGCTCATATTTTTTAGCCTCCCATAATAAAGACTTTAAAGGCCGATAAAATCTTAATCAATAATGGTGTACCAAAGTAAATGATAGTAGCTCCACCTAATATCTGAAGAATCATATCTTTAGTTGTCTTTTTACCTTGAGCATCCTTAACAAACATCCACCTAATACCGATCACAAGCACATATAAGCCCGTTAGAATCTTCGCAATTGTTGATAAAAGTTTATCCGATGCGGCGCCAATATCTGCAGCACCTTGAACAGCACCATTAAATCCTTCCGTACTTGCACCATCTTTCCATGATTCAAGATCAGTCGGATCGTCCGCAAAAGACACTACAAATAATGATGCAATCATTACTATAACCATTGTTAACATTATGATTTTTTTCATAATTCCCTCCTAGAATAATTATCGTATAACTTCTATTTTATTAAACAAATCGCCATTTTTTTTGTCAACCACTTTTTTCAGTTCACCCCTACTTTACGACTAAATTAGACGACCTTACTGAATCATAGAAAAAAGACGCCCCCAATTCCAAAGGACGTCTTCACTCAATTTAATATTTTTCTATGTTGTTAATTCAAAATAACAAGCTTTACATAACAATGCCTCATAGTAAGTTTATTCTTAAGCTAACTTAAATGGAATATCACTCCATAATAACATTGATTGATATTCTATGAATAATTACCCATTTGTGTACCATCATTCGTTCTAATTCAAATTTTCAAGACCTCGGTCAAGCAAGGATGCCAGTGAGGATTATCAAAACCGAATTTGGGGCTTTGTGACTGATTGTTTTGTGAGCAGCCATTCAAACCTATGACGACTAAAGTATTGCCGTTACTAGCTTAGGTGTTTGCTTGCCCACGTGATGCACTCGTTCGCCCTGTGTGGCGTTTTCTCATCCCAAGTGGAGTAAAGATACCACTGGAGGTGAGAAACGCCTGTTTGGGGCGAATTTAGCGAGCGTTCCACTTCACCTTTTAAGGTCAAAACCACTGCCTGCTCTGATTATTATTTCGGTGCAGGATAAAGCAAGGTGCTGTGAAACGCCCCTTGCTTTAACATCCGCTGGCAATGCTCGCGGTTTAAAACCTTTTCTTTAGGTGCTGTAAAACTGGTTTTGTGCTGTACGAGGTGCTGTAAGTCTTACTCAATGGCTGTTTTCAACGGTCTTTTAGGTGCTGTTTGTGGTGCTTTAAGATAGTTTTGTTTAACTGCTCTTGATTAATTCAGGATTACTATTGGAGTTAATCATAAACCTAAATGTTTTTTAGCAACTATCCTAACTGTTGAAATTGCAGCAGGAAATAGATCGAAATACTTTAATATTCCAAAATCTAAGACGGGTTTAACTCTCTCATTTAGACTCATTTTTAATGCATCTGAAAACTCCTCACTCCTCATATTTTCAAAGTCAGCAGTTGACAAAATTTTACCATCGATGTTTAAATTTAATCTTCCGAATACATCACATTGATTATCCTTTGGCGTCGTCAAGTCAGGATTTAATGCCTTAATCAAAAATCCGTAATTCAGATAATAACTGTTATCATAATTCGACTTTTGAGTTGATATTACAATAATTAATTCGTCAGTTTCTGCTCTTGAAATATTATTTTTTGTAGTGAACCCATACTCTGACAAAATGGATACAAGTACCTTTTTGAATTCTTTTTTATCCATTATTACCTTCTCCTAATAAGTGTCTAATACTGTTTTCCAGCCTTCTCCAAACACTTCTTCCACTTCTTTAAGATAACCATCAAGTTGTTTAGTTCCAGCTTTAATTTGATTTGGATTATACGGTTTAAGTTCATAAATTGTTTTAGTCTCAAAGTCAATAAAATCAATTCTTTTACCGCTTGGTAGCCTATATTCTTTAAACTTTGTAATTCCATCGACAACATCTGCCTTATAGGCTTTATGCATTTCTTGTCCAAGTTTTAGGCTTGATTTTGTAAAGGGTCTTGCTACATCATCAACCCCACCCTTAAATAACCCTTTCGCAAATTTCATTGCATCATCTAGTTTGGATTTAACGGCTTTTACAATCGTCGGAGAGTTATTTTTAACAAAAGTAACGCTAAAATCAATTGCTTTTGTGGGTACAAATGCAACTGCTACACCAACCAAATCCCATTTAACAGCAGACCAGTCCCCGCTAGCTATGTCCATCGCCAAGAAAGTCATATCAAAATAAAAATCAGGAGATGACACAAGTGTTGCTAAATAAACAGTTAAAGCTGCAGATACGACAAAATGTCCATCGGGATCAACATATATCTTTGGGTTATTAAGAACATAAGAATAATTATTTAAACTTAATGCATTGCTCGAATTGCCTTCATAGGTATCTCTTGTAATGAATCTTCTTATATCACTACTATAATACCTTGCTCTCATGTAGTAAAGACCCGATTCATCTTTAACGACACCTACATTAGCTGCATATTGGAAAATTGGTTCATAGTTTCCGGTTCTTTCAATCACATCCCCAAAAGGCGAATATTTGAAAGTATCTGTCACAATTCCCTGTTCATCTGAGAGTGCAGTTGTGTTTCCTCTATAATCCAGATGATAATACTTTGTTTCACTTCCTGTTATTTCACTTACAATACCAACGCCGTAGATATAGTAGGTCTCGACTCCATTTTCATTTTTTATGAGGACGTGCTCAATATCACTAGGTGAGTTAAAGTAAGTTGTTGTGTCTGATCCAGATGTAACTTTTGTTCTTTTACCTTCAACATCATATTCAAATGAAAAATCTTTTAAACTTTGAAGTCTGTTTTTTTCATCATATGAAAAATTCTCGAAATCTTCTCCAAGTGGTCCATAGGTCATATTTCCATCTGCATCATAAATAACCTGTGTCCCATTGAAGGTATCAATTCTGTTGTCCACTGTGATTGTGATTACAGCTGATGTGGTGGACGCAAATATCATGTTTCCACCTGCATCATAGTCGTAGTCATATGATTTTATCAGAACACCACTTGAATCATTTTCATCTGAGTCAGTCAGTTGATAAATGTTGTCATAAATATTCGATACAGTTCTACTATCATACGTCTCAAGAATTGGATTGATCTCTTTGTCATAATTCACTGAAATGCTGTAAATTTCACTGTCTTGATAATCCTCATCGTGAATACCTGTTACTCGTCCCTTTAAATCATAGTTGTATGTGGCAATTGTTCCATTGGCTCTTGATATTGTTTTGAGTCGATTGTTGTTGTCATAAGTGTATGAAGTTAAACCACCATTCCAATCCAATACCGAAGTCAATCTATTGCCAGAATCATAGCCGTAGGTTACTACTTTGTTTCCAGGATAAGTCATTGTTTCTACGTTGCCTTTTGAATCATAAGAATAGGCCACAGTATATCCATTTGTGTCTGTGTAAGTCAAAGTCCTATTTTCAGAATCATAAGTTCTGTTTGTAGAATTGACACCATCTGTCACCTCGACGAGATTACTATTTTCATCATAATTATATGATATTGTTTCTTGTCCGAAACTTTGAGTTGCCAATCGATTTAACTCATCATAACCAAATGCGAACGTGTTACCTCTGGCATTTTGATAAGTTTCCAGTAAACCTAAATTGTTGTAGGTCATGTTGATTGTACTTCCAGTAGCAAAGGTCTTAGATAGCATTCTTTGCATACTGTCATAAGTCATATTCATGATATTTCCATTCAAGTCTGTTTGACTTTCTAGGTTACCATCATCGTCAAATTGATAAGAAACTCTGTTATTTTGAGAATTTACAATTTCATTGATTCTTTTTAGAGAATCGTAACTGTATGCTGTTGTGTTACCTTCTTTGTCTGCTATAACAGTCGGATTACCCAAAAGATCATTTACATAGGTCGTTTCATTCAGATATGCATCTGAGATTTTCATTAAATAGTTGTTTAGGTCATACTCATATGAAGCAGTTTGAATACCATATCCATCTTCCATTGTTTTTACATTGCCAACTGAATCATAGCTTTTTGTGATTTGATTACCGTTTTTGTCTATTGTTTTGATTTCTCTTCCCAATGCATCATAAAAAAACTGAATTGATTCTAATGACTCATTCATTATTGTTTTAACTTGATCTTCACCATTATAATCATATGTTAAAGTCTGACTGTGTGGAAAATCGATAGTTTTAATATTCCCATTAACGTCATAAGTGTATGACGTTTTGTTATTTCTTCTATCTGTGATTGATAATAGCAATCCTCTTTTGTCATATGCTCTAATCTCTGACTGATTCAGGTGATCGATGGTTTCTAGAGTCTGCCCTGCATTGTTATAAACAAACTCTGTGATATGATTTGCTGGATCAATTGTCTTTTTCACAAGTCCAGTTGGATAGTATTCGTAATATGTGAAATTGTCATAATGATCTTTTACTGAATAAGTGTCTCCATTAACATAAGAATATGTTGTCACTCCTGACTTTGGTTGTGTAATGGTCTGCAATAATCCATCAGTTGTATACGTATATGAAGTCACATTATTAAGAGCATCTTGAATGCTTTTCAGCTGATTGTTACTATAATACTCATATTGTGTCAGATTTCCGCTTGCATCTGTAACTGTTAGAAGATTGTTTTTACCATCAAATGAAAAGAAAGTTTTGACTGCATTTGGTTTGGCTATTTCTACAATATTTCCATTTCCATCATATTCAAATGACACATAAGACGAGTTAGGATACAGTACTTGATTCAGTTGTCCAATCTCATCATAATTATAGACAGTCTCATTTTGCAGTGCATCTACAACACTCAACACTTTGCCATCTGTATTGTAAATAGTCTTTGTATCGAATCCATTTCTATTTGTAACTGAGGTCTCTACTGTTCCCAGCGTAGCGTTTTCAATATAATTGAACGTTTTAACTAAATTATCACTTCTGCCATCATCAAGTGAAATCACCCTTCCAAACGAATCATAGGATACTGAGAATAGTTCATTATAGTAAGGATCTTTTAGATGTTCCATTCTTCCATCAAAATCATAACTGAATGTCCAAATCTCATTCATAACATCAGTAATAGTCTCTAGATGTCCATCTGGTGTATATGTTATTAGCACTGTTCGTGCCGCATTATCTGATAAAGAACCAACTCTTCCATTCACGTCATAACCGAGCTCAATATACCTCCCAGAAATATCATCTGTAATTCTTTGGAGTCTATTGCTTGAATCCTTTGTGAAACTCATTCTTTGTCCAAACTTATTATCAACGGATTCCAGCAAGTTCTGATGATCAAAATTATACTTTGTTCCATTTTGTGATTCCACCGTATATGTAGAATCTTCATTTACGCTCACTGAAGTGAACTGATAATCATTTTCCACACCAGTTAATTTTCCTGTTGCATCATCTGTGAAATCAACATATTGATTTTCATTAATGTTTAGTCTTAAGCCTCCAGTAAGCACTTCAGTTATTTCAAGCTTATATGGGCTTAGCCAACCAACACCAAAATCACCATCACTTTTTAGCAATGAATTGTATTTAATTGAAAATTCAATCGGAATGACACCTTCGACATTCATTAAATTCATTTCATGAACATATGCACCAATGTTTAAAGCGACACCCGTTGGAGCACTTCCGTTTAAAGCAGCTTCTCCTTTACCAAGAGCATAGGGAACGGCTCCTTCACCTGAAAGAGGCCTTTCAAATTTTGCTACTAATCCACCCTGTCCATTAAGCTGAAGAACCCCTGCTGTTGATGGAGGATAATAAAATGATTCGCCTAGTCCTCCTATATACACCGTATCGGCCCTATCCAGATACATATCGTACGTAAGATCATCACCATGACCAGAAATATATGTGCTATAAAGAAGTTCAGAAAGTGTTTCATCAAATTTTGTATAAATCATCCCATATCCATAGTTCAAAGTTGTGTCATGGGCATCTGATGTAAGTGGATAATTGGAAGATTTAGTATGTCCTGCTATATGGACAGCTCCACTTGAATCCACAGCTATTGATCTTCCAATATTAGTATTGTTGGACGCAATAAAGGTACCGTTTATAACAGTGTCGAACTCTTGATTTAACTTCAACACAAAAGCATCATAATTACTTTGAGACCTGGTTTCTTGGTAGCCACCAGATATCATCGAAAAATCTGATGAATTTGAGTACCCTGTAATTAGAATATTGCCTCGTGAATCAATTGCAACATCAGTAACATAATCATAATTAGATCCGCCTATAAATGTAGAAGCTTTCAATGTCGTTAAATTCGAATCAAACCTGCTTACAAAACCTTCAGTTTTCCCTAAAGGATCAGTAAAAACTGTATCTAACACGTCTAAAGTTGTTGGAAAAGTTTTATCATAAGTATATCCAACAACAATTACGTCACCAGTACCATCGATAGCCATACCCACGCCAACATCTGAGGCATGGTCATTACCACCAAGGAAGGTCGAACGGATAATATTAGTAAGGTTTTTATCTATTTTAAAAATACAAACCTTTGTATAAGCTCCTTTTGTATTTGTATCATTTGAATCATCCGATACAGGGAAATTATTGGTTACATTTGCAAGGACATATAGAAATCCATTCTTATCAAGAATAATATCTTTTACATCATCACTATATAAACCTCCGACATAGGTGGATGCGATTAGAGTGGATAGATCACTGCTCAGCCTTGATAATACAACATCCACGCTACCTGTATTAGTATTACTGTGAGTACCAACAGTTGTTGGATAGCTAGTGCCTGATGATGTTCCACCAATTATGACATCACCATTTTCTAGAATTTCAATCACTCTTCCATAATCATTTGCGTTTCCACTACTTCCTAAGAAAGTTGACGCCAATAAAGTAGTCATTTCATTATCAAATTTACTCACAAATATATCGCGATATCCATTTGAACCATTAAATACTTCATCATATGCTCCTATTGTGGTTTGGTAGCTAGAATATATAGTTGAACCAACCACATAGATGTTTCCAAATTCATCAACTTTAATTCCAGATGCATTTGTATAACTATGTTTACCTCCAAAATAAGATACAACTACATATGGATCAATAATCAGTGGTAGTTCTTGATTATATTCACCTATTGTGAAGCCATAAGTTTTTTTATCTATTATATAATTCGATTCAATCTCAATTTTATTACCATCAATGATTTGATAAGTGTATGGCTTTGAAAAAGCAACTTTTTCGGAACCAGCTTCAACAATGAGTTCGCCATCTGAAGATAGGTTCATTTCCTCAGCACCATTGACCTTAATGCGAATATCATCGACATCACCATTTGGACTAACAGTAAAAACTTTTTCAATATTGTCTTCACTTGCATGAAGTGATAAATTTATTCCATTATACACTTCGCCCATATCAATTGAACTAGACGCACTTGAATTAAGTACCCAGTTTTCTTTATCATTTCCAATAAAGTAATTGGTATTGGTTTTTACTTCATTAAGAGATCTGGCCTTATTCATAGAACCGCCAATAAGTTGCTCTTCAAATCTAATGCCTTTTTTATTCTTTTCTTCCTCTTCGCCTGTTACCTCGAAGACATCGTATGTAATCTTGCCATTTTTTAAAATAAAAACATCACCATACGGAGCTCTAAAATAGTAATCCACTTTACTGTCAATCTGTCCTTCATTCTTGATAATTGTTGGGCTAATTTTCAGATTTTCAAAATCACTTAGAATGACTTGCTCATTTTCAACATCATTTTGTTCATCATTAGAAACAATTTTTGAAGCAAAGCTTGCCATGTTAAATAACATTACAAATATCAGTAATAATGCGATTTTTTTCATCATTTTCATCTCTTCCTTTATCATTTTATTAAGCATAAGTTCACTTGTTAAGAACGTATCATACAAAAATAAAAAAAGAAGACACAAAAGTCCCTAGTCAAAGTGACTTAAGTTTCTTTATGCTTAGCAAATTTGCTTATTTTTATTAGGCTTATTGGCTCAACACAAAGATATTCAAACGACTTTAAAGGCTAAATAATCACTTGGATCGATAAATTACAAAGCCTATTTTCAGTTCACCCTCTCTCTAATTGTCCTGGGAACCAGAACAATTAGAGAAAGGATGATTGTTACCAATCATCCAAATATGCCTTAAAGAATAGGCATAATCAAAAAGGAATTCGTGAATTCTTTTGTTTCAGAATAATCGTAGATTATAACTGGCTTGTTGGCTTCGGTGAAGCATATTCTAAGTTTTTCAATGCCATTGTTGAGCACATCGAGTTTGTTGATGTCAAAATTCACATCGATGCCTTCACCAATGACCTCACCGCCTATAGTTATCTTGCCTTTGTCCTTAGACTGATCCGATTCAATGAAACTTCCTTCACTGTTTATGTTGAATTTCACTCTTTTGTTCTTTTCATTAATCACGACTGCTTTGAGCAGCGACAATGAATTGTTGATTTCTTTTCCTTCAATCGTCCAAATCGTTTTGAAAGGTACTTGATTGCTCTTAAAATCTGCTTTTGGAATTATGTCACGTACTTTTGGAAACTCCGCTTTAATGGTCTTAAGTGAAATTGCCGATTCACTGTCAACAACATAAATCAAATCATCTGTAATGAAAATTGAAACTTCAACACCACTGATTGGAGTTAAAAGCCTTGCTAAAACCATTGAGTTGATATTCGTAACGATTTCACCTGGTATAGGCTGTTTCGTCTTGAGATTGATCACCTCTGCATCCATAAGCATTCTTGTAATCCTAAAGCCATCCGATGATACCAAATCCAATCCATCTTGAGTGCAAATGATATTGGTGTATTGTAAAATCGGTTTATCATAACTTGGATAAATTGTCTTTGCTGTGTTCATCATCTTTCTATGAAGCGTCATGCTATCGCATGTGACAACATACTTTTCACCTTCGATTGAATCAAGATCCATTGCAGGCATGACAGGGTAATCTTCTACCACTTCAATTGGAAAATCGAACATCGTTTTTCCAGTTAGAATAGAAATCTTTTCATCACTCAGCATAATGTCAATTTCATCGACTTCAAAAGCACCTAGGTTTTTTAAGTAATTCGTCACTTTTCTTGAATCAATATAGTAAGTACCAACCCGGTCCTCCTTTCCTTCAACTTTCATAGTTGTCATTACTGCATTGATCCCATCACTTGCGAATATTCTTAAATTAAACCCAATATTCGTTTCATCGTTTTCTTCAAGCAAATCAAATCTTATGATACCTTTTGCATCTTTGTAATTTGCCACCGATGATACCTTGCTCATTTTATCGATTAGTATTTCTCTTTTAACTCTCATTGTTATCCTCCATATTTTATGATTTCCAAAGTTTACCTCGTCAAAAACCGCTATTGCCAATAAATAAAAAACCTCCTTTTATCGTGATTTTGGGCATAAAAAAAAGATCTATCCGATTGGATAGACCTTTGGCCTCTAAATACAGTGCCAGTCATTGCTGGACTTATAACTATAAAAAATAAAAACTTTGGTTATAAATAATATATCATACTGATTTAATACAATCAATACTTCGTGAGCTTTCTGTTTAAAACAATGACAGTTGCCCTTCTAAGACTCTGTTCTTACCTGAACCAAATGAGTTTTCTATCTTACTAATGTTCATCAGTTCAAATAGTTCATCTGCTAAATCAGTAAAGCTGAGTTGGATAGACCGCTTCAATGTTTCTTCATTGCCATCATCAGTAAAGTTCTCAAGTATTCTTTCCATGAGCACTTTTTCTTCCTCTGATAGCTCAATCTCCTTTCTTTCGTTGATTTTTTCAAAGAGCAGATTCAAATTACCACTTTGACTGCCATTCATCATAGCATTTGCAAGTAAGACTCTAGGATCGACACTATTGGCCATAGCAATAAGACCTTCTTCTGAAAAAGTACCCTGAAGAGCAGCTGTAGCTGCTTTCTTATTTGCCAATGATTCAAGTGCTATATCCTGAAGAGTATTCTCATAAAACAAGTAAAACGTCCTACACTGAAGCGTTTGTATTAGCCTTCTGTGGCGCGCACTTGCTTGCCATGAGGTAAATAAATTATAGCCCAATTGGTAAAATATGATCGTAGGATAATTGTAAACTCTCTTCTGATATTTAAAAATGAAATCGAGTCCAGTTTCCACTAGACGCGGGTTTGTGATAAACACTTTAATACCTTCAGAAGCCTTTTGCTTTATCCACTCCATTCTTTCCTTCGCCTTTGGCGAAGAAGCTTTCAAAATTGCGACTTGTCCTTGCAAGTTAAGATTCTCTTCAATAATGTGCTGAAGTCTTTTGGTGATGTTTTTATCCCCATCGGAAGTGAACTCGCAGTAGACAAAGCAGTTCCTATTCTCTTTGAGCTCTTGTTCAATAATCTTTAGCAGTTCCCTTTCTTTGTTGAGCAGCCCATCTTCTCCTAAGAAAGACTTAGGATCATCTTTGAATGAATAGATTACATTCCCACTCTCCGGATGAATGATCGGACTGAGTTGATTTAAATCCGGAAGTGACAACAAGGTAGGTAAAAATTGACCCAATAGTTTTTTTCCGCCCTCTTCTCTGACTTCCTTTTTCAGTATATCTTGTACCTCTCTGTATAAGGCTGCCTGTTTGGGTTCCAACATCACTGGAACAGGCTTTTCAATGAGTTCTGGTAGAAAACCTTCAAAATCTGCAAGATCTAGAAAAATCGTATTGTTAATCAACAGTTTTGAAAAAACAAGAGGTGAAATACCAGGTAGAATCTTTTTAGATCCTACTTGCCTGCCATTTGAAGTCTTATTGTAGTATACCGTTGAGTTCTCAAACTGTCGTGTTTCTTCAACAACACCATAATCTGATGCAAATTTGAATGAATCATTGTACGAGTAACCTTCAGACAATAAGAGTTTTGGTTCAAGACGAAACAGTAAGTAGAACAGGTCATGCGCTACTCCACCTGCTAAAGTCCCAGTTAAAACAAGTGATTTTTCAGTGACTTTAAGCAGTTGTCCAAAGGCATTGCCTTGAGCTGAATTTCCACTTTTATATAAATGGACCTCGTCGTATATTCCATATTGGAAAAAATCTTTGCCAAGCATTTTTTTCATGTATTTAGCCGGCGAATATCTTCTCCCCTTCATGATTGAAACAACTGAGTGGTTTTCGTCGTTTAAAATTCCAAGTTTGACCAGCCTTTGATATCTTGTTTTCAGCATATACTCCGTTTTAAACGTCTTATTGCTCTTATTTCTTGGTATTTTGATCTTTATCCACTTTTCTCCCTTGGCTTGAATATTTATATACTCATTATTTAAAGTATGATTCTTGACATGTGGTTGCCATAGTTTTGTACCGCAATGTCCACAGACACTATTTCTACTGCTTCTATTGGAAAACTCGGATAAATCCACAGGATTAGTGTCTTCCTCTCTCATAGTGCTTTGTGAGCTGAAGCAAGCATATGACGGAAAAACAGTTTCACTACACTCCGGACATGTCGCTCCTTCCACTTTGTAACTGCTTCTAACTTTCTTAAATTCGGTTGAGCCACAGCTACATTTGTTATGATCATAAGAATCAAAATAAAGGTTTCCACAAGTACATTCTTTTAGAGGAATAGTTTTTCTCATGGATTTTGAAACGATCGGAATCGTTTCGTAACTAAGCTTGGCAAAGTCTTTTGAGAACAAATAAAACTCTTTGCAGCTAGGCTTAATCCCTTTAAGTTTGCTGAGGCGTGTTACTTGATTAAAATCAGTAATAATTTCAACCTTTGCATCGTGAATTTCATCAAGTATTTCATATTTCCATTTTTCTAACATGTGCCCTGGTCCCATCACAATGGTTCTTGAGCTGGTACTCGCAATAGCAGTCGAAACGCTGCTTATGAACGACTTCCCCACTCCCATTCCACCGTTAATGATAATGTAGTCATGGGTTTTAAGATGGTTCACAATGCCATTAATGACTTCAGCCTGTACGGGAAATGGTACCTTTTGCTTTGCTTTGTATGATATGGTCGGAATTCTAGGAATCTGAGGTTTTAAGGATTTTAAAACATTCTCAGTGACTTTATGACCATACTTCATAAAATAGTCATCTATCGATTTTACATCAATAGGGTTTTGAGGTGACTCAGCTATTTTAATATGTCCTCTTCTGATGCCTTCTGTGATCACACTGTCAATTAGTTCTGTCTTTGCATTCAGGAAATAATATTCCCAGTTCGCAAGATCCGTGACAACGTTACCTTCCTTAATCTGATAACTGAAACGTTCCTCTGAAATTACAGTACACTTCTTAATAGCACTTTGCCTGTAAAGTTCACTGAAAAGATAATCTTTCCATCCAATATCGAGTGGTAGATCATGCATTTCATAAATTGCTTCAAAAAGTGCGTCTTCCTTTGATTGATTTTCATTTGCCACAACGCATACTCTAATCGTGTCGTCGATAGCCTTTGAACTTTTGTTAAAAATCAAATCCGTTCTTACAATGCCCTGATAATATTTACTCTTTCCAACAGAAAACCCCTGAATAAATCCAGTATAGTCACCACTAGTATTGAGCGTTGGCAAGTTTTCTTTAAATTGAAATTGACTACTCTTATAAATGTTAGCAACAGCGGATTGTACAGCATACTTTGATCTTTCAAGTAAGTTGGCCATTATCAATTTCTTGGAATCCGCCTCATAGACAACGTAGTCAGAAAAAAGTTTAATTTCGTTAATGTAAATCACATGCATGTTATCACTCCCCTCTTAAAATCGGATAATTCTTCCGTCGGATTGAACAATTACCATTGAAGTTGTTTTAATGGTTTTTTTTCGTTCAATTAAAATGGATTGATTACCAGGTTCGGTTTCAACGATCACTTCTTCTCTTACTTTTCCTCGTTGCAAATGAAGGTCCTTATCGGCTTCACTACCGATAATTCCGGATGTGAATCCAATTGTACCAAGTAAGTAAAGATGACCGCTCTTAGGGGGAATTGGTGGGGTTAAGACTTGACCGCTGGCCACTTTCTTTAAGATGTTGGCTTTGCCGAGAAGTCCGCCTCTTTTGTACGACATGCACATTTCCTCTTTGTTTATTGCCATCGTTTGAAATACATTTACCGCTTCAGAAGATGAAGGATAAACCTGAATTTTCTTACCCTCATAATCCATGGGTAATAGTTCGAGGTTTTCTATATCCAACACCTTGTTTTTTAAAGCTTCCGCAACTTGTGGATTTTCTTTAAGAACAGATTTTCGCCTTCCAATGAGAACAATCTGTTTGAACTTTTTAAATTCTTTCTCGTGAAACTTATAAACTGCCTCTACATCAAAGCGATTTGTAAATTTCACAGCAAAGTTACTGTCCTTTTCGAAAAGATAATATGGAATGATAAGAACAAGGATACCTTTTGTCTTGATGTAGTTATAAAGACGCTTCATAAAAATTGATTCGTAGCGCTCATTGTACTCGCTATCTCCATAAGGTGGATTAGCAAAAGCCAATGAAAATACATGATTGCTTATTGATATGCCACTTAAAAAATCTGCATTCAAAATATAATCAACTTTTTTGTTCTTCTTATGATCTTCATAAATAGCCTTGTCAAGTTCCACTCCAAATACAGTGCGGTTCTCTTTTTTGTCCAAAAATGAAAAAAGAGCACTCGCATCACCGATGCTAGGCTCTATTATTGACACTTCATTTTCTGGCCATTCTAGTAATTTCCCGATAGCCTTGCTGTGTAAGGGGCAAGTAAAATACTGCCCCTTATTAGCAAAGTTATCTACGGTTCTTGAAAACGTAGACACTCTTTCCATGAAACTCCTCCTGTTATATAGCGTTGTAAAAACTGAGTTCTAATCCCTTACCTCTTCAAAGGCACTAAAATCAAAAGAATTGTGAGAATCTTGACTATTGCCTTTGGGATTCTTGTTTTCCCATTCAAGATATTCGACACGACCAGCGAGCACTTCAGTGGTAAATCTCTTCTCTCCACCTTCATCTTCATAGCTTCCACTTTGAATTGATCCTGAAATGGCAACAAGCTTTCCTTTTGACAAATACTTTGAAGCGTTTTCAGCTTGGGGTCCCCACACAACAATTCGAACAAAGTCTGCTGTAGGCTTACCAGCTGCTTCAAATTCCAGTTTCTTCTCACGAGTCAATCCTTTATCAATCGCTAAAGTGAAATTGGCTACTGCCGTTGCGTTATTTGATACAAATTTTAGTTCCGGATCTCTCGTAAGTCGCCCGATTAAAACTACACTATTCATAAACATATTCTCCTCTTTTTTTTTAAGCAAAGTTTTGATAAAGTTTATTCTTCAACCATTGCAAGAGTATAATCATCTTGATCCAAAGATGAAGCATCTTGGCCAAAACACACAAATATCACATTGTTGTCTACTTTGATGATGTCTCCTCTGTTATACATAAAACAACCTCCTTCCTTTTTTAGGCATAAAAAAAAGCCTATCCTAATGGATAGACTTATCGCCTCTAAATATAGTGCCAATCAAATGTTGGTCTTGTTGAATTTTAAAAAAAATAACTTTGCTTAAAGTAAGAATAACATACAGAAAAAAAAATATCAAGTCTAGCAGACATTAACATGGAACATCAGATTTCAAATTATTAGTTTTATATATTCTGCCTCTGTCTAGTTTGAAATGTAAATTTAAAAAGCACCTACCTAAAAGGTAGATGCCCGGTTTCTTATCTATTAATGCTTATTACACCTTATTACATTCCACTAATTGGTCTGATGTGTCTAGGCTATTTTTTAAGAGAAACACGAAGAGAAAGGTACCCATTGTCGTACCTAAGTGAATAGTCTCTATTGTTCAGTGCTGATTTAAATTCAGCATCTTCAACATTGGAATCAATACCTTTTAGAAATTGGTTCCACACAATATCAGACTCTTTTTCGAAAAGAATATCCAAGAAAGCTTTGATATGTTCACCATATGTTGATATAAAATATTCGCCATATGTTTCCGGCTCTTCAGCAAGATGCGTTTTTTTATAGATAGTAATTTCAAATGGGTACATACCTTCATTTAAATACCGGTCGTCATAAGAATTGTATGGGTTAAAACTCATAATAAAATCAATTCTTTCTATAACAAGCATTGACTGTATGGTTGGATTTCCTTCATCTGTGTAGACTTGATCTAAAAATTCTTTTGATTGAAAACCATATGCACTAACGCTACTACGATTAAGGCTGGCATAAGTTTCTAGGTAATTATCACCATTGTCTTGGTTGTTAAATAAATATCGGGCAAGTTCAATAACTTCATTCAATGGTTTTCCTTTATGAAGCGGTGGCAACATTTTAACATATTGAATGCGCATTGGATACTGTCGAGCACCATTACCATATACTTTTGTTAAATTCCCTTTATCATCGTAATTCCTCTCGAGGGTATAAAAACTTGTATACTCACGCTTCCAGATAAAGTCAAAACCTACGTTTTTTCCGGAATCATTTTCATAGACCCTTATTGGAACTTCTTCGCTATCAGTTTGTATGCCTTTGTAAGGATTACCAGCATATGGGGTTCTGACGCTCGAGTTCATAACTCCAACCAATACGCTTGCAGCTTCAGCTCGAGTTACTGTTTTACTTGGTTTAAATGACCCATCTGGATAACCTGATACGATACCAAGTTTATAAGCATCAACAATTTGGCTAAAAACATCTGGATGTATTTGTTCTGAATCAGATACGTCGTATTTGATATATTGATTATTAACTGATGGATAAGGGAGTCCTTCCGTAATTGAAATGGAGTCCATTGCAATTCTTACCATTTCTTGCCTTATGATATCAGATGATAATTTAAGTCCATGATATAAAAATTGATCTTCTCTTAGAAGTCCGATTGCTTTCGCTTTTTTTATATAAGGAGTAACCCAATCATCACCCTCAGTTGCTTCGACTTGGTATCCCATACTTTTAATAATCATTACAACAAACTCGTTAATCGTTATATTTTCATTTGGTCTAAAGCTCCCATCTGGGTATCCACTAATTACGTTTTTCTCAACAAGAAAATCAATTGATTCTTTTGCCCAAAAATCGTCCTTTAAATCCGAAAATTCTGTAGCATCACTCGCAAAAGATAGCTGACTAAAAAGTAAAGTACATAACATTAAAAAAATAATTTTCTTCATAAATCCTCCGTGATTTGATAAATAAGTTAGCCATTTTCATTCTATTTATTTAAGTATATCATATATTAAAATAATAGTAGTACCTTGATAACAAAATCTTCCTGAAACAATATTATAATGGTCAAAAGTATTAAGAGTTAATAGCCTCCATAGAGGATCGACAATATAGTCGTTCTAACTAGTGAAGCAAGAATATATTCGTTGAGAAATTTGATCTCCATGTAATTGGCGATGCTCAGTCAGTTATAAGAACACTAATTTATGGCTAGGTTCAAGAAAATAATGGCCCGTTTTTGAATTGGTTTTTTGGTCCACTTTTCAGTTGGAAAATACTGATGTAAACATTTCAATAAATGAAGAAACAATTTATGGATTTTATATGCTTTTCCATTATAAACAAATGATTATCATTTGCGAATTATAAATAAATCAATTTGAAATAATAAACACAAACCTAAATATTATAATTCGATCAGCTCTTCAATCTCTATTAGATCATCCATTGTCATTTCTAACATTTTGGCTTTCCCTGCTTTAATGATAAAAATTTTTCCATAGAAAGTTCGACCTTCATAGATTATATTGGGTTCATCACCATCAAAGTCTGCTCTCTCTTGAGCAAGTAAAAAATACCCTCGACCAAGGTTATTATGCATCAATAGAGGGTAATCGAGTTCAAGTATCAGATCAGCCATTTTAGTGGAATCCACATAAATTAGCTCAGGCTTTGTATATGGCTTTTTATCGAATATATGCATGTATAATCCCCCTATATTATCAGTACTTCATTAACTATAGTAATCTCTTAATCTCTTATATTGTATTGTAAAAGTTTTATAATCTTGAAGATTTGTTTAACTTATTAAAATAAGTGAGTATTATTGCTCCAATAATCAGACAGCTAATTGGTTTAGCATAACCTATTGGAAAATAAATAAGTTTGATACCATCGAGATTATATAACATATCTACAACCTCATTTACCGTTGGAATTGCAAACAGAATTGTAATTATAGTAAGAAAATTATTCAATTTCTTTGCAGCTTCATTTTCGATGCGTTCTTTTCGTTTATATTCTTCCTCTTTCTTATCTTTTTCTTCTTTTTCAATATGTTTTTTTCTTTTATCATCTTCTTCTTTATTTTTTTCCATAATTTGTGTGTTAAATTGAGCAATGTTGAATTGTTTTTCATAATATAATTTTAGTTCTTGATTTAAGGTATCTATACCCAATTTTTCTCTTATCAGATTTGCTAGATTCACTTCATAAGGTTCTAGTAGTTCATAGTTAATATCAATCTTCATAATGTCAATATAACGATTTTTATATTCATTAATTTGTTTAATATTTAAGTCGCTATAACTATCATTTTTTTTAATTATGCCAAGGGCTTCATAAAGTTTACATCTTTCGTTAAAAAAATATTCAACCAATGAATATACTTGAGCAAATCTTCTGTTATCCAGATTGTATTTGCTAGCTTTAATAAAAATCAATAAATCTCGATTGAGCAAAATAGTTTCGTTTTTATCAAGACTCAAATTGATTGCACGGGTCTCAATGTTCTCATTAAATACTGAATTTTCATCCTTTCCAGATAATATATCTGACAAACTATTTATTTCATCATCCGTTAGGTTTTGCTCAGATTTAATCTCAAATGTTCTTAAGTGCATAAAACTACTTTTATTTTCAATGATGTTATTACAAGTTTCTAAATTGTGAGAGTTAATGATTTCTATTATAATTTCTATATAGATTTGGAATGTATCACTAAAATATTTCAGAAAATCTTGTTGTGGTATGAGTGCAGCTACATAATCCTCGTCAGTGATCTTAATTTTGATTTTCAAAAAATCAATAAGTAGTCTATCCAATTTCATACCTTTAACATTATCCCATTTTTCTGGTGTTAAAACAAATTTGTTAAAATTCTTGAAATCAATATTTTTATAGACAATTGAAATCGCTACATACCCATTATTATATATTGAAAAGAAAGCTTCTGTATCAATTTCGGTGTCATCATTCAAAATAACAGAATATGTAGGGAGTGATATTCTCATCAGTTCAAAATAAGCCACTCTGTCAACTAAAGAATACCGATCATAATTACTTAGACGTTCACAATATTCTCTGCAATAAATCGAATCGTACTTTTTATCAAATCTAATCTTTATGTCTGCCACGCCACTTCTAGCAATAGGTGTACCACTATCATAAAATTTGTTTAATGAAAATGCCATAATAAACTCAGTTATGCTTAAAGGAATACCATTTCTTTCAAATTTTAAAAAACGAGTTACCATGTAATTTGAAACATAAATATTATTCATATAATGTTGTATGATCAGTATCCAGTTAAATCATACGCTCCTTTCTACTCTACAATTTACTTTGGGAATTATCTTTTGTGTTGCAATTGACCAGATACTACTTATCAATCAACTCAATTAAGAACTTAGCGAAGTCATCGTTTAATTGCACTTTATCCGCACCGAACTGCAATGCTCCAAATGACTTACCACCTACATAAGTAAGTATCTTGTCATCTCCATAAATATTTTTTACATGATTAAGCGTATTACTCTTAGTCACCCACGTTAGACCATAAGTTGGACTAAGGTTTTGGGTTTCAACTTTCCACGGCCATCTTTGACTGTTAGAATCATCAAAATATGGGTCACTGATAACTTTGAAATATCCTAAAAGCTTTGTAGTGCCTACACCGTAGCAAATTAAGACATCTCCCTTTCTAACTGAATTTGGTCTACGTCTTGAGAAGCGCATTTCAATTATCCCTGGATCAAATACTCGCTTCTCATCAAACGGTTCTTCTGCAGAACCAATTGGTTTTAGGAAGTAACGAACACCTATGTCAAAGTTATTACTAGACATATTCAAGCCGAGTTTTTTCTTTATGTATTGTGTCACATCAAGAACAGGTTTTATTTCCTTAACTTGCGGATTAACCAATAAAAAGTCGTCAATTTCTTTGACTATTGCATCTAGTTCCTTTTGGGAAAGTGGGTCACTGCTTACATTATAAATATCATTCACGATATTTTGAAGTATGATTGGATCATAGATTTCGATACCCCATTCATGATTTACAGTTAATCCTCGAACAGTGAAGTTAGCAGAAGTAATAATACCTGCTACTGGCACATCATTTTTTAAGGCGATATAAAGCTTGCCATGTAATAGATTGTCTATTCTAATCTCATGGAGAATATTATTTAGCATACACGCAATACAGAAAGAATAAACTGTATTTGCCTTACTAAAAAGTTCAGGAGAATTATTTTTTAGAGTAGTTATCAAAGTTACTTTCTTTATTCCAATGATAGATACATCATGTATGAACTCATCAAAGTCCTCGGTCAAGAAAGGACTGATTAAAATTAACTGATCAGCTGAATAAAGTATATTTTGAATCGCTATATTATGATTGCTCGAAATATTGTTGATAATTTTCATCTCTCACCTCAATGTGTCGCAACTGCGCATCTTCTAAATGACTTCATATATTTCTCAAGGAAAAAATCAGTGTTATCAATCTGTATTCCAACTTTTCTTGCTATAGACTCCAAAAATACATAAGAATTGCAAGCTTTTCCATCTTGTATATATTTACCGATTGACAGCGATAAAGCAAGTTGGGTATCTTCATCAAGATTTGTTGATTTACCGTACTGATAAGTTGTTTCTAAACCAGACGCTACTGATTTGTTCATTACAATCGGCGGCAACCTCATATCTTCAACTAATGTACTCATTAATGTAAGATCAATTACTTTGTTATCAATTTCTAACCATGAGTGGTCGAATATGATATTGTTTGCCTCTACTTCACCAGTCTTAATAATCGGCTCATACCCTAGTTCAGATATGAGTATAAAGAGAATGGCTGAAATCATATGACATCCACCTCTAAATTGATTTTCTTGGATGAAATCAAAAACCACTAAAAGGATATTCTTAATTGTTTGGTCGCAATCACTGTTTTCTATACCTTGTCGCCATTCCGTTTCCCAATTATGGCAGCACTTCTTAAATTTCTTACCACTTCCACAAATACAAGGATCATTTCTACCTATCGGCATTTTTACCACCTCCATAAGACTAACTGAGTAGTTTTAGTTTTCACTAAATTTCTATAAGATGCTTAAATCCTTTGATGCTACGCTCACTATGCTCAAAACACATGTTTATTCAATGTAAAAAAGACTAAATTGAAAGGGTTGCAATGCAACCCTCAATTATAATACCACAGTAGTTTAATTCATATTAAAGTATTCATTATTCTTATAAATTACATGGAACAATTTTGCAAATTTTCAATTTCTTCAATTGTTCCAAAATAGCTTAGCGTACAATTCTTATATCACCGTTTCTTATTTGACTGACTCAGAACACTGCCAGCTAATGTCTTTGTAGTATCGTTGTACTTATCACTTTGAAGAACCTTAGAAGCAATGTCTTCCATTTTGCTTCCCGTTTGGTTTTTCGAATTTGATTGAGACAATGCTGATCCAGCTAAATTTTTTTGAATTTTCGATGAAGCCTTATCTTTTAAGACTTTTGATGCTAAAGCACTTACATCTTTACTTGTTTTTTTCGCATTGTTCATGAGAAACTCCTTTCAATAGTGATCTTCAAATCAACTGTTGATAACTGTAAAAACTTTTTACTTAAACTTCAATACATAGACATTAGACTTCCCTATTATTAGATTACATCAAATGAGTATTATCGTCAATATGTTGTTTATCTTGCTAAACAACATACAATATATAGTGTGTTTATACATTTATGCTCAAGTAATCATTATCATCATCCTTCCTTCATAATATATCTAATGCATTAAATGCAAAATATTTTTTTTAAAAGATCTCTTAAATAAAAAAGCGTATGCTGTTAAGCACACGCCTTTCCTACACCTCTAAAGTGGCAGCTGATAATATCGGTTTTCCATTCTTCTCTCTAAGCTGCAAAAACGTATCTATTAGCCCTGCGGTTTCAATAGTTTTGTCAACTGAAATGTAAATCATGTTCCTCATGTAATTATCAAAAGTTGCAATAGTTGTGGCGAGTTGTTTTGCGGCTTCCATATTTTCAGCAACATATATAATACTAAGTCCACTAGGATCATTGTTTACCTTGATATAATCGGCAACATAACGCTTAATAAATGCAAATCTACCTTCTTGAACCGCATCCATATGACTTTTTGAATAGTGGTTTTTATCAAAAGTCGGTCTAAATGGTTCCAGTAAGATCTTGTGTTTTGAATCTTCTTTTCTGATGATGAAAAAACCATACGTTGTAATGTTCTCTCTGACCAGTTTATCAAAGAACTGCACATGTGATGAAAATACGGGTTTTGACTCCAAATGGTAGCCATGTTCAACATTAGTTTTCTTCAGGATCTGAATAAGGATTTCATTGTTTGATAGGTACTTGAGTACTTCCTGGAGCGGTGCCGCACCTAAAAACTCATCATAGCTGCCTTTGAAGTATAGCTTCCTCTTTAAAAAGTTATAACCATTTGCAGTAACATAGAAATAGTCTCTATGCTTCCCTTCGATGTTCTTAAACTTATATCTTCTGATAAAAGAGTTTTTACAAAGCGCCTCTAAACGATTACCGAAGTTTTCCATGTTGTCACTGGATATTAGTGGGATCTCGTTATTGTGTTTCCCCCACCACTTAATGTATTCCCATATCTGATATTGATTAGCAAATGTCATTACATGAATCACATAGACAATATAAAGGTCACTTACAGATATAACACCTTCATCATATTTATCAATAATCTGAGGTTTGCTCAGATTGGCATTCCTTTTATGGTCCGGCACACAGTTAATGTCTTCATGAAAAATATAATCACTCGTCCAGTTTTTATTAAATACATTAGACATAAAATCACCTACAATTCGCCGAGAAAACTAGCGGTTAATAGTTTTGTCGTAGGGTTTACCTTTTCTACTTTCACCTTATATTCTTTTCCTGGAGTAACAAGTCTTCTGCCATACTTTTCATCATCCATGATCTGCTTATCAGGAATCTCAGGGTAATAACACTTGATATCAAGCGGGAAATTATCATAGGCACCAAAGAAATGAGAATCTTTCTTTTCAAGAGCAGTAACAACGATGATATCATCTTTTCTTATCTTCTTTTCAATACCAGTCCATGGATTAGTTAAAGCGTGTCTACGACTTACTACAAAATTTGATGGCTTTCCTTGGCCAGAGTTATCGTAATACATAAGTAAAGCAACTTCAATGACCCGGTTTGGTTTCATGTATTCTTCTAAAAACTTTTCAGGATTATAAATGTACTTATAATCAAATTTTGAAATGTCCATGGTTCCTATCAGATCAAGGCCCGCGATATTCACAAGAACCCTCTTGCCTTTTTTATCATAGTCAATTACCTTCGCTTTAACTCTTGGGTATTTATCGAAGTAAGGATCATTACCTTCTTCAAATTTAGAGGTGTACTGTTTGTAATTGACGCCGTTTTCATTGATTTCATCCAAAACCGGTAAAATTTCATTAAGGAAGTTCTTACTGAGTTCCTTGATTGCGTGGACTCTACTTAAAGCCACAGTTTTGTCGGCCTCATTAAACCTTTCGACAATCACCGGTACGTTTTGACCAATTAGAAGATCACTCATCTTGTTTCTGATGTACATCCTACTTGAAACTTGTGCTTTAGGGATTAGACCCATATAGCCATCAAGCACCTTGGCTGTTACCACATCGTCTTCTGGACGCATACCGGTAATCTTTACAACAAACACTTCCTTCTCGGCGATCAATCTCTTCAGTTCCTTTACTGTATCCGTATGTTGAACTTCTTCCTTTATTTGACCGACAATTGCTGCACCATTATAGAAAAATTCATTAAGTTCTTTAGTATTCATTGTACGCCTCCTCTATTCTAAAGTGCTTAAAAACGGACTTAAATAAGCATAAATAATATAAACGACAGTTGGCATAATGGTCATAAAGACCGCAGCCTTTTGTAGTGATTTAACTCGAAGTGCTCTAAACAGAATGTACAAAAACAAAGAGAACACAGAAACTATGAGCACAATAATTTTGGAGTATTTTAAAATGGTTCGAGAAAAGACACTCCACCAAGAATCTAGATTTCTTTCAAAATCAGTTATTCCATCGGATAATGTATGATCTTCATTTGCAGTACCAGGATCGAACTCGAGCATATCATCAATGTTTGAGTTTTTCATGTTATCCAGTTTTTCCTCACCATCACCTTGAACACTTTTTATTTCATTGTCTGCAAATGAAAATGTCGAAAAAAACAAAACCATCACTATGAGGCTAATTAGAATCTTCTTCATCGCTCGACTCCTTGATATACTGATCAACATGTTTCTTAAGCTGGGAAACCTCATGAACAAAGGAAGCTCTGTCGACTGCTTCCCTTGGACTTATGCCATCTTCAAGTAGGTCATTACTCAATAAAACATAGGGTTCGCAACTGTCTTTTTTAGTCAAATCCACTATATCAAGCGAATTGAGGTAATCCATCATTTCAGGACTGTTATCTATAAAGCTCCTTGCATAACTGATCGTTTCAATAGTGGATGGGTTGAGTTCAAATTTCGAGTAATTAATGGAGCCTGTGTAATTGATTTCAAAGCGTTCATCATGTTCAGTGATTGCTCCTGCGCTTTTGAGAATCTCGATAACCTCTGAAACCGAGTCCGGAAAATCAAGTCCGTTGTACTTAAGAAACTCTAATCTTGAATCGTTTAGATCGCTTACGGCAATATCAAACGCAACTCCTAAATTCAATAATTTGAGTTGCTCGTCTTTATTGAGCTTGCTTGCCTTTTCTATGATATACATAGCTGTTACTGCAGGTTCTGGTAAAATTATAAAACCGCCTTTGTAAAGTGGGTATCTAACCATCGTTTGTCTCCTTTATTTCTTATAACGTTATGGTATAAATCGCCATGAAAATGGTCAAGCCTTTTTTACAAAAAAAAATAAAGGGCCAAAGCCCTCTATATTTCAGCAATCAAATTTATCAAGATATTGCTCAAGAGACTCATAAGTGATGTCATTGCCACTTAGGAGTACATCATCAACGCCTTTTCCGTATACTTCACTCCACTCTGCTATAAATATCTCAAAACCACCTTCCAGTAAAGCTTGTATAAGGTTCAGTTCTGCTCTTAATACCAGTGTGTTGCTACTTTTATCCGCATCATAGCCTATGATGATGTACCTAATGCCTCTTTCTTTCAACGCATCAAGGTCACTTAACATAGTTCTGAAGCTTTCTACACCAGGAACATTCGCACATGGAATCCCCTTCTTTATCAAAACGACATTCTGTTTTTTCTCGCCTTCAGTAACAAATAAAAAGGGGGATTGATAATCCGTAAATCGATAGCTTACACTTGCTGACGTTTTACTTCCCTTTTTCATTGGATTATCATAGACGATTTCTGTTTCACTTTCTTTAATCGGCTTTTCATAGTAACTGCTGATCCACTTATATGTTCCACCATCATCGAGTTTGATTCTAAGACCAAATATCTTGCCCTCCACATTGAACATCGGCATTAAAATGCCTTGTTTGCCTGAGAAATCCCAGTAATTTGAATTGTTAAAATTGCTATGATTCAAATAAAAACCAGGTATACCCTCTAAATCACCGAACTTCAAAAACAGTTCTTGCGCGATCTGTTTTCTAGATCTGTTTTTAAGAGACAGGGACATTTCTTCAAAATCCGACAAAGTGGTGCCACTTTTTTTCTTTTGAATGATTTTATAAACATCATACCCACTAGGTGGCAAGGATCTGAACATGGATGCTTCTATCAATTGTTCATCCCACTTTTCGCTTCTCAAGTAGTCTTTATGATAATCCTCTAAAACGAGAGCATCAAACAAGGCTCTGTACACCTTATCGATCAAATCAACTTCTTTTACATTGTTCTCACAAAGTATGGTTTTCTTCTTTGGGACTTTTACTTTGTAATCAGTTGGTGATTTAACCTTATCATCAATACCCATTCTCTCGTATCGATGCGCTCTTTGCATAACATCCTCATATATATGAACACCTTTACTGGAAGTTCTGTCGTAAATGTAAAAACCGCCGTCTTCTCCTTGAATTTGTGATTCAATTACTCTTCTACAACACACAAACACAAAGTCCTCATTTGGACCTTCAGAAAAGCTGTAACTGCTGACGCTGCTAAAACACCAATCGTGCTTTCCACAAATGGGACATAGATTGTGTTTGCTTACCTTAATTGGATTAGAGCTTGCGATTATCGAGTGTGACATACATTTACCTCCTCTCATATACTGCTAATTTTTATAGCCATGGTTCTAACTTGTAGAAACATGTTGTCTCACCTGGAGCCTATCAACTAGAATTAACTGCTCTTTTGATGATCTGGTCCTGGTCAAAAGAGTCGTACATTTAAGCAATTAAAAAGTCCATCCGGTTGGATAGACCATTAGCCTCTAATTATTGTTGCCAGTCAGGTGCTGGTCTTATGTTTTTTAAAATATCAAAATGTCTGTTGCCATTACCAAACGCCTTATGATCTGATAACTTCAAATCATACTTGTAATGTTGGTTCAAAGACACCTTTAATTTCCATCTCCCAGCACCTGGTACAATCATTAACACACGTTTCAGTTTCAACTCGTGGAAATTCCTTAATATAAGTACCAGGGCAACTATGTGAAATATTATCTATAAGGTCTAAAGTATAACCGCAAGTTTCAATTACACACCGTAGTCTATTCATAAACACCTCATTTGCTCGTTTTAATGGTTTAGTCTTTAGTTACAATGATACCTCTTTTAGAGGCATACAGTTTTAAAGTTTGTTTACCAAGTTTTGATAGCGCCTTATAATTTTCCCGGAAGTATCCTTCAAAACCAAAGAGGGTTACTGTAGTGCTGTCCAGTAGTTCAGTACTTCTCAGTCGATCCATTTCACTGATAAACGCATCTGTTCCGATCTTGCATAACAGAACACTCTCTTCAGCAGTTCCATCGATATCAAATTTTGCACGTTCACTCTTAAGTGGATAAAGACTCTGAACACTTATTGAAAAATAAGAAGCAGTATACCCATATTGCTTTCGTATTTGTTTGGTTTTGTAACGGATAATATTTAACATGAGTACAACCGTTAGGATCAGAGAAAAGGCAATAGCCCCTCCAGGTATACCACCAAAGTATGCCAGCACACCAACGGATAATGTTACGATGCAAACAATTAAGATTATAGTCATTTCAATCACCTCTTAATCATTTAACAAATCCGCACTCTGAAAGTCAATAGAAAAATGGGTACGATTGATACCCATTTTCTCAGTTGTTCTTCCAGTCCTTCTCTTCAGAAAAACTTCATCACCTTTTTACTTCGCCTCAGCAAAGCCTTCTCTTCTTTTTTCCTTCAGCTTTTGAAGCCTTTGAATTCTTTGCCACTGCATTTCCTTAATATAAAGATACCTGAACAATCGGATCATGCCAATTACCAGTAAATAGCCTGAAATCGCTATAAGTATAATAGCAAAAATCGCAACCAGAAAATATCCGTATATAGGATCATCACCACTTTGAATAGATGCATTTGCAAGTGACTCATAATCTAACAAAGTCAGTAAAAAATTGAAGAATTGAAGAAATAAAGCTAAAACGCCCTCTATAAAATTACTTATTAGGTTTTTCATAATGTCCTCCCATAAAAAAAAGAGCACCCTTTTTACTGGGTTGCTCTCATATACAATAAACGCCTCAAAAAATAACATAAGCACTCAATCATATTCTGATAAAGTGCTTATATCTCGGTTTTCCTACCTTGTCTTGCTCTTAAGTTTACTATGTCTTGATACAATTTTGGATTGTTGACCTTATAATCTCTCATGAGGTCCAAAACCTTTTCCTTCGCTTCTTGCTTCATTCTAGCAAATTCTTCACTAGAAATAGTCACTTTAGTCTCTGCCATCATATCAGCTCCTTTTATACCTTAATTATATCCTAAGTCTTGCTGTTAATCAACTCCTGCATTCTCTCTAAAAAAGAACTGATTCGCTCTTCTTTGGCCATATAGCAGATGCCTTCAAACTCATTTTCATTTTGGATATTAAGAGAAGATGTATGATAGATAACAGAATCACTTTGATAAAACTTCAGTTGCTCAAGTATCAAAATGAATTGTTCTGACCTTGAAGCTTGACTGACCAACAGATTGATTCCAACGCTTACAGCAATCTCCATCAAGACACTGTCTTGAATTTTTCGCCATGACTTTTCTTTTGATGTTACCATTGAAGTCAAGTGAACATCTTCAAATGCAAAAACGTAAATTACCGCCATATAAAGTGCTGCCCAAAATCCAGTTGAGTATTGCTCGTCAATCATCAAAAAGAGAAGACTCCCATCAATCAACCTTGATACATAAGTGGTCACAACAATGAATACAATGGAAAACATTACGTAAAAGCTTTTCAGATTTGTAAACTGCTTTTGAATAATATAACTGTTAATGCCTGTGTTGATGTTAACTAGGCCTATAATAACAGCTGTTAAAACAAGTACTGCCAAAACGACAAAAAACATAAACTTCACCTCCTTTCAAAAAAGCACAAAAAAAAGTCTATCCGATTGGATAGACTCTTGGCCTCTAAATATAGTGCCACTCAATGGTGGACTTTGAATTTATAAAAACACAATTTTGATTAATTAAATGATATCATGATTTCTTTTAATCTACAACCAGAAATTTGAACATATCATTCCCATATAACGGCTGTATTCACTCCTCGATATGCTTCCTCCCGTTATTCCACATAAGTTGTAACATCTTTCCAACCAAAAGTGTCACTATATAACCCAAGTGTCACATCACCTTTTCCATATGTCACCACTATGCTATATCCAGTAGACTTAGACACAATCTCAGCTTGCTGATACACTCTATTATTTATTCCGTAGTATTTATTTACATATTCAACTGATTTGTCTATTTGACCTTGAGTAGCCCCTAAAAACTTTAAGTTCGAAATAAGTGCTATAAACATGTCTTTGTCTTTGAATGTGGATTCATCAGAACTTATGCTAATCCCTACCTGTACTATTCCTTTTTGCTGATCATTTATTTTTAGCATGTCGTCAGATTTTATAAACCCTTTACCAAAAGGTAATTCTACTCCCTTGTATAACACTACGGAATTGGCAAGATTTGCATCTCCCAGCTTAAATTTAGAAAAATCCACATAATTCACTGTCTTAGTGTAGTACTTCCCAAATACTTCCGAAAAATCTGTTGGAGTGATTAACCGTACATGATCGATTACTACCTTGCCATCCACAACTTTTGTACCTTTATTTCTATATTTTTCAACTTCCTGTTCAATTTCGCTCAATGTTTTTGCCACCACTGGTGCATTGAAATCTCCAAAATCCACTACTATTTTACTATCTACGTTAAGTCCACCCATGCCAAGTATTGTTGTGGCATCAGCAGGACCTTTTAGTGATTCTTTCCCTTTAAAAGTCATAACCTTATCTTTTAAGTTATCCATGTTCTGTAAGAATGCAACCGCTTGAGTTCTTGTTAATACATCACTCGCCCCAAAGCTTTCATAAGTTCTTTCAGTACTTGAATTTCCATTACTCAATCCATTTTCATACATAAAATAAACTGCTTGTTTAACTGTCAATGCAAAGCCATATTTAGCAGCCACTATAACGGCTACATTTCCTCTTTGCAAAGATGTGTTTCTCAATTCTGTATTTTCATAGCCTTTAAAAGGCATCTGCAATCTCCATAATTCGTTATAATAAGGCTCAGACCAATGCTTCCCTACAACAGCTGGAAATTCATCAGGCAAATTTGATGCATATCTTGCTAAGATTGTAGCAAATTCTGCTTCAGTTACATGATCATTAGGTGCAAATTTACCATCTCCATAACCACTTATTATGTCATTTTCCAGTCCCCACTTTATTGCTGAAATCCCCCAGTGATCTGATGGGATATCTTTAAAATCACTCATTGTCTTTTCTTGTGCATAACTGGTATTCGAGCTAAAAATAAAAATGGCTATAAGGATGAGTCCTGTTATTTTTAGTACGCTTTTTTTCATAGTCTATAACCCCTCAATATTTATTTGACTGCCTCTATTCATTATAGACTAAAAACACTTTTTTTAATAAAATTTATTGTAAAGTCATTAAAATAGAATGCTCGACTTTTCATATGGCAATATTATCATGTTTATCTTAGTCTCTTATGCTGTAATTGAGCAAATAAAAAGCGTTCTATTATTGAACGCTTTCGTTTATTCTACAACTTGAAATTTGAACATATCATTCCCATATAACGGCTGCACCAAGGGATTTATTCTTCTCGCTAAGCTTTTTGCTTAGATACATTCTTTGATTAAGGTATCTGTCTAGTTTGTTCCTGTGACTAAATTCAAGAATCACACCTGCTCCTCCGTAAGAGGGTTTTACCATTATTTTTACTGGATATACTGAAATATCATCTATATTGATCTCATCACAATCAATTATCTTTATTTCTTCTCTACTGCACATTTCACCCTCTACCATCATAAGATCCCCATTTCACTGATTTTGTACTCAAATATTGAAACATCGTTGCCATTTCTAATCACATTCAAATAGGAATCGTACATATCCTCAGACACCATCATGAGATCTGTAATGAAATGTAAATCATGACCTGAATATTTGCCCTCTATCTTTTTAAATATTTCAATGGCATTGAGTTCATCTTCGACCAGCAATAGGATCAAATCATTGTTTTTGGCAAACCTTTCGACTTTATCAACTAAAGCATCAAGTCTTTGGTCTTTTCTCACGCAAATGATTTCAATGGATTTACCATACAGCTGGATGGACATGGTTCTTGCGTCATTATTTCTGTCATGTTTTGTTTCTTTGAACGAAGTTATCCTCCTAGAGTAATTGGTATGGGCTTGATTAAGTGCCAGTATAGACAAAATGTCGCCGACATTTGATAGCTCCCCTTCTCCGATCTTAAATGCTTTCAATCCTAAATACTTTTTAAGGTACGCCATCGATGCTTGCGAGAGCGCATAAAAATTAACGGTCCTTTTGTGAATGTCATCATTCCCCTCAAATGTAATGTAAAATCGCCTTACAAGTCCATACTTCATGAATTTCCTCATCTTTGTTTTGGAAAAATTCGAACTGTAAAAGGGATCTGATTTAAAATATTGACTCAATAAACCAGCTGTCATAAATTTGAATTCGTGCATGACTTTAAGTATTTGGATATCAATTTCATCCAGGGCATTGTTTTTTACCAACTGATTCATATCGGACATTTGTATGACCTTCTCAGCAGCATCTTCTGCAATAATGCCTGGCTTAAATAAAAATGGTGACTGCATAAAACCTCCACTTGCTTTCTTGATTTGATTATAACATTAATGAATGTCCTAGTATTACACTCATACATAATAAAAGAGCTATAATAGCTCTAAAAGAAATCTGTCATTTTTTTTCTTTGATTTTCTCTGGCTTCTTTCGAATCAATAGGTTTTGGGGGTTGTTCTGTTCTTGATGGTTCTTCTGTATTTGCTTGTGTGTAGTCATTTGTGCTTATGACTGTATCAGGCTTTTCCTTTGCAACCACATTTTCAATTTCTATTTCAAAAGGAGTGGGTTCTTGAACTTCTATTACAGATTCAATCTTTGCCTTTTGGCTGTCCACCATTATCACCTCTGAAACCATGTCTCCTCTTTTTCTAGCTTCATTCAGCTGTTCTTCATTAAACTTTAGTACTGCTTTTTTATTGGGTAAGCTTTCAATAGTGTCTTTGGAACTTCCATCAAAGAGTTTAGACCAGTCAACTTTGATTTGTTTGTTGCGACCTTTTTTGTCGTTTTTACTTACGAAGTCGACCTTGCCGTGTACTGGCGGCATTAACGATCCTCGTTTGGTGTAAAAGTATGTCACCTCTTGGAAATCTTTATTACGTATGTCCGACTTCTCTGATACATTCGTTATCTGCTTGGTTTTTCTTCTCATCGTCGACATGGATGGATTTTCAGAGAACAATGATGTTTCTGATGTCCCTTCCATTTCAACGATATCATCAATTGTCCCTGAGAGTATGGAATAGATGTCCATTTCGCTTATATTTGCTCTACCAAAGACGATTTGATTGGCAGTAGAGTTTAGTATTACACCTTTCAAATACTTAAGATAAGGAGTTTTGTCCATTTGATCAAGCGTTTGTAGTGCAACTTCCATGGCCACTTTAAATTTTCTAAACAATGTGAACGCCTGCTCCATTGAAGGCGTGACAATAATAGGGAACTCATCTATACGCCAAACGTGAAAAGTACGTGTCCACTCTGTTCCAGGTCGTCTAAGAACAGCATTGGTCATATTGACCGAAAAGAAAAGACCAAGAGCCGGTGCATTGATAGGTCCAATCTCTGGAAGTTCAATATTCACTACAGTAAGTTCATTGTTAGAAAGTATTTCGTCAAAATCAATCACTTCATCAGCTGTAACAAGCTGGCGGATGTAATCATCTGCAAGGAATAGTGAAATCTGGACTTTAAGCCCCCTGGCATGTTGTTCAAATGTCTCGGAACCTTCACCAATGAAGAAGTTTGATATGTTGTCTTTCAGCCATAGATACTTTTTATTCGCTTCGCTTACCTTCCCGTTAGGAAAGAGTACTGAGTACGGTTCATACAGTTTAGTAAAATCGTTGATACAGTTTTGAACGTCTTCAAGGTTTGGTTGTCTATTGTACATTTGAGGGTAAGTCAGCTGAAGCAATAGTGCAATTGTTGTGGTTGCAATTCTATTTACGGATGCGAAGTAAGGGTCTGATTTGCCACCCATTTCAAACATGATCTGCATGACATCTGCAAGTAAAGTCGCTCGCCTTACTTTTTCTCTATCAACAGCCCAAGAAGGCATATTGGGAGAAATATAAAGTATATTAAGCCCCTTAAAGCCAGGTTTATGCATACCATCTATAAGTTTAGGATCAACTCTATTGGCCTTTTCTCCATATGCTTCAAATAGGTTATAGGCATCATCAGCAAGGGATTCTTCTGGCACTAATATCGTTTGTCCGGCAATTTCATATTTACTATTTAAAAATTCATAGACTCTTTTGGGAGTTCTTCCAGTGATCTTATCACGAAAAGTGCGCTTGTAATCGGGATTTGGTTCAAAATGCTTTGTTGAAAAATCATCATCACTGAAGGTTCTTTTAATCCTAAACATACCAATTTCAGTATAATGCTTGAACAATTTCTTAAGAGCGTTCTTGTTTCTGATTCTTACCTTTAGATCCTTTAATATACCAGGCAATAAAACTGAAGATGTTTTTGCGGTACCTGTAGCACCAATGATTGCGGTGTGTGCTTGCCTGTCCTTTTGAGGAATGGTAATCTTCGATCCGGATTTAATTTCTCTAACCACTTGATGCGTGTATTCGAACTTGCTGTATATCTCAAGATCAAATACTTTGAATAACCGAAATGCTTCTAAGCGATCAATAAAGTCTTTATTGAATACCGTTCCTCTAACAGAAATGAGAATCAAAATGAAGACTGCAAACGCAAGAGGAATGAATGTTGCAATATATGCGAGTCCAACAATTTTGTCCACACTCATTTGTGCAGTGGGTTCAATCTGGGATATATACGGTACAGTTATTCTATAGCTTATGATAAATGTAAGCCTCACCATCAGAAAATTAATAAAGAAATAGGATAAATAGAACATGAGAACCTTGCGATTTCTAAAATTGAAAACTGGATGGTTCGTTGAAAAGGCCCAAATGATCATTGGAATGATGGGTAAAGCCACATCCCATATAATTTTATTGAAATCTGTATATGCAATGTTCATTGTGCTGTAGGCTTTAAAAAAGCCGAGCACCTCTAAAAGATTAAAAAATGTAAACACAATAAAGCAGATCCCAACAATGAAATCTTTTCCATTGTCAGAAAGGTAATTTCTGAAATATTCTAAACCGAGGTTTACTTTTCGAAATTCCAGTTCCGGATTACCATCTTCATCCACATTACTTAATTTCATAGTGATTGTACTTTCATGTGAATCCATTTTAATTCCAAGTGAACTTGATATGTCTTTCTTCAAATGTTCTGATACTCCATTCAGAGTATCAAGATCAATGTTAACTTTATCTATATGCATCATTTCACCCTCCTCACCCGTTTATAACAATCGCCAATTTTTTTTGCAAGTAAAATATGCCTTTTTTATGTAATGAAATCACATTATTAACATTCAACTTATAGAACTTCCGTGGTCTACCTTTACACATCATTTCAGAGGCAAAAAAAACACATAGAAAATCATAAGATCTTCTATGTGAGTTACTTCGTGTTATGCAGCGTCAGACTGAAATCTATCCAGGTGAGAGTTTACGTACTCGTTCTCATAATAAGTCAATAGACCGACAAACTCGCCCATTAACCTAAGTGATTCTATTGAGGTGTCGATCGCATTAATGGTTGCAACATGAATCTTATGATTGCATGAATCATCAAACTCACCCTCTAAATAGCATTCAATGGATCCACCTATTTTGGTCCCCCATTTCAGCGCGGCCACGAAATTGAATTTGTAATTAGTAAGTTTCTTTATCTCTTCAGATACTACAATTGAATCCAAACAATAATTGTATTGCTCAAAATGTGAACTTTGCTTAATCGCGTATATTACCTTTCTAAAGAGTGAAATATTGGTTTCTCCTGCACTTCCCACTTCCTTGAATCCAATATTATCTACAAAGTAAAGTACACCATCAAGCTCAATTATATCGCTGACATTCACAGCTCTTCCGTGGAAGTTGTGATGATAGTTTATACTGAACAGTTCATATATTTGTTCAAGCGCATATAAATTGTCATCGCTAAGGTGAAATTCATTTCTATAGACGCATTCATATTCGTAAAGCTCTAAGTCTATGAACCCATGGTTGTCCATTATAAAACTATGGTCCATAAATCTAATATCATTTTTTCTAGTTTGGAATATCTTAACTGATCTCATAAACGCCTCCTAGTCTATTTATTGTTCATCATTTTCAGTTGAATCCTTAAGTATTGCTCTTGCTTCATCAAGTGCAGCAATAAAATCCAACGACTTGTTCTGTTTTATCAAAGTATCTGTTAGTTTGTTTAGTGCATCATTCATACATTCCTCTCCTTTGTTAAGCCAAATAGCTTTCATAATCTAAAATTTGTAATCCACAAATTGAGCAGATAAAGTGTTGTTCTCTTGAAATTATTTTGAAGTCTCTTGGAATCAGTTTTGAACGAAGTCTTTTGCTTTCGTTGATCTTGTGGCTCTTCGTCATGGCATCATCCATAAAGGAATGCTCACTCAAGATGGTAGAGATGATTTTCTGACTGGACGAGTCCATTACAAAATGAGTCCCTATACCTTTGCCTATATAACGGCTAGAATAACCACTTACGGTGTCATACTTTAAATAATCCAGCATCATGCCGTTGATGGTTAAAATGACATCTTTGCTATTTGAGTCAAAAAGCTTATCTACTCTTACTCGAGTATTGAAATCTAACATCTCATACTCGATCATGATGAATTCTCCAAACTCATCTTCTTGAATGCTTGCCTGAGCGAATAGACCGTTTACTTCAAATTTCACCGACCGTTCTGTGATAATGCTTTTATTCATTTGAAGAAGTTCAAGACTTTTCAAATTGTATGCATCAAAGAAAGCTGATCCTACTTCTGAATCATCTGGAAATCTCGTCTTGCTTTTATAAAATGAGATCATAAAAGATGTAAACAGGTTGGAGTCAATATAGACTCGATTAAGCTTTCTTCCAAAATGTTCTGTGATTTCAATGGCAGCACTTCTGTCTATCCTGTCTTGAATTGGATAAAATCCTCTCTTTAGAGGATCGTATGGCTCTTTTAGAAAACACTCAAATTCCTCTTCATTATCAAATGTAAACGCTTCATGATAATCGCTAGTACTGTAATCAACTGGAGTTTCTACCACTAAGCTTACTGTTTCATCATCATTCTTTTTGGCATAGATTCTCATGTTCTCAATGTCTGAAGGATGCTCTTCGTAAACTGTTCCACATAGCACTACCCCTTTATAATAGACATATGAAACACCATTCTTGGTAACAGTATTGCAATCATTCAATAAGTTCTTTATCATAATTGTCCTCCTTAAAAAATAAAAGAAGCCTCATGGCCTCTTTCAAATAATCCTCTTATTGTTTTGAGTTTTTAAATATGGTATACCTTCTTCCCTTTCAGGAAAATTCATGTTCATTTACTTCAACCTCCTTTTTGGGCATAAAAAAAAGCCTATCCGCATGGATAGACTTATTGCCTCTAAATATAGTGCCAGTCATTGCTGGGCTTTAAATTGTAAAAAAACTATTAATTAAAAAAATCATATCATAATTGATAATTTTGGTCAAATAAATGATTGATTGTCTTGCTGATACACAATAAATAAATACTCACTTTATTTTTTCTCTGTTCCTTAATGTTATGATTTGGATCAAAACATTAGGTTAAAATTTAAATTTAGTAAATTTGAACAATGTGTAATAAAACCACATGATTGAATGAAACTCACTATGAAACGTAACCTATAGTGTATTGTTTGTCAAAGCGATATGTTTGTAAAATTAATTCTCCATGAAACTCGACGTAAACTTCTATTGTTCCTCTTACTCTCACATCTATATGGCTTCTATCAGAGCTAACTATCGCACTTTGCTCATTATAATTTACTTCACAATTATAACTAATTCCAGACTTATACACATCATGATAGTCTTTTGTAAATACTGGCGGCATTGATCCAACAACCCAATACCCTACTTCAGAAACAATTTTTCCTCCAAGGATGCCTAGATCATAAACTGTAGCCTTGTGTACATAATAATAAGTAGGATAACTAGATAGAATATCATATTTTGATAGAAGTAAGTCTGGAGCTGTAATTTGAATTCTTTCAAATTCGATTTCATTTTGATTGCTTTGAGCGGTAAACACATTTTTGTATGAATTAGTAACATCTTTTAGTTCGTCAAAAGATTCTACTTTAAGTGGAACAACACCTTCAGGAACTTCACTAACAATTCTCAATCCATTTTCCTTGTAAAAACTCTCAATTGCTTTTTCTTCATTTTGTGCAAAATTTACAACAGTACTACTAAAAATTAATAACATTGCCAAACATAACATACTTACTTTTTTCATAAATAAACTCCTCTTCTTAATATTCCTATTCTAAGTTATTTACAACAATATATTTCCTACTTACTCAACTTTACTTATTAATGTGAAATATCTCCACAATAAAGAAAATTATCGCGGTACAAAATGCCGAGATTAATAATAAAACAAAAAAAACAGAAAGTGAAAATGTGATCGGTGTCAATAAAAAGAACACTGTATACAGCATTAAAGATAAAACTATAGTAACTTTTATAAATTTGTTAAGCATTAGAACCCTCCAGCACTTTATTTTAACATGAACTATATTTATAATTATACAGAAGACACATGAGAAACACACCCTTTATAGACCCTACATATTAGTTTATTTATCTTGTTAAAAAACTTCCATATTATAGAACTTAGTGAATTATAGGTAAAGTATTTTTCTCTGTTTAATAGCATGTTGTAATAAACGCACTTT
>JACUUV010000057.1 GCA_014859095.1 Clostridia bacterium | reverse complement strand
GTATTGATGTCACGAAAAGACAAATAACAGGCCCCAAAAGGCCTGAAATCAGAGGCTTCCAGACTTTCGGTACCAATCGCCGATTGCTGGAAACCTTTCTTTTTATCTTTCATAAATAGTGTAGGCTTTAAAAGAATTGCTAGGTTGGGGCTATAGAACTGTTTTTTGCTCTGCGAGTGTATAGAACTGCTGTTTTTGTATAGGGATGAGGCTATAGAACTGTTGTTATAATTTGAAGGAGGGTGCGCCAGTTCGGCGTGTAATGCATAGTTAGGTGAAAGTCCTAACCCGGTAAAGTTTAGCCAACAGCCGGTACTTAGTCTTGGAGCCGAAGTGGTGACATTAGGTTTAAGCGTAGACAAAGGAGTTTGAGAGCCGAAATGCGAAAGCGTGAAGTGATACAGCCTCGTTAGTATATAGAACAACAGCCGATACATTCCTCTTTGTAGCAGGCAGAAAGAAATGACCGTAAAGGCGAGGTCGTGGAGATGTTGTCGGGGTCATAGAGCTTGGCGAGCAAGCAAGATGGATTACATGTACCTGGGAGATCTCATAATCTCCACATATGGTAAGAATTCAACAAGGTTTTGTAAACTAAGAAGAATTCAATGGGTTATGAGAAGTCGGACTGATTCGTAGTAGTGTTGAAACCCGTGAAAGCGGATGGAGCGAAGGGATCAGCATATATAGCTCTCTATGAAAAGAAACATCAGCTCACATGGAGGAGTACAAACGGTGCAAAATGACTGGAGTAGATTAGAAGAGATATCAAAGAAATACAGCACAGTATCTGGGCTTATGAGTTATGTAAATGCAGATACACTAATGGCAGAGTTCAAAAGACAGTCAAGAAAGAAAGCAAAAGGGATTGACGGAATCAGCAAAACTGATTATGAGGAAAATCTGGAAGAAAACATAGAGAATCTCATAAAAAGACTGAAAAACTTCTCATACCACCCTAAACCAGTAAGAAGAACATATATACCAAAAGACAATGGACAAGTAAGACCTCTTGGAATACCAAGCTTCGAAGACAAGCTAGTACAAGGAGCAATGGCAAATGCAATGGAAAGTGTATATGAGCCAAGATTCCTCGAGTGCTCCTATGGATTCAGAGTAGGGAGAAATGCTCACCAGTGTATAGCAGACATGAACCATACTCTCATGTTCAAAAAAGTGAACTATGTGCTGGATGCAGATATCAAAGGCTTCTTTGATAATGTATAACATGAGTGGCTCATCAAGTTTTTAGAACACGACATAGCTGACAAGACCTATATAAGGTATATAAAGAGATTACTAAGAGCAGGAGTGATGGAAGAAGGCAAACACTTTGAGACAGATAAGAATGTCCCCCAAGGTGGATTATGCAAAGCTTTGCATAATCCACCTTGAGGTGTTCCTTCCTTTGATTTCACACATATGCCATTCGCCATAACGCCTGGTGTAAGATATCTTCTGATGAGTTTAAGTACACGTTTGTCAGTTACTTTTCTTGAGATTAGATGCATAAGTTTGTCGTGGTTTACTCGGTCAAAGAATTTCTCGAGGTCCATATCTACAACAACCTTATAACCTGAGTTGATGTAGATTTCTGCTTGTTTTAAGGCTTGATGTGCACTTTTGTTTGGTCTAAAACCATAACTGTGCTCTGAAAATTCTGGTTCAAACACTTCCGTTAAGACTTGCGAGATGGCTTGTTGAATGACACGGTCCACCACTACGGGTATGCCAAGTCCTCGTTTTCCACCATCTGGTTTGGGAATCTCTACTTTCCTCACTGGTTTCGGTTTATACCTTCCTTCCGGTATCTCAAGGACTAATGCTTTGCCATTTTCCATCAGGTAGGACCGAAGTGTATCAGTCTGCATACCATCTATTCCGTGACTGCCCTTATTCCTTTCGACGCGCCTCAGCGCTTTGTTCATATTTTCTGAACTTACTATGCGCTCTAGCAGATTCTTTGTATAGATTTCGGTTCTGGCTTTCTCTGATGAATTCGCCAATTCAGAACTGTGCACTCTTGGTACCCTTTCGGCTTCCAGCCTCATCTCTTCCAAGTAGCCTTCATATGAAGTTTTCTGCAGTCGTTGTTCTCGTTTTGAGAGATTCATAAATACTCACCTCGTTTAATGTTCAGTCCTTCATCAAAGATTCATGACCCTTTGACTATTATGACCTCTGCTGACTTCTCAGGATTCAGTCGTGCATCACTGCACGGGTTGTTCTGTGAAAAAAAATTCATTTAGAACTTATTCCTGAGATCTCCCCAGGTAAGAACGCACTCTTTCATGCCATGTAGCCGCCACATTTACTCTTCAAGTTTCGGGTAGTAATAGGACTTTGGTTTGTATAGCAACCTCATCCACTTGAACAAGCCTCGAATGTGATTCGTGTACCTCGGCTCGGCACTTTGCCTCCAGCTTCCTTCAGATTCGCAGTCACCCACGACACCCTTGCTCTTGGCTAACGGTTGGCACTACCAGCCCCCGTATCGGACTTGCACCGACTAGAGTGCCCCCAAGCTGGGCGCACTACAAAAGAGGACGCTATATTAACAAATAAGCGCCCTCTTTTTATTTTTTAGTGCTTCAAAATCCTCTGCGTTTCTAATCTCTGCAAAACCCATATTCAGTCGCTCCGCAAACATCGCATCGTAAATGCTATCCCCAACCATCAGCATTTCATGTGTAAGCAGTTGGTATTTATCGACAAAGGCAAGTCCGTGATCTATCGCTGGTTTAGGACTTAATTTATCGTCGCTACATCCGATGTAATCGAAGTGATGAAATATCTCAAAGGTTTTTAGCATATATTCTGTATTTGCTCTTGAATCTGTGGTTATGAGTGCTATATAGATGCCTTGATTTTTAAGTGTATCGAGAAAAGTTGGAACGCTGGGACTCATAAATGAAACAAGTGAAATATACCGATGCACACCTTCTTTTACCAGTGCTTCAAATATTTCTAAGGACTTAATCGGCGCTTCTATAGCCGCCTTAAGTGCCATCCAGATTTCTTTCACGCTCCCCATTACGGCTAAACTATTACGTACTAACCCGTTTTCGTTGATGCCTATATTTTCATAAATTTTTATCCTCTGCTCTGCATCTATTTCGAGAAAAACAGAAATCGCATACTGATAAACGGCACACCAAAACTGCTCGACCTCTAATAGCGTTCCATCTTTGTCAAAAATAACGCCCGTTAAAGGCTTATTGGTACATCCATTCCACATCATTAGTCTCTAGTTCCTTTCTCCATTCCTCGGGGTATTTTGTGTCGCAAATGATGCGGTCAATCCCTTTAAGTGGTGCGATTTGGTATAGATTTCTAACACCGATTTTAGAATGATCCACCAACACGACGGCCTCTTTACACTGTGCGATCATCTGCTTTGATAAAAGCGTTTCGCGTTCGTCATAACCGGTTATGCCGCCCGAGAGATGAATGCCCCCAACTGCTATAAATGCCATGTCCACAAAAAATGTTTTAGCAAACTGTTGACTCAAAGCACCCGAAACGGTTTGCTGTTTCTCATTGATCTCACCACCGATAAAAAATAATTTCCCTGTAAACTGCTGTGTCAACTTAAATTTGGAAAGTTGGACCATCACATCGATGGAATTTGTTATGACTGTTAAATTGCGTTTTCCCAAAATCAGCGGAATCATTTGGGCGATGGTGGTGCCCACATCGAGAAAAATCGACATGTTGTCTTGAATTAATCGTGAAGCCATACTGGCAATCTTGATTTTTTCACTGATATAAATCAACCGCCTTTTTTCAATTTCCGGCTCTTCTGATAAAAACAAATATTTTACCGCACCGCCATGCACGCGCTGCAATTTGTGTTGTCGTTCTAAATCGGTTAAATCTCTACGAATCGTGGCCGAAGTTACCTTGAACTTATGGGCCAGCTCAACCACGGATACTTTACCGTACGTGTCCAGACACGCCATAATCGCTTTATGCCTTTCATTTGCATACTCCATAGTTAGCCAATCCTTTTTAATTTTTCAGGTTCAAAGTGTACAAACACCTGCTCACCGATTTTAAACGCTGGTATTTCCTCTTCGTATAAACAATCAACCACCAGTTCGGTGTGCACATCTTTGACGATATATCTTAAAATACTGCCAAGCAAAATAATGTCTTTCACTTGCATCGGTGCGGTAACCCGCGCATCCAGTTCCGATGGCGCATGCGAGATTTTTATCACTTCAGGACGCAGCGCGAAACGTCCTTCCTTATGACTAAATTTTGAGAAGCCCCCAAAGTGTTCTATGTTTAAAATATTATAATGACCGATGAATCCCGCGACAAAATCGTTAGCAGGCTGCGTATAAATGGTTTTTGCACTGCCAAACTGTGTGATTTCGCCTTTATCCATAACGAAAATTTCATCGGATAAAATTAGCGCTTCTTCTTGATCATGGGTGACGAACACCGTGGTGATGTTTAGCGCACGTTGTATTTCGCGTATTTGAAGCCTTAAATTCTTTCTGATCTTTGCATCCAGTGCACTAAGCGGCTCATCGAGTAACAGCATTTTAGGTTTTAAAACAAGCGCTCTTGCAAGTGCCACACGTTGCTTTTGACCGCCGGACAACTGGCTGGGAAGTGCTTTTTCTTTGCCTTCCAGTGCAACCAACTGAATCATCTCTCGCGTTCTTTCTTTCACTTCATCCGCTGGCAACTTTTGAACTTTTAATCCAAATGCGATGTTTTCCCACACATTTAAATTTGGAAAAAGTGCGTAATTCTGAAACACCATGCCGATGTTTCTCTTTTGTGGCGTCAAATGTGTGACATCCTCTTCACCAAACATAATCTGTCCTTCGTCCACCTCGATTAAACCAGCGAGACATCTAAGCAATGTACTTTTACCACAACCCGAAGGGCCTAATAAGGTGACAAAAGTCCCCTGCTCTATGGACAAATTGATTTTATTTAAAACATTTAGATCGCCATATGACTTAGAAAGCCCTTTGATCGTTACAGCTCCCATATTAACCTCTCTTCGTATCGTATTTGTTTAAGTAAAGAATCAACGCCGTAACCGCTACGATGAGCATAAAGTAACTGGTTACGATGGCACTGCTATAGTGGCCGCTTACGCCCCTTGACCAAAACATAAACACTTGGATGGTCTCATAATTGCCACCCACCAGTATATTTGACAGTACAAACTCGCCCATTAAAATGGCAAACGATAAAAGTACTGAAACACTCACGCCTTTCATCAGGTTTGGAAAAATCACTTTCCAAAAGGTCTCCCACTCTGAAGCGCCAAGTAATTTTGCAGCATCGATTAACGTTTTCACCTCAAGCGTATCCAAACTGGTTTTAATCCCTTGATACATAAATGGCATAATCACCACGAAATAGGCACCAATCAGTATAAAAACGGTCCCCGATATCGCCAGTGGACCACTGGAATAGAGTTTAATTAAACCCACCGCTAAAATAACGCCAGATATGGCAAAGGGAATCATCGACACAAAACGCATGATGCGATTAAGCCATGGAAAATGTACCTTACCCATATAGATCACAGGCAGTAGCAGCGTAAAACTCAAAGCGATACTGATGATGGAAACACTGAGTGAACGCCCAACCGCTTGATAAAACCGCAAATTTGTAAAGAGTGAATGAAAATGCTTCAGCGTAAAGCCTTCTGGCAGCAACGTAATTTGCCACTTGGTTGAAACGGCATAGAGGATGGTGAAGACGATGGGAATTACCATATACAGCATTACCAATAACACGATTAGCGCACTGTTTTTACGATTCTTCATGTGACCTCCTTCGACCGATGGTGTTAAGCGCTAAGAGTATGGATGCTAAGATCACCGAAAGTGCACTGGCCATATTGGGTTTTAAGAAGATGTCGCCACTGACTAAAGTACCGATGCGCACAGGGACGATGTTAAATGCCCCATTTGTTAATGCATACGCCGTGGCATATGCGCCGATGGCATTTGCAAACAAGATGACACTGGTGGAAATCAGTGCGGGCAGTAATAAAGGGATGCCGATACGCCGCCAAAAAACTGTGTTACCTGCGCCTAAGGTAAACGCCGCTTCTTTATAATGCCCTTCTATACGGTCAAAAGCGGGGTATAAAAGCAAAATACCCAGCGGTATTTGAAAATAGACATAAACTGCGATTAATCCCACTTTAGAATACAAATTAAAAACAGAAGTCAAATCAAAGCCCAAGTGCTTAAATAAGATGGTAATCACGCCGTTATTTCCCAATATGATCATAAACGCAAATGCCAAGGGCACACCCGAAAAATTCGACGCCATATTGGTCACGGTAAGTGCGATTTTCCCGAGACGCTTTCCAGAACTGTGAATGGCATGCGCGGCAATTAAGGCGATCACCAATCCGATCATCGTGGATTTAAAAGCGATGTCTAAACTGTTCCCAAAACTTTGCGTGTAAAAAGGGTTGTTGAATATTTCGATGTAATTTGAAATCGACCATACACCTTGTTCTGTTTTAAAACTATCCAGTAGTACAAATAACATCGGCAGCAACAGGAATAAACAGACCATTATGAAAAATGGTGCGATTAAAAGATAGTGATTTTTCTTCGTCACAGTTGCCTCCTTAGATTTCTAAGCAATTCATAATAAATGCTTTTAATGCCACTTGTTCCGTGGGCAGTACCTCAGTCTGTGTGCCAATGTACCAAAAGGGCACATGCCGTTCACGCGCCGTTCCCCCACCATGTCCTCTGTCTTCTGACATGCCATGGTCTGCAGTCACGATGATCTCATACCCTGCGTTTATCCATTCGGGCAGTGCCATAGACAAAATGCCATCCACACGTCTGGCGGCTAATCCATACCCCTCTGACAAAACGCCACCTTTATGGCCAGCATCATCCACATTCATAGGGTGTATCAGCATAAAATCAGGTTGATATGTCTTTAATAAGTAAAACGCATCCATGAACACATGGGAATCCGGGTAGTGATCTTCATAGTAAAAAATACCGTAATGTATAGGTGCTTCGCCACTTAAATGAAATCGATGTTGCACCGAATTCTGATCACCATTCAAATAAAGTTCAGAAATCCAATGATAAGCAGCAGCAGCGGAAATTCCACCTGCTGCTGCCACTTCATGAAAAATGCTCTTTGATTGACTCTGTGATCGATTTAAGTTGTGAACGATGCCATGTTCATAAGGCTGTTTCCCTGTGAGTATGGTTTCATATAAGGGCCGAGATAAAGTGGGCAGCGATGCCACCACGGTGGATTTGCGCGCGAGCAAAACCTCTTCTAGATGTTTCATATACCCCATCTTCAGCTGTGCGATTTCATCGCACAACCCGTCTAATACAACTAAAATCAATTTTTTCATAAAGGCCTACTTCAAGTGTATGAGTACGCGCATTTGCCATAACTCAGGTAGTGTTTCTGTGGTGGCATTCCACGCTTCATGGTCTTGTACGGGCTTTGCGTTTACGTACTGTGATTCTGGCAGCATTTTGCTTTTTACTTCATCTGGCATATCGATACTGCTACGAATCGGTCTTGCAAAACCATTTGCCAAGTTGATTTGACCCGCATCACTGAAAATATACTCTCTTGTTAACTTCGCTGCATTTGGATTTGGTGCATATTTGTTGATAATAGTGGTGTAACCGCTTATAACAGAACCCTCTTGCGGGATGACCACTGCGTAATCGGATTCACCAAGTTGCGCTCGATAGTTCAGTGCATTAAAGTCCCACATAATGGCTACTTCTATTTCGCCACTTTCAAGGTTTGCAACACTTGGCGCTACAGTAGAAATTCTACCTTGTTTAGCCAACGATTCGAAAAATGCAAGTGCTGGTTCTAAATTTGTTTCATCTCCACCATTTGCGATGGCACATGCAAGGACTGCATTGCTCGCTTGAGCCGCTTTACCAACGTCACCTACAGATACTTTGTAATCGCCATTTAATAAATCTGCCCACGATGTTGGTGAGGTATCTACGAGGTTTGTATTTGTAATAAATGCGATTGTACCTGTATAAGCAAGCATCCAGTGTCCTTCTTCGTCCTTTGCCCACGCTGGAATCTCATCCCAGTATGATGTTTTATAAGGTTGTGTCACGCCACTTTCCACGGCTACCGGTCCAAAAGCGATTCCCACATCACCGATGTCTACGGTTGGGTTGTCTTTTTCTGCGACCATTTTTGCGATTTCTTCTGCACTGCTCATGTCTGTATCTGAGTGTGCCAAACCATATTCACTGCTTAAATCCGCCCATGTGTCTTTCCAGTTTGCCCAATCGTCTGGCATACCCACACTGACAACTTTACCTTCTGTTTTTGCACGTTCGATGATGACGTCTAAAGAAACAGTGTCCTCTGCTTTTGTTTCTGCTTGGTTTGATGTGCATCCCGTGATCATCATCGACAACGCAAGTGCCAAACCTACTATTTTTCTACCTTTGTACTTCATAAACCCTCCCAAATCGTCTTCACTTATTTAAAATCGTTAGTTTTACTCTGAACTACGTTTAGCATAACGTATATATGTAATCTCAATATTTGTTTATGTTTATTTTCATGTTAACTTATCCGTCCAAATGAACATTTCAAACGTTCATTTCATGGTTTGAACAAAAAAATAAAAAAAATCTGCTCTGATTACAGAGGCAGATTTCATATATGAGTTTATAGGCTGTTTCCATGGCATAATACAAATCGTTGTTTACGCCCTGAGCCGATTCGAGATAGTGTGTGCGTATGTGCAACAGGGATTGCTCAATGTCACCTAAGTCACACGGTATATGGTCAACCTTATGCTGCCATTTTCTTAAGATAAAAGCCACATGCGCTTTCGCTTCATAAATAAAATGCTTAAGGTATCGGTGGTAATAATGTGTGTCGCGATGGTAAAGGCAAAAGAAGTCGCAAACATAGTGGCAAACTTCACCCAGTGTCTCAGAGAAGCGCTCAAGTGTGCCCTCAAAATTTTGAAGTTCAGCCACTTGCGCCATCACATAGTCGTGATGTGTCTGATACAAATGCGGGACCAAGTGCTCTAAATCCGGCTTAATATTGCCATATATAAAAGCGCTTTCCATCAGTGGAAATGCGTGTTTAAGTTTTTTATAGAGGCTTTTGCCCATGGCGATGTGCGTAAAAAAATTCATAAGAACCTCCTGCTTTAATGCTACCATACATCCTGTGTATTAGCAGGTCTTTAAAAGGAGGTTAAGAGTATGTCAAAATTCAAATTCATCGATGTGCTAATTTTTCGCTACAAGTGCCCCGCTTGGCTCCCCAACTTTATCGATGTCCACTGCGTTTACTTCTATAAAATGCGCTAAAAACCTTTCGGCCAAAGGCGCATCATCTGAACCTTTTTTAATGTTTGGTTGGCCTTTATTTTTTGCCGGTTAGCTGTTTGCTAAGACTGATTATTAATTGGGGTGGAAACCCGTGTGATGTTTGACTTATAAGGGCTTTAAAGTGATATATAGACTACCCCAAATAGAAAGGTGTCCGCATATCCGAAAACTAAAGAAATATAAATCTACCGCTTACATGGCGAAGGATTCCTACTACAGCAAGGAGAAGGCGGACTATGCAGTAGGTTTTATTGAATGCCTCTCCCACACCAAAGGAACCTGGTCAGGAAAGCCCTTTGAACTGATAGATTGGCAAGAGCAAATCATCCGGGATTTATTTGGAACCATAAAACAAAATGGATATCGTCAGTTTAATACAGCTTATGTAGAGATACCAAAGAAGATGGGAAAAGTGAGCTTACGGCGGCTGTTGCCGTGCTCTTAACCTGTGGGAGATAATGAAGAACGGGCTGAGGTTTATGGCTGTGCTGCAGATCGTAACCAAGCGTCCATTGTTTTTAATGTGGCAGCGGACATGGTTCGTATGTGTCCTGCCTTATCCAAGAGGGTTAAGATTCTGGACTCACAGAAAAGGCTTATCTACCAACCCACGGAAGCATCTATCGAGTGCTTTATGCCGATGTTGGAAACAAGCACGGCTTCAACACCCATGGCGTCGTCTTTTATGAGCTTCATACTCAGCCCAACCGAAAACTCAATGATGTTGTGACCAAAGGTAGTGGCGATGCCAGGATGCAGCCCTTTTACTTTCTAATCACCACTGCCGGTGATAATCAAAACAGTATCTGCTGGGAAGTTCATCAAAAGGCCCTGGACATCATGGCAGGAAGGAAGAACGACCCTACTTTCTACCCCGTCATTTATGGCGCAGCACTAGAAGATGACTGGTCTGATCCAAAGGTGTGGAAGAAAGCAAATCCATCCCTTGGCATCACTGTCAGCATGGATAAAGTAAAAATGGCTTATGAGTCTGCAAGACAAAACCCTGCTGAAGAAAACAGCTTCAGGCAGCTTCGACTCAATCAATGGGTTAAGCTGGCCATTCGTTGGATGCTTATGGATAAATGGGATGCCTGTGCTTTCCCAGTTATCCAGAAGCACTTAAAGGTCGCATTTGCTATGGTGGACTGGACCTTTCCTCTTCCACTGACATAATAGCCTTCGTACTTGTCTTCCCGCCACTGGATGAAGATGACAAGTATGTGGTACTTCCATACTTCTGGATACTAGAGGAGAGCATTGATCTTAGGGTTAGACGGGATCACGTAAATTATGATGTGTGGGAAAAACAAGGCTTCCTTCTAACTACCGAAGGTAATGTGGTTCACTACGGATTCATCGAAACTTTCATTGAGGAACTTGGAATGAAGTATAACATCCATGAGATCGCCTTTGACCGCTGGGGTGCGGTTCAAATGACGCAGAACTTAGAGAATTTAGGATTTACAGTCGTTCCTTTTGGACAAGGTTTCAAAGATATGTCTCCGCCAACTAAGGAACTGATGAAACTCACACTAGAGCAGAAAATCGCTCACGGTGGTCACCCTGTTCTCCGCTGGATGATGGATAATATCTTCATTCGAACGGATCCTGCAGGAAACATCAAAGCCGATAAAGAAAAATCTACAGAAAAAATCGACGGTGCTGTTGCTACCATCATGGCGCTCGACCGATCAATACGATGTAGCGGAGAAACCGGCACTTTTATTTATGACGAGCGAGGACTGATTGTGTTTTAGTTCATAATTTTTTATAGTATAATGTTATAAATACCTTTAGTTTTTTTACACATTAGTAAAAAAAGGCGAAATAAAGATGCCTCTTATGAGGGGAGTTCATAAAATGAAAAATAAAGCGACCACAGGAATTGTATTATCCATTTTGACTGTTATTATAGGTATGATTTTAAATTTTCAAGAATTTTTAATGGGAAGTCCTGCAACGTTAAAGAATTTAATTGTCACATTTGCATACATCATCATGTGGATGCTCATTATAACAAGGAGCACCAAATTTAAGAATCGTGGGGTTATGAGATATTATTCTATATTTTGGATTCTTACACTGTTCTTATCTATATTAACGGGATATGTTAATAGTATAGGAGCTCAAGTCGATTGGGCAATACCTTTTGCAATTCTACTTTTAGGTCAATGGTATGGAATTAATTTTTTTGTTGGGAGTTTTTTTACTGCTTCTATCATAATGGCATTTATATCTTTAGTAATGTTAACAATTACTGTAATATCGCTTAAACAAACAAAATAAATAGTGTCTACTGATTAATATCCTATCGGTTGAAAATCATCAAATTTATTGT
>JACUUV010000056.1 GCA_014859095.1 Clostridia bacterium | reverse complement strand
TTTCAAAAGGAGTCCATTATGCAAATCAACAAAATATTATCTGAAGCGACAAAAATGGGAGCATCCGACGTCCACATCGCAGTGGGTAACCCAGCTACAGTGAGAATTGATGGAGATCTTGTCCCACTTGGTGATGAGTTGATCACCCCGGAAGATACGGAAACATTTGCCAAGTATCTGATTGGTCCTCAAAAGTATCACAGTTTTGAAGAAAACGGTCATATTGACATCTCATATCGGATCAATGAAGTGGGATCATTCAGAATAAACGTCTTTCAGTACAGTGGATTCACAGGACTAGCATGCAGGATCATCAGCGATAAGATTCCAACCATCCAGGAATTGGAATTGCCTGAAACCATTGAAAAAATAACACACTTGACCTCTGGATTGATTATTTTTACCGGGCCTACGGGTTGTGGCAAATCCACCTCCATTGCTTCAGTTGTTGAAGCCATCAACAAGAAGAAAAAGACTCATATTGTCACCATTGAGGATCCGATAGAGTACATACATCACAATAAGATGAGTATTATCACCCAGCGTGAAGTCGGAAAAGACTGCAACAGTTTCTCCGATGCGCTGAGGGCAGGACTCAGACAGGACCCCGACATCATCATGGTGGGTGAGATGAGGGATCTTGAAACCATACAGATTGCCCTGACGGCGGCTGAAACCGGTCATCTTGTATTGGCAACTTTGCACACACGTAATGCACACCAGACCATAGAAAGAATCATTGACGTATTTCCATCCACACACCAACAACAGATCAGAGTGCAACTTTCCAATTCATTGATGGCTGTTTTTGCGCAAAAATTACTGCCGAGAAAAGACAAAGGCAGAGTCGTCGCAGTGGAAAGTCTCATGATCACTCCGGCGATCAGAAACCTGATTCGTGAAAACAAGGTGCATCAGCTTTACACGTTCATACAGACAGGCCAACGTATAGGTATGCAGACCATGGACGATTATCTGCTTTGCCTATACAGAAGACACACCATAGATAAAGAGGTCATGCTTGAAAATGCATACGATAAAGATGCGATACTCAAAGAATTAAACTAAGGGGGGAGTCAAATGGGGGCGATTAATACAAATGGTACAAAGAGAAAAGGCCAAATGGTCTCAATTGACATCGGCAGCCGAGGAGTGAAATTCGCGGTGGGTGAAGCATATAATGGTAGAATCAAATTGGTGGGATGTCATGCGGATACTTTACCTGCAGACGCTTATGAAAATGGAATCATTCTTAAATTCGATGTGGTGCAACAGGTGATCACTGATGCGCTGAAGAGATATCACATCAAAGCAAAAAATGCTGTGGTTTCTGTGGAAAGCAGCGAGATGATCAAGCGTGAGATGACTGTGCAGCGCGTGCCTGTGGAAGATATGATCAGTTTGATCACTTATGAGGTCAAACAATACCTGCCGATCGATACGACAAACTATGTGATTCAGTACAAAGAATTGCCACCAGAGGAGAATCAGGAAGCGTCTAAGATCAAAGTGCTCATGGGAGCACTTCCGAACGATATGGTCGAAGCACACCTTAATCTTTTGGAGGCGTGCGGTCTGAGACCGATCGCCATGGACATGCACTCCAACGGACTCGAAAAACTCGTGAAGTGGATGCGTCAGATCGAATCGTATTCGCAAGCCAAGACGTGTGCCTATATCGATTTGGGTCATAAGATGATGGACATCTCCATCTTTGAAAATGGCGAATACAAATTCAACCGCCTGGTCAAAATGGGTGGCAACGACTTTGATAAGGTCCTCATGCACCACCTCGAAATCGATTTGGTGGAAGCGGAAAGAAGAAAAATGAAAATCAGTGCCGGAGCACTTAGAAAAGCGATGGAATCCGGTAAGCTGGATACGTACCTCTCAGACGATGAAAACGTCAAAGCCACAGTCATCAAAGACACCCTACAGTTCTTTGACGAAATTGTGGATGAAATTGGCAAAGTCTTCAAGTATTACACCAGCCGTAGTGCGGAAAACAAAATTGATCAGATTTTCATATTCGGAGGCACCTCAAGGTTCAAGGATATTGATGCCTTGATTCAAGAAAAGCTTGAGATTCCCACCGAAGCACTGAAAACCATCAATTGTGTCGAAGGACTTTCGAAAACGGGCAACGACGACTTATCCCTTTACGTTAACGCCATCGGCGCGTTAATCAGATACTAGGAGGCTACGTTATGAAGGATTTTAACTTTTTTGGACCTTACATAAGTACGCCCAAGAGAACTCGGAGTAAGGGCATATTTGTTGTAGTACTGTTGGCATTAGTGTTCGCGGCCATCATCTTTTATCAGTACAGCCTGTATCAGGAAGCGAAGGGGCTGGAAAAAGATATCGATGAGATCCAGTCCTATATTGACGATCCGAAAGTCAACGAGGATTTGAACCGCGTACAAGAAAAACAAATGAAAGGTGATTCGCTCCAGGAAGCATTCACACAGCTGGAAACCTTGGAACTTCAATTGCTTCAGACAGACATATTAAGTGATGAGATCATGGCCGATATTGACAGCCAGTTGCCGCAGGGCGTATTCCTCTCATCCATCAACTTAAATGGCACCAACCTCTCTCTTGTGGGCTTTTCTGAGGACTACGACGATATCGCCCAGTTCGCACACAACCTGAGAGCGGTACAGTCGGTTCAAACCGTATTTGTTCCTCAAATCCAGAAAAATGAAACGTATTACGGATTTTCCATTCTATCAACTTTAGCAAAGGAGGGGCAAAATGAGAATTAGCAGCAGAGAGAAATGGCTATTGGTAATGCTTTTGTCCATTGCCTTGATTGCAGGTTGGTATTACTTCCTGTTGACACCAACTGAAGCGAAAATTGCGGAACTTGAAGTGGAGAAGTCACTGAAAACCGCTGAAAAATCGGAGATAGAACTGAAACTCGCATCTGAGCCAAGTCTCGACAAGCGTATCGAAACACTTGAGGCGACCATGACAAAGGCTTCCGAGAAATTCTACGGAGACCTTTCTCAGGAAGAAATGCTGATGATCATCAAGAAAATCAGAGCAGATGTGCCGATTGAATTTTCAACGTATGCGTTTTCAGAAGGCACACTTGAAGGCGAGCAAGGCATCAAGTTTGCTGCGAATCTGCAGTACACAGGAGAGTTTGAAGCGCTTCAGGATCTTCTTAAGAATGTCAGGACCAATGACAAGAAAGTCATCGTCCGCGAAATATCGGCAAAAAACGATTTGACCGAGAATCTTTCGGGCAATATCAATCTTGAATTCAACGGCATCCCTCAGGTGGAGATGTACGCCAAACCGTATCCTAAACTTGTGACATCGGCATTTATCGGTAAGGATTCCACAACCAGTCCGTTCAAAGCGTTTGAAGGCTTTGATATTGCTGTGGCAGTGGAAGAGGAGCAGGCCATCATCAATTATCCCAATTATCCGGAATATCCGGACCAGGAAGCGCCCCCGATCGATTATGCGGTGTACAGACCTAAGACTCAAATCTACGGATTTGAGGACGGTTCCAACTTCTTTGTCGGCAACAGCCCGGATATCGTAGGCTACGTCGCAAGAAGCAAAGCTAAGGTAGCCGGCGGTTACTCCACTGAGATGGTATTTGACTTTGTCACAGGAAGAATGCACAGTGAAGCCAACCTGGTCTTCGACACCAATCCTGTGATGATCAACAAACAGGCCGAATACCTCGGATTATGGGTATTTGCATACGAAGCTTCAGATCACGCCATCGGTGCTGTGATCATAGATTCAAAAGGCAAGGAATACCGTGTGGAACTCACACCTGAAGTAGGCTGGACACGATGGAAAGAAATCGAAGTGCTGTTGCCGGTGGAAATCACTTATCCGGCCATGGTTCAGAGAATCTACGTGGAAGGCGTCGGATACGACCAGAAATTGACTGGAAAGTATCTGTTTGACCAACTTCAAGTATCATATCCAGTTTACTAAGGGGGGAGCAAAATGAAAAAATATATCAAATGGTTATCCATAATGCTAATCGTATTAATGACAGTTTCATCGGTTCCAGTCGGCTTTGCCGCCACACCCCTTGAGATTTCCAGAAGTGAGGGTACTGCGCAAGGTGAGGCTTTCGGTGCCGAGGAAGGCGCCGATGCAGGAAGAACCGATTACAGACTTGGCCGTGTGAGCAACTATCTGCTGAACATGCCGAGCAATGCTCAAATCACCACCAGATACAGACTCAATTATGATGATGCAAACTATAGAAGTGCTTTTCTCGTGAGTTTCAAGGTCGGTTATGAGACCGCCTACAGATCCGCATACAGAGAAGCCAATGTGCAGACCATCACCGCGCCTTATGCGGAAGCGTCGGGACACGGCAATCAGCTTGGCGAGGGTCAAGGTCAGATCGCGGCAATGATCGATTTGAACCGTGGCTTCAACAACAACTGGGAGAGAGCATACCGTTCGTTCATCATGGGTGGGACACTTGAGAGCCGATATTATTTGAACAAAGAGAACGCTAGCTACATCAGCAAGTTCAAGTCTGGTTTCATAGACAGTTTCATGGTGGGTTATATCACAGCATTCCAAAACGCCAACCTGGCGATGGCCCTTGCGAATTCCAACAACAAACTCATCGACATGTACGAAACCACCATCGAATTTTCGGATGAAGCTTTCAGCCTGATCGGCGGAGCGCTCACTTCGGAAATGTCGACACCGATATCGCTTTACTTCCCGGATGCGACACTGTATCAACCGACCTATTTCAGTGTCTATAAAGTACAGAACAGCTTCAATATGAACAATGCGAAATACGTGCCTGTAAGTTCCAAATTCACAGTGGGCATCTCCAACGCAACAGGGAACGTCACACTTAGAAATCCAATCACACTCAGTTTCGTTTACTTCGGTTCAGAGCGTGCGGGCATCTACCAGTGGAAAAACAACCAGTGGGTTTACCAATACACCACACTTGAAGAAGGTAAAATCTCCACTGTGATCCCTGCGGGTGTCTACAACGGCGGTGAATATGCGATTTTCATCGATGATACATTCAAGAATATCTCGGATATCGGCTTCAACTGGGCACAAAAGGAAATCTACACGCTCATGAGACGTGGCGTGGTTGCGGATACGATCAAGTACTATCCTGAGAAATCAATCACAAAAGCGGAACTCGCGCAAATGATCTACCTGTCCATGCGTTCAAAAAATCCGTTTACCGGAGCTGGAACGCATACCTATGCGGATGCAGCGGATTACGGTGGTTTCAAGACCGCCATTGAATACGTGGTCAGCAAAGGCTACATGCCTCTGGATGCGGCGGGTGTATTCTCACCGAACTCCAATGTGAACTATACAGCTGTTGAAGCCATGTTCAGCAAAATGTTCCTGAGAGACTTCAGATGGAGTGAGATCGCCACGAAGATGGTCTATGAAAAATATACACGATCTGCGGGCACAACGAACAAGGCGGCATTACTCACAAGAGCAGAAGCGGCTTACATGATTCATGAATTGATCAAATAATAAATGAGAAGGGGCCATATCGAATACTTGGCCCTTTCTTTTATAGGTGGAATTATGGTTATTGCAGTACTACTAATTGGTCTTGTGACCGGCATTTTGGTACACAAATTAATTGAAGCATTCTCAGAGGATCAAAAGATATCGGTTTGGCCGGTGCTCTTTGCCACGGCAGCTCTCACAGTGTTTGCCTACAGTGAGTATGGACTGGGCACCGCGGGCATTTTTCACTGGTTGATTTGGTGCGTCCTTTTTGCCGTTGCCGTGATCGATTACCTGACGCTCACTGTGGTGGATGCCATGGTTTACGGACTCGGTGCGCTCGGACTCGTCTATCATTTGATCATCGGGTCGCCTCTTATGGACCGTGGCATCGGATTTCTGGCGGGATTCGGTATGTACCTTGTGATCTACCTCGCCGCAAAGGCCTACTATAAAAAAGAGGCTTTTGGCTTCGGTGATGTGATGTTGATGGGTGCCATCGGCATTTTTCTGGGATTATCACAGACTGTGCTTGTGGGTTTCATGGCATTTTACCTGGCCCTTATAGGTATTTTGATTCAAAAAATCGCGGGCAAGAAACTGCATCTCAAAGAGGAAATCGCTTTTGGTCCTTCCATCTGCCTATCTGCGTGGATTGTGTCGCTTTATGGCACTGGAATCATAGACTGGTATCTGAAAACCTTTCTGTTTTAAAAGACAGTCAAATTTGGTATAATTGGATATGAAATTCATCCAGGAGGCGCAATTTGAGACTGAAGAGCATAGAACATTTAAAAGCGGGAGATCTACTGGCAAAGCCGGTTTACGATGACAAATGTCAATTGTTGTTGTCTAAAGATGCCGTTTTGACTGAATCCTATATAATAAGACTGGAACAATCGAACATTCAGTGTGTATACGTGGAGGATGAGCTTTCACGTGGCCTGGAATATGACACTGTGGTTTCAGACGAACTGAAAATACGCTCTGTGAATATTGTAAAACAGGTATTCAAATCTTTGTCCGAACGAAAAAGCAGCATGTATACTGTAAAGGATATTGATGCCATCAAAGGCGTCGTGGACGCGCTTATGGATGAGATTTTCAGCCATAGGAACACGCTTTACTGCATGACCGAACTCATGGGAACGGACATGTACACCTACCACCACAGCGCTGAAGTGGCCATTTTGTCCATGCTCGTGGCGAAAAGTATGGGGCTCAACAACGCCTTTGTCCACAAAATCGGCGTCGGGGCTCTGCTTCATGACATCGGAAAGATGAGTATTCCAGGAGAACTCCTCAACAAAACGGGCGTGCTCACAGACGAAGAGATGGAGCTTATAAGGACGCATCCACAGCTTGGTTACAACATGCTGAAGGAATCGGCCAACATTTCGCCAATCTCGAGGCAAATCGTCTTATTACATCACGAAAAACTGAACGGTGTGGGCTATCCTCTCGGGCTTAAAAATCAGGACATTCCAGTGCATGTGAGAGTGGTCACCATGTGTGACATCTTCAATGCGACGACCTCGAACCGTTCGTACAAAAATAGAATGAACGCCGATATGGCACTTGAGATCCTTCGCGTAGAGACTGTTTACGAACTGGATCGGGAAATATACCACCATCTGCTTAAAGTGGCAAATATCTATCCGGCGGGCACACTTGTGGAGCTTTCCGACGGCAGACTCGCAATCGTCGTCAAGGAAAATCACGAGGCGCAGACCAGACCTGTTTTACAGATCATCAAGAACAACCAGCGTGACGAGTCCATTAATCTCATGGATCATTTGACTCTGTTCATTACAAGAACGATAGATTTTTAGGGAGACGCTATGACTCAAGTCGTTTTTTTCGTAAAATTATTCGTAATACTGTTCCTGATAACGAAGTTGATCGTGAAAACCATAAATAATCGCAGCGAGAAGAACAACGTTCTTTTTGTGCTGCTTTTTTTTATACTCATGTCCCACCTCAAAAATATCATGGATGGGGATTTGCCCAATGAACTTTTGCCTCAACTCACAAGCCTTGCGCTTTTGCTCTATCTGGTGCACCTGATTTATCAGGCCAAAGGCTCTTTTTCGCAAATCATATCCAATTTTATCGACTTCAAGAGCATCTTCAGTTCTGAGATCATAGAGAACTTCAGTGAGTCTGTGGTCCTCATCAACAATAAGTCGCTGGAAGTCGTCGCGTCCAATAGCAAATACAAGAAGCTGTTCGCTGAAAATCCTAAATATTTGGGTGTCGACACTCTGGTTACTGAAGTCCTAAAAGGGGACTCGATAATGGAGTTCAAGGATTTCCAGAACATGAACCATGTATTTGAAATCCGCCTAAGCAATTTCGGCAAAAAATACGCACTCATATACATCCAAAACATCACCATCCGCTCTGAACTCGAAGCGCATCTCAAAGAGGAGCAGGCTTATTTCACACAGCTCTGGGACACTGCTCCAAACCTCGTCATGATCCGAAAAATTTCGGGTGAAGTGGTCTACGTCAATCCATCCATGGCGAGATTTTTGAGAAGACCCGTCCAGAACCTGGTGAACAAGCCATACCTCAACATCTACAATTTCAAAGTCGAGGCGGAAAGGCACGAATCGATTCACGAGAAACTGATTGCAAATCCCGATTCCAGCCAGACCCATTTCATGAAACTCACACACATCATGAGCAATACCAGTTACTTCGATGCAACCGAGAACATGATCCTCTATGAAAACGAAAAACACATCATCACCAATGCGGTCGACCGCAGCGTGGAAGTCCACGCCGATCTGCTCATGAAAAGTTACGATAGAATCCATAAGACTATCACTGAATCGGGATCGTTGCCTTATCTGGTGATCAACTTCATGACGAACGATATTCTGTTCAAAGAAAGGCTTTCGCCATACGTCAATCTTCCAATTACTTCATATAACATGTTTTATCAAGGGCTGGACAGTGGCAGCAGGGACCGTCTGAACGAAATGCTTGAAAAAGGCGAAGTGACGGATTCAAAACCCATTGTCTACAAGGGCAAGCACTTCTTCATGGTGGAGGAAGTGTTCCACGAGAGCCACGGTCACATCACCGGCGTTCTGATCAAATACGTGACGGCGTCCGAGAGCGGATACAGCATGTCCACAATCGGTGGCATGGTGCTCGGACACATCAAAGAAGGACTCCTGATCATCGATTTCGATGGCAAAATAGAATTCGCCAATGAAATGATCCTCAGAATTCTGGATTACACGATGGACGAACTCGTCGGTCTGAGCATACTGACCGTCAGCAAGGGGCTCACGCTTGACATGGTGCATCGCAACTGGATGCTGTGCAAACAACACGATTCGCTGCATTTTGAGCGGGTGTACATCACGAAGGAAGGCCAGGAAGTGCCTGTGGAAGTCGTGGCGATGCTGCTCAAACATGAGGACACCGAGAAACTGGTGCTGCTGGTCCGCGACCTTATGGAGAAGTTCATCTACAAAAAGAGAATGATCGATTCACAAACCCGTTATTCACAGATCCTGGAATCGCTCCAGGACGGTGTGTTCGAAATCAAACTGCCTGAAAAGACAGTGACCTATTACCATGAATTCAATACCGAAAAAGGGCTCGTTGGCCTTGAGCTCAATTTCCTCCAGTGGCTCAACAATATCCATGACCACGACCGTTCCGTCGTCTACGAGGCGATTGACTTGATCACGTCGGAGAAAAAGGAAAACGAGCAGTTCGAATACCGCTACTTCCAAAAAGGCATTTGGAAATGGATCCGTTCGACGGGCAAATACGTCGATACCGTGGAAGGCGCCTCAATAGTCGTGACCAACCAAGACATCAGTGAGATCAAAGAGATCTCGGTGAAACTGGACGAATCCAAGCACATCTTGACGGAATCCGAGCGGATTTCCCAAATGGCGCATTGGAAATATGAGGTGGGCAAGAACGTGTTCCATGTGTCGGACACCTTCAGATTGATCATCTCAATGAACGAAACTTCACGGGATATCCACTACGAACAGCTCCACTTTTACGTCCACGCCTCCGACCAGGAATACTTTGAAAAGAAATTCTACAATTTCATCTGGGAGAACGAGTCGCTCAACATCATCATCCGGACCATGCAAAAGGGCGAGATCCACTTCATCCAGTTCGTCGGCGAGCTCTACAAGGATGATGACAAGGTACCAATCTATGCGATTGGAACAATCCTAGACATCACCGACAAGGTTCGGGCGCAGCAGAAACTGGAAGAATCCAAGGGCCTGCTCGAAAACGTCGTCGAGCAGACCCCTATGGGCATCCTCGTCATCAAGCGCAATGGCTACGTCGAAAAAATCAACCGCGAAGCCATGCACCTCCTTGAACTCGACGAAGATTACCCTCGTGACTTCGACACCATGAAGTCGCACATTTACGACCGCTACAACATCATCGATGGCCTGGAAATCACAGACCTCATCAACAATGCTTTTGATTCGGGACGCTACACGGTCCTAAGGTACAAGAACTTTGAAGTGCCCAGGGAGCTCCGGCTTTATGTGACACAGATGCATGATGAGGAGAATAGGTTTTTTGGGAATATAGTTAATATCGTTGAAGTTTCTGTAGGAGGATAAAAGGGTTTAAGATTGGTTTTTAACTGAATTGGCATGTGCGAGTGGTTTTTGGCTGACGCCAAGCGGTTGGGAAAAGATAAGGTCAAGTGCAGGTACCGATTGGGGACAGGTCCATTTTGGTACATGGTGGATGGGAAGAGCAGGGAGAGCAGGGAGAGCAGGAAAAGATTAAAGTCAAAGTCAAAAGACTAAGGTCAAGTGTCGGTGCGAAGCACCGGGGAAGGTCAAAGGCAAAGTCAAAGTCAAAGGCGAAGGCAAAGGCAAAGGCAAAAACAAAGGCAAAGGCAAAACGACCGAGGTCAAACCCGGTCGTTTGTATTAAGCTTGAATTCTTCTCATGATCTTTCTACGAAAATAAAATGAGACGCTACCTAACAACCTCATGAGGCCCACTATGATTAGTGCGGTTTTCAATGAGGTTTTTTCCATTATGGCGACACCGATGATCGGTGCGATGGTTGCGGAAATGGAGATGAGGGTGTTGTATATGGAAATGATGGTCGTCCTGTTTTTGGAAGGGGTCACATCGAGGAGCATATTGAACAGCACCAAAACGGTTCCCGTGATGGAGACTCCGATGATGACATTGAAAAGCACAAGCATGTAGAGCGATTCGCTGAAGACATAAAGAATTGGCGTGATGCTCATTCCAAATGTGGCAATCACAATTGCGATTGTGTTGCCGTATTTGTCTGCGAACTTGGCCCAATGGGTGGCGGTCAGTATGGCGGAGAGGCCACCCGCAACGGAAACTGCGCCCAGCCATGCCTCATTCGCACCGAGCACATTGATCATATATATGTTGAAAAGTGGCCATCCCATTTGCCATCCGAAATGAAACAAAAGTGAACACGCAAAGAATAGTTTGAACTCTTTGCTGCCAGCGATAAAATTCATACCGTCCTTCAAAACAGCGTAGAACTTCCCTTTGATCATGGGAGTGACTGCGCTGCTTTCAATTTTAAAGCGCTTGAAACTCAAATATTCCATTATGCCTGATGCAAACGCAATGACAAAGAAAATTTGATAAAGCCAAATGACTTCCTGATCCGAATTCGGAAGCCGAGTCAACAATTGACCTGAAATCAACGTGATAATCAGCCTAAATACATCGGAGTACTTGTTGCGAAGACTCATGGCCTTGCCGCGTTCACGGGGTTCAAAAATATCGCCGACACAAGACTGATAGCCCATCATATATATGGAACCTGGAAAATTCATGATACCGACCAGCCCGATGAACAACCATGGCTTTGAAATGTGATCGATTACCGGTACAGTGGCTAGGGCCAAAAAGAAAAATTTATGAATAAGCATGATCCTTTGTGTGCTTCTCTGTTTGTTTCCCAGTGCTTCAATCAAAAGCGCTCCAGGGATCAAAGCGAATATGCTCACAAAAGCTGGCCATGAATTCAGGTATGCCAGCTGATAATCCGAAGCACCCAGGCGCATTGCGAATTTTGCAAAATATGGATTGACCAGGTTCGTTGCAACAGCTAATGCGATGCCGTTATAAATGTTGATTTGCAAGTTGTCATTTAGATTCAATTTAGGTCTCATTTCAGCAAATGATCTTCTGCGCATAAAGCCTCCATAAAATTTCGATATTCGAAACACAATATCATTATAAACCATACATTGCAAAATACAAGGTACCAATTTGGACCTGTCCCCAATTGT
>JACUUV010000129.1 GCA_014859095.1 Clostridia bacterium | reverse complement strand
CTCCTTTGTGCTCCTTTGTGCTCCGTTGTGCCTTCCGCTTCAGTCACCATGAACTTCCTCAGGAAGAAATATTCCATGGAGAATCTATCACACGTGTTGCGTATTCTGGTAAGAATCCTTGGACTTCCTTTGTGGAGTCTTCTCACTTTTTTGTCTGTCAACATTAGACACACTTGATGATATTGGATTGTCAAACGATGACTTGGGGAGGAGAGGTATTGACGAGATAGACGCTGACTGTCAGGAGCGATCCAAATGATTTTCATTTCGAAGAAGAGTCATCCCTTCATCGAATGCTTCTGTGACACCGTCCATGGCTGGAGAGATTTCAATCAATGAGGAGAATAAGAGGACATTCCAACGAGATTCTAGCTTACTTGGAGAACAGAAAGAGCGCCGAGAAATGATTTCTGCGTTTCGGATGATGCCCGCAAATTGATCTCCAGATAAGGAAGGTGACAATTTTAGTGCCGTGGTGGTTCGTGAGGACTCGTAGGTGGCAGCGATTTGTGTAGCGAGAGCCACTGAATGTCGGGTGGCTTAGCTCATTCAAAAGATTGGCGAAATTTTAGTATACGAGCAAGAAATCAAGCAACGATGGTGACAAATCAGATGAAGGTAGCGAAATTCAGAGGAGTCGTACGACAGAGTTTCCACTCCACTGTGTGGTGTGGTACTCGAGGCTACGACGGGAGCATATACAAAATCTCATTCGATTTTTTATGGGACATGTCTCGTGATTTGCTGTCAACGTTACGAAAATTCCTTTGGACTCCATACAAGCCCGGGTTTGCAATTCCGGCTTTGAACAAAGACGACTGACCGATCATTTCTGTCAAAGGCTTTTAGACCGATATCATCTTTTATTTAAACATAACAACAGGGCTGGCAGTTGGCGCAGTTTGATCGAATGCCATAGATGGACGATTTTCTGGACTCAGAGATCACATGAATACGATCCGCGAAGTAATCTGGAGTGGCGTCTGAGGACTTGATGGACGGCATTGTGAATCACTGCTACACGGCGGCGGTAACAGTTCCACTTCGGAATCTTTTCACACATCGAAAGTGTTTCTTCCTTTCCAGTGTAAGATTGCTTGATTCAGATGTCATTCCAGAGCAGGAGGCTCTGGCGCAGGTATCTTCAATTTTCTCTGCATCCCTTTTCTCTGCACTGGCCTCGCTTCTATTTCAGCAAATGCTTGCAGTTGTCTTATTCCACGAGAAATCGACGCCGCTGTGGTGTTCCTCGACAAAATGGATAAAAGATTCATCCGAAACCTAACCTACATCTTCATGCCATTGCTTTCTGATATCGTGACAGGGGACGAAGCTATGGCATCATGTCAAAACTCATTTCGAATAGAGCTCAGAAAACAGTGGACTGTTGAGACAGCAACCATGCTGGTGTCCGAAATGAGGCGACAATCAACCGGCACCAGGAACAAGCAACCTGCAAAAGGAATGGGTACGGTGAGCAGACTAGTCCAGGTTGAATGAGGATGGTTCCAGGAAACCGGAACGACGAAAGGGCTGTCATGAATCGTTGCTGGTCATGTTTTTGTTTATCATATTTATCTAATTTGGAATATGCAATTTGCGTGCGGCTATTGATACAGATCCTGGATAGCTTTCATTGTGGGCATGTCGCCTTTGCAACCGCCGTCTTCACCACCATCACTTAAGAGAAGGAGAAAAGGCCGCTGCCGCGGAGCTTCCTTCGGCTGCATGTTACGGCGATCTCCTTGCCATCCTTGTCCAGCTCGTACTTCGTTCCGCTGGTTCCACGGCAATCGTAGATGACGTAGTGAGAGATAGCTCTGCCGTTGGGGCACTTGGTCTTGTAGGGGTCGACTCCGTCGGTGTTGACTGCTGCAATCAAAGCGTCACATTCGGATGAACTAATTTCCAGAATTTCCTTGGCACCATCATTGCACAATGTTCCATCAACCTCGTTACCGCAGAAGAAGTTGTCGGTTCCGCACTTGAAGGTAT
>JACUUV010000019.1 GCA_014859095.1 Clostridia bacterium | reverse complement strand
TCCATTGAAAAAAAAGGAACTTCTCCTCTAAATAGTTGATCTTTATAAACAACATCCAGTTTCCAATCATCTGGAAAAGTCAAATCTTTAATTCTAAGTCCTAAAGCTTCTTCCTGGGTATACCCGATAATATCACAAAATTTTTGGTTGGTTTCAAGTATGTAACCTTCCAGGTCAGTGACACAGCGTCCACTATTTACTTGTTCAAAAGTTAAATTGAAAATGCACTCACTCTTCCTGAGGCGTCTGATCAGTCTATTCTGAGTCATCTGACCATAAGCTATCCATGCGATGCTTCGAATCAGCTCAACCTTTTCCACATCAAGTGTATTCGCTATTGATATCATAGCTTCCACATAAGAATCCTTCTCTTCAATCATAGAAATCTTTTGAAACGGATCAGTCAGATCACCCTTTTTTGAATAGAGTACATAGTCAGCATCAAGTTGATCTTTAGCTAGGACAAATCCCGCTTTACTCCCCGAGATCTCCAATGAAATCTCAAGCAAGAAATCACAAAGATTATTCAAATTTTTAATAGGTTCATGTCTCAATATGTTTATGTAATTCAAAAAATCAACGGACATAACTGTCGAACCTCCAATAAATAGTCAAGTTGTTTTGTTTTATCATGAGTAAGTCAATCAATAAAGTAGTTTACACATATTATGTGCCCATTACAACTCCGAAAATTATACTGGTCCCTGAACTGACATATATTACACTCGAAGGCATATGAGATCTCATCGATTATTCACTTGGTTTAAGTGACAAGAGCAATCTGAAATTCGAACTCATGCTCCGTCATGCCTCTTTCTTGACAGAGAATCAAGCTCGGTACTTTGTATTTAAAACTTAAGTTTCAGCGAGTCGGGATCAATATTCATAGCAATAGCTTTTGCAAGGTTTACAGTTGCATTAAAATCTTCCATGGCGGCATAATTGTAATGGGTATGCACATATCGGGATGGAATGCCCAGAACCAAAACAGGGACTGCTTTGTTTTGCATATGAATTCGCCCCGCGTTTGTACCTCCTTTTCGTCTGACAGCGCTTTGGAAGGGAATACCCTCTGCATTTGCGATAGCCTTGGCGGAGTCAATAAGACGCCTGTGACTCACATAGCTTGCGTCCATATGTCTGATTTGTGTACCTTTTTTCAAGGCGCATTGTGATGTATGAGAATCAAAATACAAATCATCTGCAGGTGAACCTTCAAAAACAATGGCAATATCCGGTTTAACAACTTGACTGGTGACCATCGCACCACGAGTGCCGACTTCTTCCTGACTGGCAAGTGCGCCGATGACGTCATAGGGCAGATCTTCAATTTCAGAAAGTTGTCTCATGGTTTGAATTACTGCAGCTGTTCCAAGACGATTGTCAAAAGCCTTTCCAAAAATAACACCGGTCGCTTCGTTAAATTCAAAGTTGACTTCAGGTGCAATCGGATCGCCGACTTGGATTCCAAGACTTGTGATGACTTCATCCCGTGTGGTGCAGCCCACATCAATCATAAGATTTTCTATCTGTAGTGGAGCGTTTTTTTCAGCATCACTCATGAAATGGGGCGGTTTTGAGGCGACGATGCCACGAACCATCTTCTTTGATTGCGTCTTGATGTTCACGGTGTGGGCTGGAATATTGTTCATTACCCAACCTCCTAGGGTTGCAATCGAGATTAGACCATTCGCATGGATACTCTGAACCATGAAACCGACTTCATCGGTATGGGCGTCCAGCATGAGAACTGGCTTTTTTCCATTATTACTTTTGAGGGACAGATAGACATTGTTCATTGCATCCACATTAAAATTGAAAGGATCGCTATATCTATGTATGACACGAACGACATCCTCTTCAAACCCTGATGGACCAAAGGCGTCTGTGAGTTCACGAATGAGATTCAACAACATGGGACCTCCTGATATTTAATATAAATCAATTGTACATTTATGCTGTAGTAAGTTCAACTGGAATTATCCACCTGATAGTGATATATTAGGATTGGGAAAAAGGTCAAAATGTCCTGCGGGGTAGTGCTGAGAAACATTTTGCATATCCATGAGCCGCACTCTGAATCGTTCGTTTTTTTCGCTGACGACTTTGGCCACACGAATCATATCTTCGCTGAGATCAATGACTTCCACGTCGAATCCGAGCTTTGAAAGACTGAGTGCGACACGACCATCTGAACGCCCTACGTCTAGAATCATTCCATGGGGTTTGAACAAATCTGCCAAGAAATCCACTTTTCCCGCTGCAGGAAAAACATGCTGGTATACATTTGCCAGGTTTTTATAAAACATATATCTTCACTCATTTTATCATATTCTTTTAATATAGAGGACTAGAATCACCAATTATGCTTGTAACCAAGCTTAATCATATTATTTATTTCCAGGAGGAAATCATGCAAAAAGCAGATGCGCTTTACAATCAGATCACTCAAAGAAAATCCGTACGTCAATATAAAATGGACGCCCTAGATGCTGAAACACTTCAAAAAATCGATCAGTTTATTCAACAATTGGTACCAATGGATTCAGAAATTGAAGTTTCTTTTACTCGAACACCTAATGAGGCAATGGGGAAGCTGTTTTCAATCAAAGCGCCTTATTATATGACTGTGGCCTCTGAACCAACAGGCAATTATCTTGAAAATGCTGGATTCATGTTACAACAATTGGATTTGTTTTTACCCACACTGGGGCTTGGTGGTTGCTGGCTAGGAATGGCCAAACCTTCAAAATCTGCAGGTTTTAATAAAAGTCATGAGTTCATCATCGCCTATGCTTTTGGAACACCTGAAATTTTCGAACCCAGAACCTCTGTCACCCAGTTCAGTAGATTTCCTCTCAACAAGATTCATAAGGGTGAACAGTACAAAGAACTTATTGAACTGGCAAGGCTTGCTCCTTCCGCGACCAACAGTCAACCTTGGCTTTATGTCGATGCTGAGGAAAGTATCCATATTTATCGCATACGCCAAAATATTTTCAAAGGTCTGATTTTCGAAAGATTGAATCGCATCGATGTGGGCATTGGTCTTTTTCATCTTTATATCGCAGCACTGGTAAAAGGGTTTACTCCATCTTTCACCATTGTTGAAACGCCTGAAATCAAAGATTATCAATACGTGATGACCATAAAATTCAATTGACTCTTTACAATCGAACGTGTGTTCTATATAATATAAATAGAACGCGCGTTTGTTTTATATTATTGAAAGGATTGTTTTTACGTGTCAATGTGTCATTCAAAACACAGAAAAAATAATCCTAATCAAATATGAAATCGACAGTTGCAAATGGATTCTGTTCAAGCTTTGATTGGGAATAGGGGTATGAATATGTTATAATAAGTCGAAAAAACTATTGAATAACAAGCTATGAGGAGGAAACATGCTAAACGCGTTTTCAAGAACTGAACTACTGATAGGAGAAGAAGGTGTGGCACTTTTAAAACAATCCACCGTAGCAATTTTCGGAGTGGGCGGAGTAGGTTCATTTACCGCTGAAGCACTTGCTAGAACGGGGATTTCAAAGTTTCACCTTTTTGATAATGACACTGTGGCACTCACCAATATCAACCGCCAGATTATAGCAACATATAAAACTATCGGCCAAGTAAAGGTCGAAGTCATGAAAGAGAGAATTCTTGAAATCAATCCAGATGCGATCGTGGAAGCGAATTGTAGCTTTTTCAATGCGGAAAATGCGGACTCCATTGATTTTTCAAAATTCGATTATGTCGTGGATGCCATTGACACGGTCTCTTCGAAACTGCTCTTAGTGGAAAAGGCCCTCGCAGCCGGAGTCCCGATCATGAGCAGTATGGGAGCAGGAAACAAACTGGATCCCACCAGGTTTGAGGTTGCGGACATCCACAAAACATCGGTCTGTCCACTTGCAAAAGTCATGCGCAAGGAACTGAAGGCTCGAGGAGTGAAAAAACTCAAGGTCGTCTACTCGAAAGAAGAGGCGATGAAACCCATAGACACAGGAGTGGTGGAAAAACCGCTCAACCGTAAAAGAACTATCGCTGGCAGCATCGCTTTCGTACCCTCTGTAGCGGGTCTGATCATCGCCGGAGAGGTCATAAAAGATTTGATTAAACCAATTAGTTCGAAATAAATCGAGGTGCATATGAATACCCTGTTTTTACGTAGATTGACACTAATCCTAATCGGTGTAGCCATTATACTTGTTCTGGGCATCGCAGTCAGATCTGTGGTTCTGAAATTTAAGGCACCCATTGCAGTTGAGACGCCCATAATTGTCGATGTGAACGGTGATTCTGTGACCCCTGTGATCCCCGGAAACAGTGAAGACACTGATAATACTGAAGTGGATGAAGTTGTTGTTGATGAAACAGAAAAAGAGGTTAAAGTGGAACACCCAATTCCTCCGGTCACCGAAACGGAAACAGAAACAGAAGTGGAGGTCGAAATGAAACCGCAACCGGAACTGTTGAACTATAAAACTGTTTCATTTTTTATGGATTCCAGAATGGAACGCTATAAGGCATACGCGCTGGACAACCCCACGTTTTCGGTCGAAGAGATTGTCATGAAAGTCAATATGAATTTAGATTATGATTTTTATACCCATATCGTTGAGATTGAAGTGCCGGATGATTTGCTGGTGCTTTGCAACAAATTCTACCAATTACCGAGTGACTTCACACCTCAAAACCTTGAAAAAGTGCCTGCTGAATATCATGTCAATGATGGTAAGGCATACGATCTTGATCGAGATGCGCTGAATGCATTCATTGATATGTCCGATCATGCAAAGGAAGAGGGAATATCGCTGAAAATCATTTCCGCCTACCGTTCAAATGAATTTCAGGCATATCTTTACAACAAATACAAAGCCAACAATGGTGAAAAAAATGCCGACCGTTACTCAGCAAGACCAGGACATTCCGAACACGAAACAGGACTTGCAATTGACATCAACGATGTTTCACAAGCATTTGAAAATACTAAGGCTTTCAAATGGCTTCAGGAAAATGCACACAAATACGGCTATATCTTAAGATATCCCCAAAATATGGAAAACATAACCGGATATATGTATGAACCTTGGCATTACAGGTATATCGGTGTCGAAACCGCCACTGATGTGCGATCGAAAAGCATTACATTTGATGCTTATTATGCCATGAATATTTTATCGTATAAAAATCGTTAGATCTTACGTTACAGTATTGTTAAATCGCTTAACTCTATTCAAATTTGTGCTATGATAAGAGTAGAGTGGAGGTGGTTCCATGAAGATTGTAATGAATTGGTTAAAAGAACATATTTTAGGAGTTGTCATAGTTGTGGTCCTTTTAGCCACAATCAATGTAGTGCAGTTGATTGTCTATCAAAACAACATCGAAGGACATGAGGTCGAATTGGACGCCCTCACCAAAGAAAAAGAGCGTCTGGCCACGGAAAATAGGTTGTTGAATGCTGAAAAAGAACGATTGGTGAATGATGTCACTTCGTTGATTATTGAGAAAAAGCAGGAAACTGAACAACTCAAACTAGAAATCGAAACCCTGGAGAGCAAAGTTGTTTCAGCAATCATACCTTTTGATTTTGTGATGGTACAGCTTAAAAACAATGGATTTGAAACCCCCGAAGAACTGCTTGATACTTTAAGCAACGAAAATGACTTGATTCCATATGATGGCGTACTGGGTGGTACCATGAAATGGTGGCCTACAGAGTCAAGAATTATAAACAACGAGTGGGTTCTCGGTTACTTTGAGGACGGTCATATATTGGGGCATGCTCTTCTGGAGTATCAGATTGATGATCAGCAAAATGTCACTTGGAAATTGATCAAAGCAATTCTCTATTGAATATAAGCCATACATGGGAGGGTTTTTATTATGGAAGTATTGACGCTCATCGACAACTTGGTCTATGGCGAAGGTTTAACTGCGGAGCATGGGTTATCATTTCTGATTAAAGTGAAAAATAAAACCATTCTTTTTGACACAGGTCAAACTGGTGCGATTATCCATAACGCAAATTATCTGGCCGAAGATTTGAATGATGTCGATGCGGTCATAATCAGCCATGGACATTATGATCATTGTGGAGGATTGGAATCGTTCCTTGAAGTGAACAACCATGCGACCATATATTTGAAGCAACGCGCTTTGAGTGAAAAATACAGTGTACATGGAGCTGTAAAGAAATTTGTAGGATTTTCACTGAAGAAAAATTTAGACGAGTACTCAAATTCCTTTGTGTTTTTGGATGAGGATACCGAGATATTCCCCGGTGTCAAACTGATTACTGGAATTTTTGAATACACACACGATTTGGTTTCTGAAGGTGATTTTTTTGAAAAGTCTGAAATGAGTTTCCTTCAGGATCCTTTTGCCGATGAATTGTTCATGCTCATCAATGAGCGTAATAAGAACCATTTGTTTACAGGTTGTTCTCACAAAGGCATACTCAACATATTAAAGACAGCTTATGAAAAGTTGAATCATGAGAAAATACACTCAGTATCAGGTGGCATGCACTTCGGTGGTGCTCTTTTGGACCAATTGGATCAACATCTTGATAGATTTGATGTGTTTGGTATTGAAAAGCTTTATCTTAATCATTGTACTGGAATTGACGGATATATAAGGCTTAAAAACAAATTTCCGCTAGCAGTCCAATATGCCTTCACAGGCTATCATTATGAACTCTACTAACGGAAATAAATATGATTTATATGCGTAATTTGAAGAGGATAGGGTATATATTTATAATCTTGAGATGAAAATTTCAAGGTAAGAATATTATATTTCCCCCCTATATCCTCTAGTATTGACTAGAGGTTTTTTTTAGATTTTTTCTTCCGAATATGGCAAAATAGCTTTTCTCTTTAACGGGCTTGACAATATGATTGAAGTCTTGGTGCTGCCTATTGCCTGAATCTTATCCAAAATATCTTCAAGTTCATGAGTATTTTTACACACCACTCGGACAGTCATACAGTCTTCACCGGTGACGTGATGGCATTCGATGATGGAGGGCTCTTCACTAGTGAATTTCTTGAATCGGGCGTGAGCGCTTACCTTCATTCCCACATGAACGATGGCTTCAACATAAAGGTTGAGTCTTTTGGGGTTGACAATGGCTGTGTATCCTTCGATGACACCATTTTCCTCTAATCTTTTGACGCGTTCAGATACTGCCGGGGATGTGAGATTCACTCGCTGACCAAGCTCTTTCATCGATATCCGGCCATCATTCTGAAGAATTTTCAATATGCGCAAATCAGTTGTATCCATAGGTTTGACTCCTATTATTATTTAAGTAAATCGGGAATTGTTTTAATTAAATTAGCTATAATAATACTATCACTTTTTAAAAAAACTGTACAGTTTTTTATACTCATGTTAAACTTTTGGTGAATAACTCTAGGAGGTTAGTAATGGCTGCGATAAAAGTAACTGAAACAATTTTAAGGGACGCACATCAATCCTTGATTGCAACCCGTCTGAGAACAGAGCAAATGATTCCAATTCTGGAGTCTCTTGATGCTGTTGGCTATCATGCACTTGAGTGCTGGGGAGGAGCCACTTTCGATTCCTCTTTAAGATATCTGAATGAGAATCCTTGGGAAAGACTCCGTATTATTCGTAAAAATGTTAAAAACACCAAATTGCAAATGTTGCTACGTGGACAGAATATACTAGGTTACAAGCATTACGCCGACGATGTCGTTGAAGAGTTTGTAAAAAGATCCATTTCAAACGGGATTGACATCATCAGAATTTTCGATGCACTTAATGATCTGCGGAACATTGAAAAAGCTTTAAACACCACTAAAAAAGAAGGCGGACACGCACAAGCGGCCATTTCTTACACCATAAGTCCAGTGCATACCGTTGAAACCTATGTCAATCTCGCAAAAGACATGGAGTCCATGGGTGCGGATTCAATTTGTATCAAAGACATGTCTGGTCTATTGACTCCTTATGGTACCGAGGAACTTGTAAAGGCGATAAAAGCAAATACAAGTATTCCTCTCGAAATTCACTCGCATTACACAAGTGGTCTTGCAAGTATGGCTTACTTGAAAGCCATAGAAGCTGGCGTAGACATCATAGACACTGCAATATCACCGTTTGCACTTGGTACTTCCCAACCACCTACGGAACCATTTGTGGCAGCACTTGCTGGAACTGAATATGATACAGGACTTGATCTCATCAAGCTTGACAAAATCACTGAGTATTTCGCACCAATCCGCGAAAAAGCAATAGAGTCAGGTCTAATGGACCCCAAAATTCTTGGAGTGGATATCAATACATTGGTATATCAGGTACCAGGTGGTATGCTTTCCAATTTGGTTTCACAACTTAAAGCTCAAAATGCTCTTGACAAATATGAGGACGTACTGAAGGAGGTCCCACGTGTTCGTGAAGATCTCGGTTTCCCACCACTTGTGACACCTACAAGTCAGATCGTCGGCACACAAGCAGTTTTGAATGTGGTTATGGGAGAGCGCTATAAGATGGTACCTAAGGAAGTCAAAGAATACGTCAGAGGTATGTATGGCAAGCCGACGGTCGACATCAGTCCTGAGATCATTAAAAAAATCATTGGCGACCAAGAAGTAATCACATGTAGACCTGCTGATTTGATTCCTTCTCAACTTATAACTGAAAGAGAAAAAATCAAGGAGTTCATTGAAGAGGAAGAGGATGTACTTTCATATATCTTGTTCCCACCTGTTGCTCTCGATTATTTCAAGTATAGACAGGCACAGAAATATAAAATTGATAGTGATTTGGTAAACAATGAGGAAAAAACACATCCTGTTTAAGAGGTGAACATGACAAAACGTGAACAAAGAAGACAAGATTATGAAAATCAAATTTTTGAAAATTGGCAAATCAAGCGGGATGAAGGCAAATGGCATTTCATACTCCGATTCGGTTTGTTGACATGGGGAGCAAGCACTTTCGCATTATACTGGGTAATCATGATGATCCTTGGAAAAATAGGAGGTTTAGGTAATTTGTTCACCTGGTTTCAAGCCATCTACTCATTTGTTTTCTTTATTCTATTCGGTATACTCTATGGATTGGTTTTATGGAACAGAAATGAAAAGATTTTTAAAAAAAAATATCCTTACGGACGTATAAAGTAAATAAAAAAAGTCCTAATTTGATCATAGATCAGATTAGGACTTTTTTTATTGGAAATACTTGTAAAATAAAATAAATGGTATATAATATATTTATATCCATATTTTAGGAGATATTATGTTGTATATTCTAGCATCCGATTACAATAAAAAATTACATCACCATATCGCATCAAATGGAGTGCATGTTCAATATATCCGCACTTTGGAACAGCTCATCTTGAATGACAATGACACAGTGATCATTGATATGAGCTGTCATGAGTATGAACTTACAACTTTATTGGCAGATAAGATTTTTAGATGTATTTGCATGGGGGATAATAATCAAACAAATGGAAATCCGATATACATTTCAAAGTATCAGCCTATTGAAGCAATCTGTTCCGCTATTTTTGATCGTGATCATCTGGTGGTCACAATTATCGGGGAAGCTGTTCTATTTGAGCAAATCATGAATACTTACCCCAATTGCAACTTCATTGATTTTTCATACAATCCTAATTGCGACTTGTCATTGATCCAAATCTTGGATAAGAATGAGACGGATCTTTTGAAGTTTTATGGAAGCGCCAAGAAGAAAATTCTTTATCCAATAACGACGATCATGGATTTGCTCGATCCACCCATCAAATTCATCAAACCCATGATGGATACACTTAAAAAAAGTCGTGACACCATTGTCCGTATAGACAAACTCAAAGGACCACTTGATTTGATGCTGCTGAACTTTTCAGATCTGATTATTTGTGTTCATGAAAAAACAGATAACGACCACATCAGATTTGACACTTCCATCAAGAAAATTATAGGCAACAAAAAAATGATCAGTCTTAATGTATCCACCAAGGCTTATGAGCAGTTCAATCTCTCTGATCATATGATTTGGACCAAGGAGGCTTAAATGACCTACGAAAAGATCAATCAGTTGAAAGTAGAAATTTTAAACGATCTTGCGCATTTTGAAACCCCTCATATTATGGAAAAAATCACTAAAACCATCCAAACAAATGAGTCCATGAACACAGAAGAAAAATTCATAGTACGAGAAAAGTTGATTAATGCAATTTTGAAATACGATATTATTCAGCCCCTCTTGGATGATTCTGATATTTCCGAGATCATGATTAATGGACCAAACAAGATTTTCGTTGAGAAAAGAGGAAAAATTCTAAAAACCGATATCTATTTTTCGGATCAACAACATATTCATCAATGGATTCAAAAAATCGCAACTGAAGTAGGGAGGGAAGTGAATTACGGAAACCCTTTGATGGATGCCAGACTAAAAGACGGATCTCGTGTCAATGTTATTTTGGATCCAGTGGCCATAGACGGTCCGATGGTCACAATCAGAAAATTCAACCAGGTTTTCAATGAGCCACACGAACTCATCCAAGTCGGAATGTTTACAGAAGACGTCGCCTCATTTTTGGAACTGTGCATCAAATCTAGATTTAATCTCTTCATTTGTGGGGGAACGGGGAGCGGAAAAACAACACTATTAAATTGTTTGACATCATACATCAACGAGAGTGAGCGTATTATTGTTATTGAGGATGCTTCAGAGATTCAAATTAACCATATTCCAAATGCTATTTTTCTTGAAACGAGAACCAACCAAAATATAGACCATCCCATTGCAATGTCTGATTTGATCAAGAATGCACTAAGGATGAGACCAGATCGTATAATTGTTGGAGAGGTCAGAGGCTGTGAGGTCATAGACATGCTACAAGCCATGAATACAGGACATGAGGGTTCGATTTCAACTGGGCATAGTAATTCCTCATATGATATGTTGACACGCTTGGAAGTGATTTCAAGTAGCCACAGCCCTATTCATCATCAACTTCTCAGAAGGCAAATCATCTCGGCTATAGATCTTTTGATTTTCGTGGAGCGGACTTCGCAAGGCACAAGAAGATTGACCAACATTTCTGAAGTCATTAAAAATAGGGACGACTACACATTGAATGAAATTTACAGTCAAAACGAATCCAGCTATTGTAATTTAGACGCCCTCATAGGGAAAGTGCAACAAAAAGAAAAATTTAGGCGGTATTCAAATGCTCTCGTTAGATGAAATCAACATAAAGAACGTATTGTTGGACGTGATGTTCTACCCGATTGGAGTCAAGTTTTTCTTTGATAGCACTTTATTGTCGATTATTGCTTTATTGTTGATCATTATTCTGCTTCTAAAGAAAAAATGTTATCGTTCCGATTCCTATGCTTCAACATTCAATTCTTTTATGGAATTCCTTAATCATATGAACACCTATTTGTCAGTTGGATATAGCTTCAAAAATGCCATTATGAAGTTTGATGCTAACGATGAGAGCCATCCTGAACACTTATGTTTAAGTATGAAGGCCATGCAAAATATAATTGTATTCAATGGCACGGATCAAAAAATGTTTGAGGTTCTATATGAACATTATCCCATAAAGGAGACTGAGTCTTTTCAAAAATTGATGCTTCAAGCCTTACTTGCGGGTTCTCAATCTTCATACATAGTCAATATAACGCTAGATTTGCTTTATTTGAAAAGTAAGACTCAATCGGAAGTCGAGTTGATACTGTTTCAAAAGAAGCTTGAACAAATGATACTATGTATGGCGCCACTTGGGATAATTGGATTCATCAAACTGACTTCCAGCCAATATTTATCCATTTTATATACGTCAATACCTGGAAGACTGATCATGATATTCGCTTTTGGAATTTTAATTCTGATGAAAATCACTTCAGATCATATCGTAAAAATCAAATTGGAAGGATAACTATGCTTATCATAAAAGAACTCAACTCCAGAATTGACAATCAATTGATCAAGGCAAAACTCAAGACAAAGCCCTTGAGTGATTTCGAAAAAAATCAAACCGATTTTCTCCAATCATTGCTTCTAAACCTGAACAGCGGAATGACGCTTGAGGAATCGCTTCAACTTGCCATCAAATCAGCCCACTACGCACCAGAACTAATACATCAATCTCAATTGAGGCAAAGTGCAATTAGTGGATTGAATCATTTTTCCTTGATTGAATCCAGTGATAAGGTTTGGAGAATGACGCGGCTCATCAATCAGACTCACAAGACAGGAAATTCAAATCTGGTGTTTGCAATAAACAAGTTGTATGAAGAACTTTGGATGGAAAAAACGAGTGAGTTTAAGAAAAAATCCGAAAAAGTCAGCATTCAACTAACTTTCTTGCTTATGCTGTCACTAATCAGCGTGATTGTAATAGTAGTTTCACCCATTATAATAATTTTTTAGGAGGCTGAATGCTTAAATTGTTCATCAAAGAGGAAAAAGGTATGGGAACCATAGAAATCGTTATTATCATAGCAGTTTTAATTGGCTTGGCATTTCTGTTCAGAACTTTCGCAGTGGATTTTTTTATGGAACTCACTGAAGGAATCAAATCAAACAATCAAATAGATACACTATTTACTAACCCATGATGCGATTTCTCATTAATAAATCTGATTGTAATTCATTTGAGATCGACATGATTTCAAATGCAAAAATTGAAGGTTTGCTCAAGCCAAAATCTGTTGAAACAACCCAATATGGACACTATTCACTAACTTACGAGGAGCCAGTCAACTCTAAAAAAGTCAAAGACCTTGTGAATGGAAATTATTATGATATCAATCGATATCAAGACCTATTGAACAAAATCATCCAGTTAAAAATTAGGTTGGCTACCTATATGCTTAATTCACAAAACTTGAACTTCAGCGTAGATGAGGTTTGGTATGATTCAGTAACAAATGATTATCAATTCATTTATTTGCCCGGCACAAAAAAAGACCCACTTCAAGAATTGAACTTTTACAGACATATCTTCATTGAATCCCCTCATATTTTTGACAATGACACCAAGTTGTTATTGGAGCTTCGTCATGACTCCTTTGATCTCAATGGATTTTGTGCACTGTTTCATAAAAAGAAAAAAAAGAAAAAGAGTAGTGGCTTATGGAAATTTTTATTGATTCCAAAAGAAGAGCCGCACAGCACACTTGAAACAAAAACAATTCAAAAATCGAGAAAATCTTGTCTTTTGCATGCTGATGACCCAACCCGATTTCATGAAATTCATTTTCATCACAACATCCTTGGCAGAAGTGACGAATGCAACATACAAATCGAAGATTCGAGCATCAGTAGAAAACATGCGGTCATATACAAAAAGAAACTTGATTTCACATTGGAAGACCTAGATTCCAGCAATGGAACTTTCCATAACGGACAAGTCATAAAAGGACCGGTGGAATTGGTCAATGGTGATAAGCTACAATTTGGTGACAAAGAATTCATTTTTATCCTGTAAAATTTGTGATATCATATTAAAGTAGTTTATTAAGGAAATATAAGTCAAGGAGTATATGATGAAAAACGATGTAAAAGATGTATTGTATTCTGAAGAAATGTTGCGGGAACGTGTACAGGCACTTGCCGATGAAATTTCAACAGCATACGAAGGTAAGGATTTGTTATTGATCGGAGTTTTGAAGGGTGCAAATGTCTTTATGTGTGACCTTATGCGAAAAATTCATTTTCCTATTCAAATTGATTTCATCGCGGCTTCTAGTTATGGACATTCAACAGAAAGCTCAGGTGTGGTAAAAATATTGAAGGACTTGGATTATAGCATCGAAGGAAAGGATGTCATCATTGTCGAAGATATTATTGATACAGGTCTGACATTGAAATATCTGATAGAAAATTTCAAATCAAGAAATCCTAGAAGCCTTGAAATATGTACTCTTCTAGATAAACCTGAAAGGCGTATTGCCAATCTTGATGTTAAATATGTCGGTTATCAGATTCCTGATGAGTTCATAGTGGGTTATGGAATTGATTATGCTGAAAAATATAGAAACTTACCTTATATTGCCACGTTAAAACCAAGTGTTTATGAAAAATAGCTTGTGAATATTTAATAAAAAACGTGTTTTTCGTTTGACGGTTGGGTATCAATTCGTTATGATTGAACTGATAAAACGAATGAGGTGATGAAATGAACTTAGCGAAATACATCGATCACACTATCTTGAAAGCAAACGCCACTGAAGCTGAAGTGATTCAAGTATGTGACGAAGCAAAGGCACATAATTTTTATTCGGTGTGTATCAACCCATATTTTGTTTCACTTGTAGCGGACCAATTGAAGGGTTCTGAAGTCAAAGTGACTTCAGTCATCGGATTTCCCCTCGGTGCCAACACTACAGAAATAAAAGCTCAAGAAGCCTTGAAGGCTGTCGTTGATGGTGCGGACGAAATCGACATGGTCATCAATGTATCCGCATTAAAAGACGGGAAATTCAATTACGTTGAAAAAGATATCGCGACAGTGGTTGAGGCGATCAAAGGAAAAGCTGTTTTGAAGGTGATTCTGGAAACTTGTCTATTAAGCGAGGTTGAGAAAATCAAAGCTTGTGAACTTGCAAAAAGTGCAGGAGCACACTTTGTTAAGACCTCAACTGGTTTTAGCACGGGTGGAGCTACTGAAGCTGACGTAAAACTAATGAAATCCATAGTTGGTGACGGAATGGAAGTGAAAGCTTCCGGTGCAGTCAGGGATTATGAGACCGCTCTGAAAATGATTGAAGCGGGAGCAACTAGAATTGGAGCATCATCATCGGTTTCTATTGTAACAGGTGGAACAGATTCTGATAGCAGATATTAAGACATATCGGTTTGCATAATACAATTATGTAAACCGATATTTTTTTATGCAACTATTGCTACTATCCGCATAGAATCTATTGTATAATATAGATATCAAAAACCGATTGAGGTGCATAATGAATCCTAAAGATATAAAAATTGGACTATTGGTCAAATGGGTTGCAGTGGCAACAATTGTCTTCCTTTTGATATCACATACATCTATTTGGAAAATCATATCTGCTGGTATATCACCGGTACTATCCGCTTTTGTTTTCGCCTATATTTTGGACTATATAGTCCGATTTTTTGAGAAAAAACTGAAAGTGCCAAGATCACTCTCCATTTTGATTACAATGACCATCGTCATCATCACATTGATACTACTAGGCGTTGTTATTGTTCCGGGAGTATTGAATGCAGTGGCATCGCTGATCAACGCCATCGGCAAAGTGGACTTCAATCTTGAATATTTGAAAAATTTTGATTTTGATAATTTTTATTTGAATGAGATTCAACAAGCCTTAATTGATACAGTAACGCCAATCTTACAGAAACTGACCAATGCCACCGGTACAGCGATTTTAATGATCGTGTCTGAAATTCAAAAGATCACTTCAGGTGTGATTTCCATTATTGTTTCTTTTGTCATTTCAATTTATATGCTTGGTGAAAAGAAAGATTTGGTTGCTAGAATCAAACGTATGGCTTATGCATATTTCACAGATGAAAAGACGGATCAAATTTTTTATACTTTCAAACTCGCCAACAAGATATTTAAAGCCTTTTTTCTAGGTAAGTTGCTGGATAGCACAATTATAGGTATTTTAGCATATCTAATATTTAGAATTTTCAATTTTGAATATGCTCTACTTATTGCATTGATTATAGGAATTACAAATATGATCCCATATTTTGGACCTTTCATTGGTGCCGTGCCCGCGGGAATAATCACTTTTGTCGCCAATCCATCTCATCCAGTCAGCGTTTTATGGATGCTTCTGATCATCTTAATCATCCAACAATTGGATGGTTTGGTGATTGGACCTTTCATTCTTGGGGATTCCGTCGGAGTGAACGCATTTTGGATTATTTTGGCGGTAACTGTCGGTGGAGCAACATTTGGATTGCTTGGTATGTTTCTTGGAGTGCCCGTAAGCGTGCTTGTAAAAACACTTATTGAAGAGGATGTCGAAAGAAAACTAGCTTTCAAAGGTTACAATGATATGGAAACCACGGCACTCAGGATCAAAAAAAAATAAACTATTAAATGTGACATAGGGGGCGCAAATGACAAATATCATGATTGTTGATGTCAACACAACAACATCTTATCGAATAAAAAAACTCCTGGAATCTGTTCCAGTTGAAGTTCATACGACCTCTACAGTACACGAAACCATCAATAGGATGAATAACCCCCAAATGAGTATCGATATTGCCATAGTAGATGTCAAACTCGGATCTGAAGACGGATTTGATTTGATCAATAAAATCAAAGAGTTGAATCCAAACCTATTGATCATAATCATAACAGGATTAAACACTAGAAAATCATTCGTTCAAGGCATCAAAGTTGGAGCCGTGGACTATATTCTCAAACCTTATGATGATGAATACCTTAGATTCAAGCTTCTAAATCATATTGCTGCCGTTGAGAACTCTAAATCCATCCCTGACTACTCACCAAAACAGGTGGACAATGTCATATACTCAGCGGTTAAAAAGGCTGTTCGTGAGGGCTATGAGATGTTAATGGGACTCATCATCATATATCATAAGAAGTTTGACGGCAATGAAGGCGTCAACATCAAAGATATGGCGATACTCCGAACACTCAATACACACATTGAAGAAACACTGTCTTCAGACGATCAGATGATCAACCAAAGTGCCAATGGTATCCTGATCATATTGCCAAAAAGGACAGAACAACTTAAAGACACAGTTTCAAACTACTACAGGAAGTTATGTGAAGAGTTCATACATTCCAGACAGATAGAGGACACATACATTGCCCTTGAATTCATAAGTCTTCCGAATGAAGTCAATCCAAATCAAAATGCATTATCTGTACTGGCGCAGAAAATAGAAAAGAAAATGCTCTAACCCATTGGGTTTTAGCATTTTCTTTAATTAATTCACAGAAATTTTATTTCATTTTTTCTAAAAAGGATTATAATAGTTATAGTTTCTTTTTATCATTATTATTGTATTGCATCTTATGAGGTGTAGAATGAATCGAAGGTTGAATGTAGGGTTAGATGTAGGATCTACCGCTGTTAAAATGATTGTATTGGATGAAGAAGACATTATAGTATTCAAAGATTATCGTAGACATTTTTCCGACATAAAGAAGACCGTTACTGAATTGTTTGATGAAGTTCATGAGTTGTTCAGCACTGCGACTCTAAAATTCATGATAACAGGTTCGGCTGGTTTGAGTCTTGCTGAAAGCCTTGGAGTTTCTTTTATCCAAGAAGTGGTAGCTTGCACAAAAGCTATAAAGAAATATGCGCCGGATACTGACGTCGCCATTGAGCTCGGTGGCGAAGATGCAAAAATCATGTACTTTGGAACGTCGGTTGAACAACGGATGAATGGAACATGCGCAGGTGGAACCGGTTCATTTATCGACCAAATGTCATCGCTGCTCAGAACTGACGCACTTGGCCTTAATAATCTTGCCAAAAACCATAAAGAAATTTATCCGATTGCATCCCGTTGTGGTGTTTTTGCCAAAACAGATGTGCAGCCATTACTCAATGAAGGCGCATCAAAGGAAGATATTGCCGCATCAGTACTTCAGGCCGTTGTCAATCAAACAATCAGTGGTCTTGCATGCGGAAAACCCATCAGAGGAAAAGTTGCATTTTTAGGTGGTCCTTTATCATTTTTACCTGAACTTAAAAAACGTTTTGAAATCACATTGAATCTAGGTGTGAGTGATATAGTCACACTGGATCATACCCAATATTTTGTCGCTCTTGGTGCGGCACTTTCATCAAAATCCTCAGATGATATGGAGCCACATTGCCTATATGACAGAATGCCTTCCATATATTGTGAATCCAGAGATACATCCGATATGCCGGAACCACTTTTTGAATCGGAAGAAGCATACTCAGAATTCGTAGCACGACATGAAATTCACAAAGTTAAGCGTTACCCAATAGAAGAGGTGAGCGGACCTACTTATTTAGGTATTGATGCGGGATCAACCACAACCAAAATCGCTCTGATCGATGACCAAAACAGACTCATCTTCTCCCATTATGGGTCCAATGAAGGTGATCCACTCAAAACAAGTGTCATAGCCCTCAAAAACATGTTCGAACAAATGAGAAAAGACGCATATGTAGCATATGCGACAGTCACAGGATATGGTGAAACTTTGATCAAAGCAGCTTTAAATCTTGACTACGGCGAGATTGAGACTGTAGCACATTATAAAGCGGCAGACTATTTTCTTCCTGGCGTGGACTTCATCCTTGACATTGGTGGCCAGGATATGAAAAGCCTACGAGTGCGTGATGGTGCCATTGATTCCATAATGCTCAATGAAGCTTGTTCTTCAGGCTGTGGATCGTTTATTGAAACTTTTGCCAACTCAGTCAATTTACCAGTCTCCAATTTTGCAGAAAAAGGTTACTTCTCAATCAAACCGGTTGATTTGGGAACCAGATGCACTGTATTCATGAATTCACGCGTTAAGCAAGCTCAGAAGGAAGGTGCTACTGTAGAGGATATTTCAGCGGGAATATCAATGTCCGTCATTAAAAACGCTCTTTTCAAAGTCATTCGTATGCGTTCAATAGATGATCTTGGTGAAAAAATTGTCGTACAAGGAGGCACTTTCCATAACAATGCAGTTCTTCGATCTTTTGAGCAGATAGCTGGTAAGGAAGTTGTGCGCCCAGATATTGCAGGAATCATGGGAGCTTATGGGTGTGCGATAATTTCAAGAGAGAAAACTGTTGATGGACATCGTACATCTATGATTTCTTCTAAACTACTTGATGATTTCTCCACATCCACATCCTCTAAACGTTGTGATCTCTGTGGCAACCACTGCCATCTGACCGTCAATCAATTTTCAGACGGAAGAAGTTTCATCACAGGAAATAGATGTGAACGTGGTGCGGGCTTTGAAAGAACGACAGAGAAGCTCCCCAATCTATACGATTATAAGCTCACGCGTGTTTTCGATTACCCTGTTCTTTCAAGAACTGAAGCGAAGCGTGGAACAATTGGTATTCCAAGAGTTTTGAACATTTATGAGGATTACCCGTTTTGGGCATCATTTTTTACTGAGCTCGGTTATAGGGTGGAGCTCTCCACAAGATCTTCCAAGAAAATTTATGAATTGGGGATGGAAACGATTCCATCCGAGAGTGTGTGCTATCCTGCAAAATTGGTCCATGGCCATATTGAAGACTTGATCAAACGCAAAGTCGACAGAATTTTTTATCCGTGCATACCATACAATATCAAAGAGGATGAACATTCGAGCAATCATTACAACTGTCCGGTAGTCACATCATATCCTGAAACAATAAATACAAATCTCGACAATTTGCGTTCATCAACACTCAAGTATCATCATCCATTTTTACCAATTGATTCACCCGACAAAATGAAAAAAAGATTGGCAATGGAACTGTCATCGTGGGGACTCAAGAAGGATGAGATCTTCACAGCAGTCGATCATGCGTATGTAGCTCTTGAAGCTTATAAATCTGACGTTCGCAAAAAAGGTGAAGAGACCATTGGGTTCATGAAACTAAACAAGAAAAAAGGAATCGTGCTCGCAGGGAGACCATATCATATTGATCCTGAGGTCAATCATGGCATTCCCGAACTCATCGAAGCCTACGGTTTTTGTGTGCTTTCTGAGGATGCAGTAGCCCACTTGGCGAAAGTGGAAAGGCCCCTTAGGGTTGTCGACCAATGGATGTACCATACTAGACTGTATGCTGCCGCTACTTTTGTTGGCCAAACCGAAAATCTGGAACTTGTCCAGTTGAACTCATTCGGATGTGGTCTGGATGCAGTCACATCTGATCAGGTACGTGAAATCCTCGATCGATTCGGAAAATTAAGTACGCTTATCAAGATTGACGAAATCAACAATTTAGGTGCTATTAGAATTCGTATACGATCATTGATGGCAGCTCTTTTGGAACGGGACAAATCTTGTTTTATTATTCCTGAAATTGGAGTGATTCCAAGTCGAGTCAAATTTACTGAAGAAATGCGAAAGACGCATACCATATTGGTTCCGCAAATGTCTCCGATTCATTTTCAGTTCATTGAATCTGCGGTCAAACCTGAGGGCTACAACATGGAAGTTTTACCGTCAATAGATACACACGCCATCGACGAGGGTCTCAAATACGTCAACAATGACGCGTGCTATCCGTCTATCCTCGTTGTCGGCCAAATGATGAAAGCCCTCAATTCTGGCAAATATGACCTTGATAAGACGGCACTGATCATCACACAAACCGGTGGAGGCTGCAGAGCTACGAACTATATCGCTTTCATAAGACAAGCACTCAAAAGTTCAAGGCTTGAACACATACCAGTAATCAGTCTCAATGCGTTGGGATTTGAAGACAATCCAGGGTTTAAAATCACAAAATCATTGATGGAAAGATTGATCCAAAGCATGCTCTACGGTGATCTATTCATGAGAGTGCTTTATAAAACCAGACCATATGAGCAAACCCCTGGCAGTGCAAATGCACTATATGATAAATGGGTAGAGCGGTGTAAACACGATCTTGAATTTGGTGGAAGAAGAGAGTTCGTCAAAAATATGAAACAGATCGTAGCTGATTTCGATCATTTGCCTCTGAACAACACCATGAAGCCTAAAGTAGGTCTGGTTGGAGAAATTTTAGTCAAATTCCATCCGACAGCCAACAACAACATTGTGGAAATGATAGAAAAGGAAGGCGCAGAAGCTGTCATGCCGGATCTTATTGATTTTTTTGCCTATACAGCTTACAACAGTGTCATAAAACACAAATATCTATCTGGATCACTTAAAAACAGGTGGACAAGTGAAGCACTGATTGCCATTTTGGAATACTACCGAAAACCTATGGTGGATGCACTCAAAAAAAGTACGCGATTTGAACCTCCAAAACACATTAAGACCCTCGGAGAACTTGCAAGTCCACATCTTTCACTTTGCAACCAAACCGGAGAAGGCTGGTTTTTAACCGCTGAAATGATTGAACTCATTAACAGTGGAGTGGACAATATCGTATGTATGCAACCATTTGCCTGTTTACCTAACCACATCACCGGCAAGGGAATGATCAAGGAACTCAAAAGCACTTTTCCAAAGTCAAACATTGTTGCAATTGATTACGATCCCGGTGCAAGTGAAGTCAATCAAATCAATAGGATTAAATTGATGTTGGCATCTGCATATGAAAATCTTGAGAAATAATGTTAACATTGTCATGAACCAGATCCATGCTATTTTTTCTTGCCATGAATCTGGTTTTTTTCATGTTTGTATACAGTATTTATGTTATAATGGTTGATGAAATTATGAGACCGGAGTGATAAAATGAATGATCAAATTTTAGTGTTTGGACATAAAAATCCAGACACAGACAGTGTGACTTCCGCAATTACGCTTGCTTATCTGAAACAGAAGCTCGGATATTCCGCCAAGCCATACATTCTAGGAGAACTCTCCAAGGAGACAGGTTTTGCACTTTCATATTTTGGAGTTGAGTCACCTGAGCGAATTGAAAACGTGAAGATACAGATGAAGGACCTCAACTACGATAAAATTGAAGCATTAGGTCCTGAAAATTCTATCTTGACCGCTTACAATCACATGAGTAAAAATAAAATAAGAACTTTGCCTGTGGTTGATAGCGACAACAGTCTTATTGGTATAGTCACAATGAAAGATATTGCCATGAATGCGATCAATGGTGACCTTCATGAATTGAACACAACTTTTCAAAATATCAAAACAGATTTGAACGCCTTAACGCTCAATTATTCCAACCCATTAGTCAATGGAAGTATAATCATAACCGCTTTTCATGATTCTACTATTATCAAGAATGAGATTCTTGGAAAAACCTCCATTGTAATCACTGGCGACAGATATGATATCATCGAATATGCAATCCATAGCAAAGTTCAATTGATTGTCGTCACTGGTGGTCTTAGAATACCAAACATGCTTATAGAGAAAGCTGCAGTGTCTCGGGTCAATATGGTCGTGACTCCTTATGATACTTATTACACTTCCAAATTGATCAATCAGACCAACTATGTAAGTTCCATAATGAAATCCGATCGATTGATGAAGTTTAAATCAGACGAGTATATGGAGAATTGTAGGGAAATCATCCAAACATCAAAACATTCCAAATTTCCAATAATTGATTCTCAAGGCAAATACCTTGGCATAATCGGCAGAACCCATTTCCTCAACCCCAGCAAGAAGAAAGTGGTTTTAGTGGATCATAATGAATATGCCCAATCAGCCGAAGGACTCAATGAAGCTGAAGTGATGGAAATTATTGATCACCACAAACTAGGGGACATCTCCTCAGCACTACCCATTTCTTTCAGAAATGTTCCTGTAGGGAGTACCAATACCATTATTTATCAAATGTATCTAGAAGCGGGAATCGGCATTCCAAAACACATCGCAGGTCTTATGCTTTCTGGGATCATATCGGATACTTTGTTTTTAAAGTCTCCTACTACAACCCCAATAGACGTCAAAGCCATGAACGAACTTTGCGACATTGTGGAGATCTCAGCTGAGAAATATGCAATGGAACTCTTCAAAAATGGGACTTCCTTAGAAGGGCGATCCGTAGAGGACATATTTAAAAACGATTTCAAGTCATTTCTCTTGGATGGATACAAAATTGGAATTTCACAGGTATTCACATTGAACTTCAAGGAGATCCTCAATCAACAAGAAACGTATCTGAATCTGATCCAAGAGGTCCACGATCAACATGATTACTATGTCACCTTGATGCTGGTCACTGATATCATCAATGAAGGTTCTTATGTGATATTCAAATCGACACATGAGACCCTTCTCTCGCTTGCATTTGACCAGGATGTGAAACAGGGCACTTTTATCAATAATTGCGTTTCTAGAAAGAAACAAATCATACCAAAATTGATCCAAGCCATCAACATAATTAAATAGGAGGCTTCATGATTAGCAAATATGATTTCTATGAGACACTTGGAGTATCTCTTGATGTTGTTAGCACTGTGGAAAGATGTGAAAAAAAAATTCAGAATCAATTCAAAAAAATTGAAGATATAGCGGAATACAATCAGCTTAAAGTTCTTCATGCCATGCAGATCAATCGTATTTCGGATATCCACTTCAATTGGAATACCGGCTACGGATACGATGATATTGGAAGGGACGGTGTTGAGAATGTTTATAAAACCGTCTTTAATACTGAGGATGCGATTGTAAGACCCATTATAGTCTCTGGCACCCATGCTTTGACATTGATGTTGAGTGGTACATTAAGACCAGGACAGAGTTTGCTCAGCATCACAGGAAGACCATATGACACGCTGGAAAAGGTCATTGGTTTATCGCCTTCAAAGGGATTGTCTTTGATGGATGTCGGAGTGTTGTATGATGAGATTCCTCTTGATCCTGAGGGCGGTTTCGCGATTGAGGAAATAGAAACAGCTATGGTCAAGAGGCCTGATGTTGTTTATATACAAAGGTCTGCGGGTTATTCATGGAGAAGAGGACTAACCATTGAAGAAATTGGAACGGTAATTGAGCTGGTCAAGAGCGCAAATCCACAAACAATTATTATGGTAGACAATTGTTATGGTGAATTTTTGGATTATCTTGAACCAACTGATGTCGGAGCTGACCTTATGGCAGGAAGTTTAATCAAAAATCCTGGTGGTGGTCTCGCTCTTAGTGGTGGTTACATCGTGGGAAAAGCGGATTTGATAGAAGCTATCGCTGATCGGATGACTTCTCCGGGAATCGGTAAGGAATGCGGTCTGACCTTTGGACAGACAAGAACAATATTGCAAGGGTTCTTCATGGCACCTAAAGTTGTTTCAGGGGCTCTCAAAGGCGCCATTCTATGTGCAAAGGTTTTTGAAGATCTTGGTTATCATGTCAATCCAAAATCAAGCGAAACCAGAAGCGATATCATTCAAGCCATTGAACTCAAAAGTGCTGAGAAAGTCATTGCATTTTGTCGCGGCATACAATCCGCATCACCGGTGGACAGCTTTGTATCACCAGAGCCATGGGCTATGCCAGGGTATTCAAGTGATGTGATCATGGCAGCAGGAGCCTTTGTTCAAGGGTCATCCATTGAACTCAGTGCCGATGCGCCAATTCGCGAACCCTATATTGCATATTTTCAAGGCGGCTTGACATATGAACATTCAAAGTTTGGAGTGATCAAGGCACTTGACCGATTAAGAAAGGAAGGTTTTTAATGGACTATAACAAACGCGCACTCGAAATGCATGAAAAATATAAAGGAAAAATTGAGATTAAAAGCAAAATGCCACTCGACAATCAAGATGATTTGGCCACAGCTTATACTCCAGGTGTGGCTGAACCCTGTAGAGCCATTGCGAAAAATCCATCAGAAGTTTATAAATATACCTCAAAAGGAAATATGGTCGCCGTCATCTCTGACGGATCTGCCGTTTTAGGTCTTGGAAATATCGGTCCTGAAGCAGCCATTCCCGTTATGGAAGGCAAAGCGATTCTATTTAAGTCCTTCGCGAATGTGGATGCTTTTCCGATTTGCCTTAAATCTCAAGATGTAGATACTATAGTGGAAACCATATACCAAATTGCTCCTGTTTTCGGTGGAATAAACCTTGAAGATATTTCGTCACCGCGTTGTGTTGAGATTGAACGCAAGTTAAAAGCATTGCTCGACATTCCTGTTTTCCATGACGATCAACACGGCACAGCAATTGTGGTCAGTGCAGCATTGATAAATGCGCTCAAATTGGTTTCAAAGTCAATAGAATCTGTAAGAATCGTAATTAACGGTGCCGGATCAGCAGGAAATGCAATTGCAAGAATGCTGATTGATTTAGGTGCGAAAAATATACTGACTTGCGATCGAAATGGAATTTTATCCAGTAATGAACCTCAAAACAATTGGGTGAAAGATGAAATAGCACTTCTCACCAATCCTGAGAAAAAGACAGGATCACTAACAGATGCTATGGAAGGTGCGGATGTTTTCATTGGAGTCTCTTCGAAAGATGCAGTCAATGAAAGCATGGTGAGATCCATGAATAAAGATGCCATTGTTTTTGCCATGGCCAACCCGGATCCTGAGATTATGCCTGACATCGCACTTAGAGCGGGTGCAAGAATAGTAGGGACAGGACGATCGGATTTTGCCAATCAAATCAACAACGTTTTGGCATTTCCTGGCATTTTCAGAGGAGCTCTTGACGCCAGGGCAACAGACATCAATGAAGCAATGAAAACTGCCGCAGTCCATGCCATCGCAAATTTGGTGCGTGATGATGAACTCAGTGAAGAATACATTATACCCGGTGCACTCGATGAAAGCATATCTGCTACAGTATCCAGAGCAGTTTATGATGCTGCAATCACAAGTGGAGTAGGAACGTTATAAAAAGTATAGGGCCATTGAAGTTTTGATCTTCAATGGCCCATTTTTTATTTATTTAGTAATCACCTTGAGCCATCATTGCTTCAGCAACTTGTAAGAATCCTACTATATTCCCACCGACTACGAGATTTTTAATAAAGAAAACGAATCCAAGGATTCGTTTTCACTAATATTTACATTTTTCTGAACACTCCTTTGACTTTCCCAATGATTTGGACATCATCCAAATAGATAGGGGCCATGGATTCGTTTTCTGGTTGTAACCTGACTCTGTTCTTTTCTTTATAGAACGTCTTGACTGTTGCACTGTCATCTATTAGCGCAACGACGATATCGCCGCTGTGCGCGTCATTTTGCTGTTTGACCAAAACAAGGTCACGGTCAAATATTCCAGCTTCTATCATACTTTCTCCTTTGATTTTTAGCATGAAATAATTACCTTCATCAACATAGTCAGATGGGATAGGGAATGTCTCTTCAAAGGATTCGACTGCAAGAATAGGCTGTCCGGCTGTGATTTCACCAATTATCGGAATGAATCGAGTGTCCCTGGCCATATTAATGACATTGGAAACGGGTTCGGATTCCAAATCATAAATCTCAATTGCTCTAGGTTTGGTGGGATCTCGCCTTATGTAACCTAACTCTTCTAGTTTAGTCAAATGTGCATGTACAGTAGAAGTGGATTTCAATTCAACGGCGGCACAAATTTCCCTTACCGATGGTGGATAACCCTTCTTGGAAACTTCTTCTTTTAAGTAATCGAGTATCATTTGTTGTTTTTTTGATAATTTTCCACCCATAATGATCTCTCCCTTATTGTTATTTTATATGAAGTATATCATAGGATTTCAAAAAAATCAAACATTAGTTCTGTTTTTGCTTTACAAAGAACGCACGTTCGTATATAATGAATTTATAGAACATACGTTTTTATTGTGATTGAGGAGGTCATTATATGTCATCTGCTAAAATTCAAAACAACAGAAGTAAACACAAGAGAAAAATCGTTATCGTCAATCAAAGCCGATTCATCATTGCCACAGTATTGACACTCATCTTTATAAGTGTTTTGATTACATACATTTCCGGTTCTTTTATGTCGGAAGCATCCACTAATGTTCAGACAGTATCTGTGACGATCAAATCTGGAGATACTTTATGGGGTTTGGCATCCACATATAATTATTATGATGAAGATCTTCGTGAGGTCGTTTACAGAATCAAAAGGCATAACGATATGGAAAATGCCGAGTTGTTCGTTGGTGAAACACTTGAGATTCCATTGACGAAAAAATGATTAAAACCGTACGACACAATTAATTATTGAGGTCGTACGGTTTTGCATTATTTTTTATCATTCTTATTGAATTCATCTAATAGCTCGTATTGATTGATCACATCGCGTTTTGCATTTTTCTTATGAGCCGCATAAAGTTGCGTGGTTGTAACATTGTCATGATCCAACAGATTTTGTACATCATAAATGGAGAATCCATATTGAATCAAAGATGATGCTGCTGTGGCACGCAATTTGTGTGGTGAATAACCTTTATTCCTTGGGGTTTCCATCGCAATTGACGTGTATTTCTTAACCAACTCCCTGATGGTTCGTATAGTCATACGCTTGCCTTGAAGTGATAAGAAAAGTGGATCATCCGCATCGTTACATATTGGTCTTTCATTGTCGATATAATCTCTTATGACAGCAACTGCTGATCGATTCAGAGGCATATTGACTTCTTTTCCACGTTTTCTATAAATCTTGAATTCTTCACGTGTATAATTGATTGAACTCAAATTGAGTTGGTTCATTTCACTAACACGTAGGCCGTAGGTTGTAAATAAAACCAAAATGGCTTTGTCACGTCGTTTTGTTTTTTCCCAGTACTGTATTTCCTTATCCGTCAAACCTGTGGCGTTTTCTACAGCGTCTAGCATTTTTGCAACTTCTTCAATTTCAAGCCTTTTGATTGCATCAGGTTGTGGTTTGGGCAATTTGATGGGATTTAGACCATCTGATAGATTTTTCTCCATTTTTTCTTCGCGATAGAGAAATTTGAACAATACGCTGAGTGATGATCGTTTACGCGCCAATGAACGGCTATGGTTTTCCATGATATAATCAGCATTTTCAGTTTCCATAATATACCTGGTACAGTAATCACCAAGAAAGAGATTTATATCTTTGGCTATTAATCGCGTGAACTCATCCTCAGTTATTTGCTTAGGTGTCTCAGCTGAAGATAGATCGGATGAGTAAACCATATAATTGCAGAAGAAAAGCAAATCACTCAAATACGCAACACGTGAGCTCAGAGCTATAGAATTTTTCAAATAGATAAAATAGTCTCTCAAGAAATTTGGCAGAACAGATTCCAGTTCAGCGCATTTTTGGAGCATGTCATTTTGTTTGAGTACAATGTTGTCTGGGATATCGGATTTATTGTAAAGTTTTCTGCTTTTTTGAGTAGGGGGCTTGTTTGTAGCCATTTCAGCACCTCATTTCAATATTCGTTCCAACTATTCCCTAAATATACATTTGAGGAATAGTTGCTAAATTCATTATAACATCTCATAAACCAATTGACTAGCTTTTTGGCACATCTCTTTTAAAATAGATTACTGGCACTGCTGGCGGCATCGGAACCTGGGTCTGAGGCGTATGCATCATCAAAAGGTGGACCAGTCTCAGCGATATACTTAGAGAAAAAAACAGAGTATCATTTACTCTGTTTTTTTCTTTATTGATCCAATCCAAATATATTCTTAATTGGTTTAAGTGCATTTAACAGAATCATGCCAAGTCCATAGACGGCAAAAAGCTGTCCAAGGAAGACACTTCCCATTAATAGCAATAATCCATCTGGAATACCATAAGCGTATTTCAATAAAATGCCTACAACAACACTATTGATGACTATTGGTGGTATTGGTACCAAAAATTGATTCTTCTTGAGTTTGTAAGACAAATATGCTGCCAATAATGTTGCAAGGCTTCCAAATATTGTGTCCCAAATGATTGCACCGCCTAAAATATTGGCAATGAGGCACCCTACAAACAAACCCGGTATTGCTGCAGGTGTAAAGAATGGTAAGATGGTCAATGCTTCAGCAACTCTAAATTGAATAGGTCCAAAACTGCTAAAACTGAATACCATTACCAACACAACGTATAAAGCTGCGATCACACCCGCATTGATGACGTACTTGACTCTTTTGTTCATGATTTCCTCCCTAGTTTTGTTTTTTGACAGGATGGTTGCGAACTGTCAATTGCAATTTCCACAAAAAAAATCCCCTCCACACGCCTTAAACGTGTTTAGGGGATATTTGCATGAAAAAACAGCATATAACCCCTTGTTTTTTATAGTGGGTACCAAGGAAACACTTTTAAAGACTCATTTAGTATAGCACAATCATCATTTTTGTAAAGCCGTTTTTTCCAGGAGATTAAATCGTTTTAAAATCAATAATGCATCGAGCGTCAACATACCTGTCCATTCACGCTTTGCAACCTCCCACTCCGCTTCATATTCGGTCCAAGACCATGTAGGCTGAATCATTCCTATTCCTTGAATCTCGTCTATTAGATAGTTTAGATTTTCTTCAAGATCCTTATCGGAAATGACAAATATTGCTTCCTCTGTTACTCCAATGAACTTCAAAGGATAAGGGACGTACTTTTTCCAAGAATTACGGTCCAAACTCACGAGTTCTTCATAAGCAACTCGGAGATTTGGCAACATACGGACTCTGAATTCTTTAGGTAAAATCTCATAAAGCCTTATGTAACAATATACTTCATGTTCCTCAAATTGCTTCATACCCTCAAATCTGCTCACGTAGAATTCAACTAACTCATCAATATTCAGATTCATTACGTAAGATTTATAGGCATACAAATATCCTACGAGCTCAGCTGAAGGGTTCCCGCTGATATAATCGACATCTTCAACCCTATGCCACCATGGAGCATGCGGAAAAATGTTAACCATTTTAGGGACGGCTTCCCATCCGGAGATGTCTTTATTGAATGTGCTTTCTAGATATCTAACAGCATTATGAATTTGTACACCGGCGATTTCATATTCATCAAACATTTTTAATAATCTAAGTGCTATCGACGTTGCCATAGCAGATGAATGAGGCAATCTGAAATCAGGCTCTAGAGCATTGCCATATCCCCCATCTTTGTTTTGATACATTTGAAGCGCTTTTACAATTTTCTCGCCACAAGGTGCAATAAAATAATGATCAAGTAAAATTTTCTCGAGATATCTTGCATTGTTGATAATGTATTGAGCAGAAAGATCAAAACTTTGATTACTTAAGAATTTCATAAAGCCTCCTCTATCATTTTTATTTATCTTAACACATTTTCTACCCAATTAATTATATAAAAAAACCGAAAGTTAGCAATTCTGCTTACTTTCGGTCATGACTTAGACTTTTAATGAGACTTCTTTACCAAGAACGTCCAAATGAGCCAATCGAATTGGTTCAACTTCTTTTCTTATAAAATGGACTACTTGATCAGAACTTCTACCGATATAATCTTTTGGATTTAATAAAAGTTGAATATCGTCATTGCTAAGATTGAAAATCGGATCTTTTTCAATGCGTTCCAAAAGATCATTTTCAAGGCCTTCAACTTTCACTTTTTTACCTGCTTCCATGGAATGAACTCTTATCGCCTCATGTAACTCTTGTCGATCTCCACCCTTCTTGACCGCTTCCATAATAATATTTTCAGTGACCATAAATGGCAATTCAGCAAGAACATGTTTTTCAATCACTTTTTCATAAACAACAAGACCAGTGGCCACATTATTGGAAATATCAAGACATGCATCAATGGCCAGGAAAGCTTCTGATACAGCAAGTCTTTTATTTGCACTATCATCAAGTGTTCTCTCAAACCACTGAGTAGCTGCAACCAATTGTGGGCTTGAAGATAGCGACATGACATATTTCGATAGGGATGAAATCCGCTCGCTTCTCATGGGATTGCGTTTGTATGCCATTGCTGAAGAACCAATTTGATTGGACTCAAATGGTTCTTCTATTTCCTTCAATGATTGGAGAAGTCTGATGTCGTTCGTCATCTTATGAAGAGAAATTGCAATCCCTCCAAGAACGTTAACGACTTTTGCATCGTATTTTCTTGTATAGGTTTGACCGGTTACACTGATGGTATCACTAAAACCCATTTTATTGGAAACCATTTGATCGAGGGCTTCCACTTTTTCATGATCATCGTTCATCAGATTTAAGAAGGAAGCCTGAGTTCCTGTAGTGCCTTTGACGCCCCTCATTTTGAACTGATTGATCAAAATATTGACATCCTGATAATCCATGACCAAATCCAATATCCAAAGTGTTGCCCTCTTACCAACTGTCGTCAATTGTGCTGGCTGGAAATGTGTGTATCCAAGCGTTGGAATATCTTTGGTTTCCTCAGCGAATATGGACAATTTATCAATCAATACAGCCAACTTATTGCGAACAAGATAAAGAGCCTCTCGCATAACAATAAGATCTGTATTGTCTCCAACGTAAGCACTTGTGGCTCCAAGGTGAATAATTGGCTTCGCTTTAGGGCATTGTTCACCATAAGTATGGACATGTGCCATTACATCATGCCTGAATTTTTTTTCATACATAGCAGCCATCTCAAAATCTATGTCATAGATGTGAGATTTCATTTCTTCAATCTGATCATCCGAAATGTTGAGTCCCAATACTTGTTCCGACTCAGCGAGTGCAATCCAAAGCTTTCTCCAGTTTGAAAATTTGTTGAGTGGTGAAAATATTTTAAGCATTTCTTCACTGCTGTATCGTTCCACCAGGGGATTTTGATAAATATCATGCATTTTATTGCCTCCTTAAGAACACGAACGATTAATCGTATTTTTAGATTATAATACACTTTCTGTACTATTATATTACACTTTCCCTTCAAATACAAATAAAAAAGAGCTTTTCAGCTCTTAATTTGCATTTCATCTTGGTTGAACGATCAATTTGATGGCTGTTCTTTCCTCTCCATCAATAATTATATCCGAAAATGCCGGAATGCATACAAGGTCAATTCCAGAAGGTGAAACAAAGCCTCTTGCAATGGCGATTGCTTTCACTGACTGATTGATTGCGCCGGCACCTACCGCTTGAATTTCTGCACTTCCATGTTCCCTTATAACGCCTGCCAAGGCACCAGCAACAGAATTAGGATTGGATTTTGATGACACCTTTAAAACTTCCACGATGAGTACCTCCTATTTTAATAAACTTTTTTGGACGATGAGCTTAATGGCTGTTCTGTTTTCACCATTAATATCAACTTCTGTGAACGCTGGTATAAAAATTAAATCAACACCACTTGGTGCCATGAAACCTCTAGCAATTGCAATTGCCTTTACTGCTTGATTTAATGCCCCAGCTCCTACTGCTTGAATCTCTGCACTTCCGTTTTCTCGTATAACACCCGCTAATGCTCCTGCTACAGAATTTGGATTAGATTTGGTTGCTACTTTTAGTACCTCCATAATTAGAATCCTCCTTAGTGCAATTATCAGACATTTAATATTAGTGATATACCCTTCTCCAAAAATGCTAAACATATGTAAAATGTGATTTAAATATTAAAAAGAAGAATCCATAAATGAATTCTTCTAATTTCCGTAATAACTCTATTGTATTATTATTTTGCAAAATCAGTGACCCTTGATTCTCTGATCACGTTAACCTTTATTTGACCTGGGTAATCCAATTCAGCCTCTATCTTCTTGCTGATTTCTCTAGCGAGCAAGAACATATTATCATCATTGATCTTTTCAGGGATTACCACAACGCGTACTTCTCGTCCAGCTTGAATTGCAAATGATTTTTCAACACCTTCATAACTATTTGCAATGCCTTCTAAAGATTCTAATCTCTTAATATACGTATCCAAAGTTTCTCTTCTTGCGCCAGGTCTTGCTGCGGAAAGTGCATCTGCTGCAGTAACTAGAATTGCTTCAATTGATTCTGGCTCAAAATCACCATGATGCGTACTCATAGCGTGAATTACTGCTTTTGACTCACGATATTTTTTCAGGATTTGCATACCAAGCTCGATATGTGTACCTTCCAAATCATGATCAACAGCTTTACCTATATCATGTAACAAACCTGCTCTTTTGGCGACTTTTACGTCTGCTCCTATTTCTGCAGCCATCAATCCAGCCAAATGTGCAACTTCAATTGCATGCTTCAAAACGTTTTGACCATAGCTTGTACGATATTTCAATCTGCCGACAAGTCTGATCAGTTCAGGATGAAGGTTGTGAATACCTACCTCAAAGGTTGCATTTTCCCCTTCGGTCTTAATGATTTGTTCAATTTCTTTCTTTGACTTTTCAACCATTTCCTCTATACGAGCCGGATGAATCCTACCGTCAATAATCAATTTTTCAAGTGCAATTCTTGCGATTTCTCTTCTAATTGGATCAAATGAAGATAAAATAACAGCTTCTGGTGTATCATCAATAATAAGATCAACACCTGTAAGTGTTTCAAGTGCACGAATATTACGACCTTCTCTACCTATAATTCTTCCTTTCATTTCATCGTTTGGAAGATTTACAAGTGATACAGTTGTTTCAGCAACATAATCAGCTGCACATTTTTGAATGGCATAAGCCAAAATGTCTTTTGCTTTTTTTGTTGCTTCTTCTTTCGCTTTGCCTTCAATATCTTTCATCATAAGAACAGCATCATGCTTGACTTCTTTTTCAATATCGGATAAAAGTTGATTTTTGGCTTCTTCAATTGTTAACTCTGAAATTCTCTCTAACTCTCTGATTTGCTTTTCATAAAGTGCTACAGCATCAGCTTCTTTGTTCTCTACAATTTTCAATTTCGCAGCCAATTTGTCTTCTTTATTCTCCAAATTGAGGGCTTTTTTATCAAGAGCTTCTTCTTTTTGAAGATTTCGTCTCTCCAACTTTTGCATTTCGGCTCGACGATCTTTGGTTTCTCTGTCAATTTCCTTTCGGATTTGATGAGCTTCTTCTTTTGCTTCAAGTACTTTTTCTTTTTTGAGCGACTCTGCGGCTTTACTTGCTTCGGCAATGATTTCTTTAGCTTTAAATTCAGCACTTAAAATTTCTTTTTCTGCTGTATTCTTTCTTAAAACATAACCGATACCAACGCCAATTACAGCTAATACGCCACTTATGATTACTACTAAATATACTGGTACGTTTATGTCGTTCACCCCCTTGCTTAAATGATAAGATCAGATGACCTGATCTTTATACGATTAATTTAGATGCACCATGGTACACCTATACAATTAATTTTATATTTTTTTAAGCAAACTGTCAAGACCTGTAAACATCTACACGGGGCATATTGACTTTATTTGAGTGGAATTATGCTTGTTCTTTTTTCTCAGTGGGCAGTAAATTAAAATGCACACGAACTTGCTGCTCAATTTCATCACACACATCAGGATTCAAGGTGAGATATTCTTTTACATTCTCTCTTCCCTGTCCAATCTTATTATCATTATAGCTATACCATGAACCTGACTTTTTGATGATATCCACTGAAGCGGCTACATCGAGAACACTGCCTTCTTTTGATATGCCATGTCCATACATGATGTCAAATTCAGCTTGTTTGAAAGGTGGAGCAACTTTATTCTTGACAACTTTGACACGTGTCCTGTTTCCCACAATATCAGCGTCTTTTTTAATGGAATCGATTTTTCTGACATCAAGCCTAACGGATGCGTAGAATTTTAGGGCGTTACCACCGGTAGTTGTTTCCGGATTACCAAACATCACACCAATTTTCATTCGCAATTGGTTGATGAATATGACGGTGCAATGTGATTTGTTGATTATAGCGGCAAGTTTTCTCAGAGCTTGTGACATCAAGCGCGCTTGAAGGCCCATATGGGAATCGCCCATCTCACCTGTGATCTCAGCTTTTGGTACAAGCGCCGCAACCGAGTCAATAACGATAATGTCTACTGCGCCACTTCTAACCAGTGCATCCACTATTTCAAGGGCCTGTTCACCGGTATCCGGTTGGGAAACAATAAGATCATCAATATTGACACCAATATTTTTGGCATATATGGGATCCAGAGCGTGTTCAGCATCTATAAAAGCCGCAACACCATCTCTCTTCTGGGTTTCAGCTATCATATGAAGTGTAACTGTGGTTTTACCTGAAGATTCCGGACCGTAAATCTCAATGACTCTACCTTTGGGAATGCCACCTATACCAAGTGCTATATCCAAATCTATGGATCCCGTAGGAATGCTTTCGACGTTCATCCTAGCAGATTCATCGCCCAGCTTCATGATTGAACCCTTCCCGAATTGCTTTTCAATTTGACCCATCACACTATCAAGTGCCTTTTGTCTTTCATTCATAAGTATACCTACCTCCATAATAAGAACGTCTGTTCTGTTTGATTATAACATATCATCTCATTAAATCAACCTTTTCTTAATGATAACGGTTTTACCATATATTGTCAATTCGTTTCTGAGCCAAGTCTGTCATACAACAGTTTTAATGCTTTTAGTACAGTTCTTCTTTGAATAGTCTCCCTATCTCCAGTAAAATGATTTTCAAATGTCAATATCTCACCGCCATCGTAAATACCGATGTAGACCAACCCAACCGGCTTTTCACGTGTGCCTCCGGTTGGACCTGCAACACCTGTTACGCTAACCGCAAAATCCACTCCTGTTTTAGCCGCCAGACCAGCGACCATCTCATGACAAGTTTGATGGCTCACCGCACCATAGGTCTGAAGCGTTTCAGACCTGACACCAACCTCTCTCATCTTGGATTCATTTGAGTAAGTCACTAAAGCGCTGTCAATGACATCTGAAGATCCGGGATTCTTAATCAGCGAATAGGATAAAAGACCTCCAGTACAGGATTCAACAAAAGCGATTTTCAAGCTCTTCTCAATCAGTTTTCGCAAAATCACTTTGTCGATATCATCTCCGTTTTCTGAAATGACATGCGATCCTATTCTGGATTTAACAATCGCCACCATATCTTCGACAGCTATTTCATTCATTTCTTTCACTAATCCTGATGACGTTATTCTAAGCAACACCTTGCCATCACCAGCATATGTTGCAATTGTGGGGTTGGTCTGATTGATCACCAAATCCATCAAAGCATCTTCAACAGATGATTCTCCTAGGTCGTAAATACTTAAATACTTTGAGTACATCGCCTGTTGATTTTTTTCAAGTAAAAATGATCTTATATATTTTTCAAAAATATGTTTCATTTCTTTTGGTGGTCCGGGCAAGACGACAATATTCTTATCTGTATCCTTTACGGTTATGATACATGCCGGAGCAGTGCCGCAGTCATTGTCGAGAATAACTGCGCCTTCTGGAAAATAGGCCTGTCTTATATTGCTTTCCGGCATTATTTTGTTGAATAGCCCAAAACGTTCCTTGATTCGTTCCAAACTATGTTGATCAAGAATCACATTGAGTCCGAGCGTATTCGCGACAACTTCTTTTGTGATGTCATCCAGAGTCGGACCAAGACCACCGGTAGTGAAAACAGTATCACATTGTTCAAGAAGAGCGTTCAAATGCAACTGGATTCGCCCCGGATTATCTCCCACTGTATAATGATAGAAGACACTGATTCCCATTTCACTCAGCTCACGGCTTAAATATGAGGCATTGGTGTTGACAGTCTGTCCCATCAACAATTCAGTCCCTATTGCTAAAATTCCTACTCTCATTTTTCCTCCTATAACGCTACAGGTTGACATAATAATTTTATGTCAACCTGATTGGCTATTCTTTCAAAACTTGTTTGTTTTTTACAATATAGTCATAGCCGGACACTACCGTAAGAATCGTTGCGACATAAATTGAAATTTGATCCATCGGTAAGTTCAGGAGACTGAATGGGTAATTGTTCAATAGTAAAATGATGACCATGATCATTTGGGAAATGGTTTTGGCTTTCCCCCACCAACTTGCAGCGATGACTATGCCTTCAGCTGCGGCAATAGCCCTGAATATGCTGACAATGAACTCTCTGGAGACGATAAGGATCACCACCCATGAATTCAGCATTCCAAGTTCCACAAAGCAAATCATAGCAGAAGTAATCAACAATTTGTCCGCGAGTGGATCCATGAATTTTCCAAAATTGGTGATCAAATGATGTTTTCTAGCCAAATAGCCATCGAGAAAATCAGTGAATGATGCTAAAAGGAAAAGGATGAAGGCAACCCCCAATTGTCCCGCAAGTAAAAAATAAATAAAAAATGGAATCAAAACAATTCTAAGAATGGTCAATTGATTTGCAATATTCATTTTCATTCAGCAATCACTCCAATCAAATCATATTCTAGAGCATCATTGATTTTGACATTTAAAAATGCTCCGATTTCAACCGCTTTATCAGTGTGGACATATACGACGCCATCCACATCCGGAGAATCATAAGAAGTTCGCCCGACATAAATTTTATTTTCTTCAGCCACTTCTTCAATGACAACTTCATAAGTTTTTCCGATTTTACCATAAGATATGGCTTCAGAAATAATCATCTGTGCGGACATAAGTGCGTCCTTGCGCATTTCCATCACTTCCTGATCCACTTGACCAGGCAACTTGAATGCAGGTGTATCTTCTTCATTGGAGTAAGTGAATGCACCCAAACGATCAAATTTCACTTTTTGGACAAGGTCCATCAAGATGTTGAAATCTTCATCAGTTTCTCCTGGGAAGCCTACAATGACTGTTGTGCGAATTACTGAATCAGCATCTTTTTCACGAATTTTTCTGGTGATTTCCAATATATCTTCACGAGATGTCTTACGATTCATCAGTTTGAGGATTTTATTGCTTGCATGTTGAATGGGAATATCAAAATAATTGATCACCTTGTCATTTCTGAAAAAGCCGTCCAACAATTGATCATCTAAAATATCCGGATATGAGTAATGCACCCTGATCCATTTGATTTCTTCTATTCGTGAGAGTTCATCCAAAAGCACATCCAGTTTTGGTCCATCGTACAAGTCCATGCCATAACGGGTTGTGTCTTGAGCAATAACAATGAACTCCTTTATTCCAAGCGCAGTGAGGTCCTTTGCTTCTTCAACGATATCTTCAATTCTTCTTGATCGATACTTGCCACGTAATTTCGGTATAATGCAGTAAGTGCAAAGGTTATCACAACCTTCCGCAATTTTGAGATAGGCATAATGCGATGGTGTCGTCAAAATTCTTGGAAGATCTTCAGGAATCAACATGTCAATGGATTCAACAAATATTTTTTCTTTTGACCCCGATTTGATGCTTTTCAGTACTTCATGAATTTTGAAAAAATTACCAGTACCCACCACAGCATCAATTTCAGGGATTTCCACAAGCAAATCCTCTGGATAACGTTGTGAGAGACAGCCTGTGACAAGAAGTTTTTCAAGATGTCCATCTTTCTTCAGTTTGGCCAAATCCAAAATTGTACCAATGGATTCCTCTCTGGCGTCATGTATGAACGAGCATGTGTTCACTATTACGATATCAGCATCCTGAGCCTCATCACATAATGTATATTCATCATCCAGAATACCAAGCATTTGTTCACTATCCACCAAGTTTTTGGAACATCCAAGTGTTTCAATATATATTTTTTTCATTTATTCCTCTTTCATTATTCATTGAATCCTTCTATATCATCAGATTCATCCAGCGAGTAATCTGATGGTTCATTTTTTAATCCTTGAAGCTCTGCAGCGGTCATAAGCACTTCTCTCGGTTTGCTTCCTCGAGGTTGGCCGATGATGCCACGCTCTTCCATGGAATCGATCAATCTAGCAGCGCGGTTGTAGCCGACTCTGAATCTTCTTTGAAGCAGTGATGCGGACGCCTGACCGGATTCCACAACAAAATTGATGGCATCATCCAGATGTTCATCTACATCTTCTGAAGGCATATTGTAACTTTGGACATCATCCAAGATCTCCTCATTGTATTTAACGTCAACAGCCTGATTCTTGATAAAGCCAACGAGTGCTTCCACTTCTTCATCAGACATGAATGCACCTTGTGCCCTTTTAGGTTTTGAAGCTCCGACAGGATAGTAAAGCATATCACCTTTGCCTAGAAGTTTCTCAGCTCCTCCCATATCTATAATTGTTCTGGAATCAATCGCAGATGAGACTGAAAAAGCAATTCTAGATGGGATATTCGCTTTGATCAATCCCGTAATAACATCAACTGAAGGTCTTTGAGTTGCTACAATCAAGTGAATCCCCGCAGCTCTGGCCATTTGAGCCAATCTACAAATGGCGTCCTCAACTTGATTTGGAGCGATCATCATCAAATCGGCGAGTTCGTCGATAATGACAACGATTTGTGGCAATTTCTCGAACCCACCTTCTTCAGCCTTTTTATTGTAACTTTTCATATCGCGTACGACTATTTCTGCAAAAATCTTGTATCTTCTTGTCATTTCATTGACAGCCCAATTGAGTGCTATTGATGCTTTTTTTGCATCTGTCACCACTGGTAGGATCAAATGAGGGATTCCGTTGTAGTTGCTGAGTTCAACAACTTTGGGATCAATCATGAGGAACTTGACTTCATCCGGTTTCGCATTAAATAGTATACTGGATATGATCGTGTTGACACAAACAGATTTACCGGATCCGGTTGCACCAGCTATGAGCAGGTGTGGCATGCTGGAAAGATCTCCTATAATCGGATTTCCGGATATGTCTTTACCCAATCCTATCGTGAGTTTTGAAGTTTGTTTCTTGAACTCTGTGGAAGTGATCACTTCTCTAAATGTCACCATTGAAGTAATCTTGTTTGGCACTTCGATTCCTATTGCCGCTTTTCCGGGGATCGGGGCGATTCGAACCTGTGAAGTTGCAAGATTCAAGGCTATATCATCACTGAGTCCGACAATTTTGCTTACCTTGACACCAGGGCTGGGTTGAACTTCAAACATCGTTATGGATGGACCACGCTTCACTGAGATCACTTTTGCATCCACATTGAAATTGTCAAGTGTCTCTTCAAGCAATTTTGCCATCTCGATATACTCGGACTTATCCTCCACGTTTAAGTTTTGAGGTTGATGATTTAAAATCTTAAGTGGAGGCAGAACATATGATTCCAATGATTTTTGGACATTGATGGAAATTTCTGCATTGACCTGTTGACGCGTTTCAGGTTCTATATCTTTCTCTTTAAGCTTTTCAACTTGCCTGGCTTCGTGGTCAAAATACTGAATATCTCGGGACTTGGTATTGACTTTTTTTTCTATGGGTTTATTGGAGAATTTAGGCTCTGTAATTGGAACTGTTTCAATTATTTCATTCGAAGGTTCTGATGTAGGAGATTCTTTTTTTTCATATGTGTCATAATCAAAAGCTTGAATCTCTTTTTTTCTTGAAGCTTTTCTCATTGCTTCAAGACTTGACAAAAAATTCGGAGTTGAATCATCTGACGTCAGTCTACTCTTCTTTTCGGTTGCTATATCCGCAATCATAGATTCAACGACCGCCTGTTCTTCTCTTTTTGCAACTTTGCGTTCATCCTTATGCATTTTGCGGTATTCCCACAACTCCTGAATCGAAATTCTGGTGAAAATAATAAAACTAGAAATAAATGCAACTGCAATCACAATGAATGCACCTTCAGATCCGATAGCTTTCATGATCGCAATTGTAATAACGGCGCCAAGCACCCCACCACTTTCTAAAATTATACCACTGGTGTAATACCCCTCAATTTTTTCCCATGACATGAAATCTTCAGTGGCAAGAAGCAATTCCTTGGAAACACCAGGTGACAACAAGAGTGTTGTTAAAATGCCAAGTCCAATTATAAATAATAAAAATGCGAAAGTGATTCTAATTCTGGCTGGCTTGAAGTTCAGATTCAGATTGACAAACACAATCCCGAAAATAACAATTGGCATAATATAACCAACATAGGAAAATAAGCCTAGAAAAACATCTGAAAACCATTTGCCAACCATGCCTCCAGCTCCTGTATAGAGACTGACCATTATAAACAATGTCATGGCCACCAGACCAATCATTTTCAGTTCATACTTGATCTTATAGTGCTTGAGCTGGTCTGCGGAATTAACAGATGCTTTTTTTGCTGTAGTTGTCTTTTTTTTAGCTACACTTCTTTGTGTTGGTGTTTTTGAAGTATTCGGTTTTTTACTGGCCAAAAGATCACCTCATTTTATATTATATACCTGTGGAACCAAAACCACCATGACCTCGAGAGGATTCTTCGATTTCTTTTGCATCTTCCCAGATGACTTGCTCGTATTTGGTGACAATCAACTGAGCGATTCTATCACCTTTTCTGATTTCAAATGGTTGGTCGCCCAAGTTTATGATTGGGATTTTAAGTTCACCTCTGTAATCGCTGTCGATCGTTCCGACACAATTGACAAGGGTGATCCCATTCTTGATTGAAAGGCCACTTCTTGCTCTTACCTGCCCTTCATATCCCAGTGGAATCTCAAGGAACAAACCTGTTGGCACCAAATGACGTTCCATTGGCTGGATTAAAATGGCTTCTTCATTATTGGATAGTAGATCCATTCCTGAAGACCCTGTTGTTTTATATTCAGGCAATGGATTTGATGATTTATTCACTATTCTGACAATCATTGTTTTACCCCCTGTTGATTTATACTGTTTTTCATTTCTCCGTAGAGTTTTTCGACTTCTTCATTTGTGATGTCGCCCACTATGGCAAGTGAAAAATTACCACTTGTGAAACAATGACGAACCAATGATTGAACGCCTTCCAATGATACGGTTTCAATTTTCTTAAGCATATCCGCAACACTTTTTTCCTTATGGGCGAACATTTCTATTCTACCGATCAGATCCATATGTTGATCACTTCCCTCGAGCCCCAGAACAAAACTTCCACGAAGATGACTTTTCGCGTGATCAATTTCCTTTTCAGAAAACCCTTTATAGATCAGTCGATTAATTTCTCTACTGAGGATTTTTATGGTTTCCTTAAGATTTTCTTTAGCGACTCCAAAAGAGACACTGAGCGTACCAATCTCATCATAAAAACTGGGTTCACTGTAGATGGAATAAGCAAGTCCACGATCTTCCCGAATGCTTTGAAACAATCTGGAACTGTTTGTTCCACCAAAAAGATTACTGAGGAGCGTCATATCATAACTGAGTTCATGGTCAAACGGTATTCCTGGAAATTCCATTGCGACTTGAATTTGTTCAAAATCCTTTTTCTTGGAGTTGTATCCCCAATTGAATTCAGGTTTATGCGGCGTTTCAAATTCTTTATGGACCGCTCTTTTAAAAGTTCCGAAATACTTATTGGCTAATGACTCAAGATCTTCAAAATCAAAATCACCTGCTACGGAAATAATCATATTATCCGGTCTGTAGTGATTCTCATAGAATTCTATGACTTTCTCTCGAGTGAATGACATAATGGTCTCTTTTGTACCCAAGATTGGCAAAGATAGAGGATGATTTTTGAAAGTGATCCCGTTGATGATGTCATCGACCAATTCTTCAGCTGAATCTTCATACATACTGATTTCATCCAAAATGACCGTTTTTTCAGTCTCTATGTTATCACTTAAAAAACTGGGATAAATGGTGATATCTGAGAGTATATCCAAACCGACTTCCAAATCGGCACCCATTGTTTTGGTATAGTAACATGTACATTCTTTTGCTGTATAAGCATTGATTTCTCCGCCGATACCATCAATTTCCATGGCTATGTCCTTGGCAGATCTGCCTTCTGTTCCTTTAAATACCATATGTTCAATAAAATGAGACATACCGTTTTCATGCTTGGTCTCATTTGAGGATCCTGTCTTGACCCATACACCGATGGTGACAGATTTATAACCTTCCAACTTTTGACAAACCAATACCATACCGTTGTCTAGCTGTATTTTCTTTACCAATACTTCACCTCATTCGACAATCTTCAATACAACATAAGAGAGATAATACTCGCAAATTTGCAAATATTATCTCTTTAAAATCGGTCTTTATAATCTTATCCTTTTTATGATTCTTTATTTTCTTCTTCCAATAAGACTTTTCTAGAGAGATTGATACGACCTTGATCATCAATTTCAATAATTTTGACCATCACTTCATCACCAATGTTCACTGAATCTTCAACTTTGGCAATTCGCTTGGTGTCGATTTGTGAAATATGACAGAGACCTTCTTTGCCAAAACCAAGTTCTACGAAAGCGCCGAATTTCAATATACGAGATACTTTACCTTTGTATACTTGACCTACTTCAGGTACTTTTACGATGGATTCGATTTCTCTAAGCGCGGCTTCTCCGCCAATACCATCAGCAGCAGTAATCAAAACGATACCACTGTCATCAATGTCAATCTTGACGTTGTGTGTGGATGTGATTCTTGTAATGACTTTACCACCTGGTCCAATGACGTCTCTAATCTTATCAGGATTGATTTTAATCTGGAATACTCTTGGAGCATATTTGGACATTTCAGCTCTTGGCGTACTGATTACAGCGTTCATTTTTTCGAGAATATGCAATCTTCCGACACGAGCTTGTTCAAGCGCATTTTGAAGAAGCTCTTTGTTGAGTCCATCGACTTTGATATCCATTTGAAGAGCAGTGATGCCATTTTTTGTGCCGGCAACCTTAAAGTCCATATCACCGAGAGCATCTTCCATACCTTGGATATCGCTTAAGATTGAGATTTTTCCTTCTTCCTGGATCAGTCCCATTGCGATGCCTGCCACTGAATCCTTGATTGGCACACCTGCATCAAGAAGTGACAAAGTACTGCCACAGATGCTGGCTTGAGAACTTGAACCATTACAGGTCACAACTTCGGAAACCAATCTGATTGTATATGGGAAATCAATTTCTGATGGAATTACTGGTAAAAGTGCTCTCTCACCAAGTGCTCCGTGACCGACGGCCCGTCTGTTGACTCTGCTCATACCAACTTCACCAACTGAATAAGGTGGGAAATTGTAATGATGCATGTAACGTTTGGTTTCCTCAAGGTCTAAACCATCAATTCTTTGTGACTCTCCCAAAGCTCCAAGTGTAGTGATTGTAAGAGCTTGTGTAAGTCCTCTGGTGAAAAGCCCTGACCCGTGGGTTCTTGGCAATAACGCGATTTCACATGAAATAGGTCTGATATCAAGTGGTGTTCTTCCATCAGGTCTGATATTTTCATTGATGATCATCTTTCTTACGATTTTCTTTTCAATCGCCTTGAATTGCTCTTTCAAGAAATCCTTCTCATCAGGATGAGTCTCCTCAAAATATGCCATCATATCATCTTTTAAAATATCAAGGGCTTCATTTCTATCATGTTTATCTTGAATTCGAACCGATTGACTCATACGCTCAAGAAGAAATTGCTCTATTTCATTTACAAATTCCAAATCGATTTCTGGCAGCTTGATATCAAACTTTTCTTTACCGAGTTCTGCAACAATTTCATCTATGAATTCACAAATTTCAATTATCGCTTCATGTCCACGCATGATTCCACCTAGAACTATTTCTTCAGATAGGATATCTGCACCGGCTTCTACCATGACAACAGCATCTTTTGTTCCTGCCACTATGAGATTGAGAGAAGATTTTTCTTTTTCTTCAATAGTCGGGTTAATCACATAATCGCCATCCACATAACCAACTGTAACACCTGCAACAGGACCATCAAATGGAATGTCTGAAATCCCGAGTGCGATGGATGCTCCGTTCATCGCAACTGTATCCGGTGAACAATCTTGGTCTACAGACATAACGGTAGCAACTACTTGTACTTCATTTTTCATACCGTCAGGGAACATTGGTCGCATCGGTCTATCAATCAATCTTGCAGTTAATGTTGCTCGATCTGAAGGTCTACCTTCCCTTTTTATGAATCCTCCAGGAATTTTACCTACTGAATATAATTTCTCTTCAAAATCAACTGTGAGTGGGAAGAAATCAATGCCTGCTTTTGGTTTTCTTGATGCGGTCGCTGTAACCAAAACTACAGTCTCACCATAATGTAAAAGTGCTGAACCATTTGCGAGATTCGCTATTTTACCGATTTCCACTTTGAAAGGTCTTCCTGCTATCTTTTTTTCGAAAGTGTATACTTTTCTTGCATTTTCGCTACCAACAGATTGGCAACCGTTATTTTCCATCATAAAGCCTCCTAAATTTGACTTGATGTCCAGAATTTACCCTACTTATTTCAAGTCAATCTTTCTCTTCGAAAAATTCACTTCAAATAAGTAGGATATTAAGATAAATTCCAACATCAAAAGTTGAATTACTACTCATTTATTATACTAAAATATTGTGGAAATAGAAAGGGTTAAAACTTGACCTGGAAATAAAAAAACAAGGCTTGACTAGTGTCAAGCCTGTCCTGATAATTATTTTCTTAAACCGAGTTCCGCAATCAATATTCTGTATTTCTCAAGATTATTGTCTTTCAGATACTTTAAGAGACTTCTTCTCTTGCCGACCATTTTCAAAAGACCTCTTCTAGAGTGATGGTCTTTCTTGTGAATTTGCAAATGCTCGTTGAGCTCGTTGATTCTTTGAGTCAACACAGCGATTTGGACCTCTGGTGAGCCAGTATCTGTTGGATGAGTCTTGAACTTTTCGATAATATTGCTTTTGGTTTCTTTTGTAATCATTTTAATGATCCTCCTTATTTTAATTTATCCATAAGCCTAGTAGATCGTCGGAGAAACGATAAACAAAGCATACGGTTTACAACTTTTTAATTATACCATCATTTCATATCAGAGTAAAGAAAAATAAAGTTTCATTTGATGTATGTCGTTTTCCATCACTTTGACCAGCTCTGATACGGAAGAAAACTTAAGTTCATCTCTGATCCGTTTGACGAAATGCACCTCTATAGTTTCTCCATAAAGTTCTCTGTCGATGCCCAAAATATAAGTCTCCATATGAATCCCGGTCTGCTCAAATGTGGGGTTGAAACCAACATTGGTCGCGCTCGGATAAGTTTGTCCCTTTAAAACGGTTTCTGTGATGTATACCCCCGGTTTGATAGTACTGATATTCTCTTTGATCCGAAGATTGGCAGTTGGAATCCCCATTCCCTTTCCCATTCCTTTTCCTTTTACCACACAACCTTTTACAAAGTGGCGTCTTCCTAGGTAGAAATTGGCTTCTTCAATCTGACCATTGCTCAAAAGTTCCCTGATCAAAGACGAGGAAACTCTGATGTCATTCTTCATTATTGGTTGTACAATCTCGAAAGTGTATCCGAAAATTGGAGCGAAATCCATTAGCATCTTGACATCGCCTCTAGCGTTTTTCCCGAAGCGATAGTCATAACCTACAGTCAGATGTCTCATGTTCATCTTGTCAATCAACACATCTTTGATAAAATCTTCTGGTTCGACACCCAGCTGGTATTCGTCAAATCTGACAAGGGCTAAGTAGTCGATATCAGCTCTTGTAAAAATTTGGACTTTCTCATCCACATCCATGATTCTTGGCGGAATATGATCAGGGGTCAATATTTCTCTTGGATGATTTGAAAAAGCATAGACAAAGGTTTTAAGACTTTTTTCCTCAGCAGCTTCTTTCATATATTCAATAATTTCCATGTGTCCGATGTGAAGGCCATCAAATGTACCTAAGGCAATGGAAGTCTCTTCGATTTCAGGATCGATATTTTCAAGCTCAAAATAAATTTTCATTTGATCACCCTATCATCAGTTTCTTCATGTAAATGCCATTTTCGATTTTTTCAGCGAGTCCATAGAATTGATCTTCAATGAACACCCTATAAAATGTATCTTTGGCATCCAGGGGTTCTTTTACGTATTGATCCAGCTTAATTCTCACACCATTTTGCACTTGCTTTAAAAATTTGGAGTTTAAAGGAAGCAGAATTATTGGCATCCAATCCAAAGCTCTTTCTATAGTAATGATATGATTACCCATATTCTCCAGTGTCAAATCATCTAGGATTACAGCATTTCCTATTGAAAAAGGATCTGATGAGGTTCTACGAAGTTCAGTCATATGGCCAAAACACCCTAACTTAAGTCCAATGTCATGACAGAGCGTTCTTATATAGGTGCCCTTTGAACAAGTGACTGAAAATGAAATTGTATGTTGTCTGACAACCATATCTTCTATGCTGTGAATCGTTCTGATTCTGGCCTCTCTCTCAACGATGATTCCTTTTCTGGCCAAATCAACCAATTTTTCACCATTGACTTTGAGTGCACTATACATAGGAGGTATTTGATGTATTTCGCCCACAAAAGAGAGGATTGCGTCTTTGATTTCATCCTCATTCAGTCTAGAACAATCACCGGTCATGGTGACTTCTCCCCAGCGATCTTGTGTATCGGTAGCCGATCCTAAGCTCATTGTGCACTGATATGTCTTTTTTTGATCCATTAGGAAATCGACAATTTTAGTTGCTTTACCGATGCAGATTGGTAAAACTCCGGTCGCCATAGGATCCAGTGTACCAGTATGCCCTATTTTTTTTGTTTTGAGTTTTCTACGCATTATTGCAACAACATCGTGGGATGTCATATCCACAGGTTTATCTATAATTATGACACCATTAATAATTTGCTCCATCAAATCGCCTCTTCAATTGCCTCTACCACAAGTTTTTCAATTTGTTCGTATGGCATCTCAATTTTAAAACCGGCAGCCTTCTTATGCCCACCGCCTTTGAACTTTTGCGCAATGGCACTTACATCAACGTCGTTTTTGGAACGCATTGAGATTTTATAGGCGCAATCTTTCAAGTGTCTCATGAAAATAACTACTTCAACACCTTGAATGTCCCTAACAAACTCAACTATTCCATCTGTATCATATTCACTTAATTTCAAATTGTTCATCATCTCATCAGTAAGTCTGACCACAGCACATTTTCCATCAAAATAAAGATGCAATGTGGAAAAAACATGATTGAGAAGTTGTAGTTTTTCAAGTGATTTACTTTGGAATAATTCCACATTCAATCTATTAAAATCAAAATCGTGCTCAATTAAATGTTCACACACTTTAAACGTTAGGGGTCTGGTATTTGAATATCTGAAACTTCCAGTATCTGTTACGATTGCAGCATATATTGCTCTCGCAGCATCTGAATTTAGTTTCACTTGAAGCTCCTCATAGATCAGATATATCATTTCACCTGTTGAAGACGCTTCGTGATTCACATAATTGTTATCAGCATAGTTCGAGTTTGTCAAATGATGGTCGATATTGAACGTATGCTTGGCCTTTTGGAAAAGGGGAATGCGGTCCTCAAACAACTTGGTCTCACCACAGTCGACAGAAATTGAAACATCTACATCAACAGTTTTCACTTCAGAACTCTTATAGATTCTGACACCTTCACAGAGCAAAAAAGATAAATTAGAAGGTATATCGTCATTTAAGACGATATACCCCCTTTTATCAAAATTCTGTACCAGATGATAGACTCCAATGGCTGAGCCAAGAGTGTCCCCGTCGGGCATATTGTGTGGAAAGATGAATACATTTTTGATTTTTGGATCATTGAGAATGATCTTTAAATTTTCCGAGTTATTCATATTCTATTCCTCTTCATCATCTTCATCATCTTCATCTTCTTCTTCTTCTTCTTCTTCCACTAATTCTTGATCTGGTTCTTCATCACTTTTTATATTCAGCGTACCTAAAATTTCATTGATATGCATACCATGTTCAACGGAATGATCCGCTTTGAATATAGGTTCAGGTGTGAAGTGCAGTTTGAGTCTCTTACCAATCTCCTTGCGAATGAATCCTTTAGCGCTGTTGAGACCTTCTATGGTCATTTCAACATTGTGCTTGGGATCGAAACAACTGATATAGAGTGTCGTATAGCGAAGATCATTTGTCACTTCAACGTGATTCACAGATGAAAGTTTTGAAATTCTTGGATCTTTGATTTCAACCAACATCAGGTGACTTACAATTTTCTTGATTTCCTCAGCTATTTTACGGTTTCTTGAACTGGCCATGCAAACACCTTCTTTCTAGTCTATTCTCAGCTTACTATACTCTTTTGACTTCCTCGTTGATGTAAGCTTCAATTTCATCATTTTCTTTTAGGTCATTGAACTTTTCAATACCGATACCGCATTCATAACCTTGGGCAACTTCTTTTGCATCATCCTTGAAACGCTTCAGAGATGAGATTTTGCCATCATGGATGACAATTCCATCACGGATTACTCTGACGTTTGCGTTACGTGCCACTTTACCACTGGTCACATAACCGCCTGCAATCACGCCTGAAGGAATTTTAAATGTTGCTCTGACTTGGATTCTTCCAAGAATAACTTCCTTGAAAGTAGGATCGAGCATGCCCTTCATGGCAGTTTCAACGTCATTGATCGCATCATAGATGATTCTATAGGTTCTAAGGTCTACGCCTTCTTGCTCTGCAACTGCTGTCACGTTTACTGAAGGTCTCACGTTGAATCCTATGATGATTGCATTGGAAGCAGAAGCCAAGATGACATCTGATTCGGATATTGCACCAACATTGGCGTGAATGATATTGATTCGCACTTCCTCATTGGAAATTTTAAGAAGTGACTGCTTGATTGCTTCTACGGAACCATGTACATCCGCTTTGATAATAAGATTGAGATCTTTGATGACGCCTGCTTGAATTTTGGAGAATAATTCTTCAAGTGTGACGCTTGTATTTTTGTTGAGCGTTTTCTCTCTATATGCAATAGCCTGTTTTTCACCAATGTAACGCGCTGTTTTTTCATCAGGTGTCACATAGATTTTCTCTCCGGCCTGTGGAATATCTGTAAGTCCGTCGATTTCGACAGTTGTTGAAGGGCCAATTTGCTTGACTTTCTTACTTTTGTCATTGTACATCGCCTTGACTCTACCATGTGATACACCAGCTACTATTGGATCGCCAACCTTCATCGTGCCTTTTTCAAGGATGATTGTACAGACCGTTCCTCTACCCTTTTCAACTTTGGCTTCGATTACAGTACCAATTCCGAGTCTATCAGGGTTAGCTTTGAGTTCCAACATTTCTGACACCAAAATGACGGTTTCAAGTAATTTTTCAAGTCCTTCACCGGTTTTGGCTGAAACTGGTACGGCGATGACATCGCCACCCCATTCCTCAATCAAAACACCTCTATCTGAGAGTTCTTGCTTGACTTTGTCCGGGTTCGCATTAGGTCTATCAATCTTGTTGATTGCAACAATGATCGGTACCCCTGCAGCTTTACTATGGTCAATGGCTTCAATAGTCTGTGGCATAACGCCATCATCTGCCGCTACGACAAGAATGGCGATATCCGTGACTTTTGCTCCTCTGGCTCTAAGTGAAGTAAAGGCTTCATGGCCCGGTGTATCCAGGAACACAATCTTCTCTCCATTGTGAAGGACTTCCGATGCGCCTATATGTTGTGTGATTCCACCAGCTTCGCCGTCAGCGACACCAGTATTTCTGATCGCATCCAGAAGTGAAGTCTTACCATGGTCGACGTGTCCCATTACAGTGACAACTGGAGCTCTCTTCTTAAGATCTTTGGGATCATCCTCATAATCAAGCTCAAAGGCCTCAACATGGTTCTCTTCGATGACTTCTTCAATTTCAAGAGTGATGTTGTAGTCGATTGCAATAAGTGCTGCAGTATCAAAATCGATATTTTGGTTTACTGTAGCCATCACACCAAGTCCCATAAGTTTGACAATAATATCATTTGTTGGTTTATGAATCACTTCAGCAAATTCTTTTACAGTCATTTCTTCCGGCACTTTAATGATTTCACGAGTGAGCATGTCTTCGATCTTTTCAGTTCTTTCTCTCTCGGTCTTATCTTTGTATCTACCACTCTTTGTTTTGGTCTTTTTACCGAAGTCAAATTCTTTTCTGCCACTGACTTCTTTAACAGCCAACTCTTCTTTGAGCATTTTTTTTGCTTTTTTTGATTTTGATTCAAGTTTATCCGTATCGAAAGTCATGACAATTTTATCTTTTTTGCCTTGTTTCTTTTTGCTAGGAGTCTTTTCTTGAATTTCTGTGTTGGATAAAATGGTCTTAATGGAAGAATCCACTTTTTTATTTCCTGAATAATCCCTATCTTTGTTATAACCACCACTAGGCTTGTTGCCTTTATAGCCGCCACCAGTACCACGATTGTCATAACTTGGTCTGTCTCCGGTTTGTGCCGGACGAGGTCTGTTGGGATCGTAGGGTTTTCTTTCGCCTTGTGGTCTGTTCGGATCATAAGGCTTTCTTTC
>JACUUV010000055.1 GCA_014859095.1 Clostridia bacterium | reverse complement strand
AACGTTTTTCAGCTTCAAAAAGTGTTTAGTGTAACTTTTATGCAAAGTTCAGGTTCTTAGTTTCAAACCTCAGATATTCAACTGAAATTGCATATCAGTGGATTGAATCTAACCAAGCGTCATGGAATTACAGGAAGTATACAGGATGGCGACACTGCATAGACCAGTTAGAAGATATCTATAACATGGGATATATCTCATTGAATCATTTAATGCATAGAAAATCCGCCTATACATTATTAAATGGCTCATTTAAATCTACGATAGATTCCTTCATTTTAGATAGTTCAATCGCTGATGACAGGTATCGAGTTGCATGCGCCCGTTTCCTGCTGTATTTGCAAAATAATTCTTTGAGTGACATCTCTGAACTTGACTATGATGTGCTGCTTCGTTTTCATCAAGAGGATTATCACCGTTCTTTAAAATCAAAAGATGTATATGAAGATTTGATACGTGTCTTCTTGCGATTTCAAGCAGTACAAGGCAAGTGCTCTTTTGGATTGTCGCTTGCATTAAATAAACTGTTAATCCATCAGATCATAAAGTTATCTGATGAAGAACTGAATAGCAGTACAGATACAGATCAAAAGTATCCATCTGTGACATGGAATATTATTTTAGAATTTCTTACTAAAATGACTGATGCCAGATATGGAAAAACCGTACTGAACAGTTCAAAGCATATCTTGACGCTCCTTTATATCTTTTTAGATATGCACCAAATTTGCCTAGATGATCCTCTATTATGGTACTGGTTTGACAAGATAAAACCAGTATTGGGTACTAGTTGGAAACAACATCGCCGTACACTTTGCCAGTTCTTGAATTTCCTAGACAACAATAAAATCACAACAAAAGTCACTGGTGATCCGAAGGGTTTAAACGCAATTGATTCGCTACCAGCTTGGGAAGCTGAGCCACTAGAGAGTTATCTCAATCTATTAAAACGTGAAGGTTGGCAGCCTTCCACCATTGCTATGTATAGATCAAGTAACCTTAGGTTTTGCAAACATCTTCAAAACATAGGTTTTTCAAGCTTTACGAGTCTCACCTCAACCATACTTAAAGATTTCAACTTACAGGATAAACATACAACACCTGAGGGGAAAGCTGCATACAACTGTCGTATCCGAAACTTCTTAATATACCTTTATGAACAGAAACTTATTGATGATCCCTATCTGTATAAAGCATTACCAGCCTTTTCTGCGCCAAGGACATCTATCATCCAAACACTTTCTAAAGACGATGTAGATTCTATTTGGTCAATAAATCCTGATACACTTTCATCTAAAGCTTTACGTGATTACTCAATGGTATGCATTGGTTTGACTATGGGATTCAGGGCATCTGATATTTCTGCTCTCTGCTTTAATAACATCGACTGGAAACAGAGAAGTATCAGGATTGTCCAGCAAAAAACTGGTAAGGTTCTTACTCTGCCAATGCCAATAAAAACGGGTAACATTCTATTCAGATACATACGTGACGGTAGACCTCAAAGTTCTGAACCATATATATTTATCCGTCATGAAGCGCCTTATGACCGCATACAACGTGGTGTCTGCAGAAGTGCATTGAAACGCTTTACCGCCACTTCAGATGATAAAAGTTGCTGCTTTCATTCAGTAAGAAAGACATTTGCAACACAACTTCTTAAAGGTAATACCAAAGTTGAACTGATATCTGATTCTCTGGGGCACCGGGCAGATGGTACTGTTCATAAGTATTTATCCTTAGATGAAAAGCAGATGAGAATGTGTTCACTTTCTATGGTGGATACAGGTATCTCCTACAAAGGAGGTGCTGTTTTTGCTAACCTAAATTGTCTCCAAGTTGCTCAGTGACAAAGTCTAAGATCAACCATTTCTGCTCTCTTACATTGCCGCAATAGATTCGTTAAAATACTAGTTATGCAATAACTAATAACTGGTATCGAGGTGAACATAGAAAACACCCCACTACGACTCTCTCCGGCAAGATTGATGTTCGTAATGGGGTGCCCATAAAACATGATTATGGTATCACATTACGAGGAAATTTTCAATCCACAACTGAATATTTTTTATTAAGAGTAAAGAATTGCCACTTTGCCCACTATGTTCAAACGACCTAACTGTAAGGGATACAAGAAGGCGTCATGTGATAACGGATGATGGCAGTCGAAAAACATATCAACTAAGACGATTACGATGTAAGGGCTGCGGTAAACTTCACACAGAGCTTCCAACGATTGTCGAGCCATACAAGCATTACTCAAGTGCTGTGATAGAAGCGGAGCTCGATGGCACCAGAAATGATTGTCCAGCAGATACAAGCACTATGAATCGATGGCAAAAATCATTTATCCTAATGAAGCCTCAGATCGAAGGTGTCCTGAGATCCCTGTGGTCAGATCATCATAAAAAACATTACCCGCTTTTGAAGATAGATTCTTTACTCCAAAACCTACGCCATCACGGACCGGGTTGGTTAGCCGTTGTCAACGAAATGCTGATCAAATCCGGAATTAAGATACACACCCAGTTTGCGTTTTGTCCATAAACACGGAGTGGTAAACTTTCCTTACAGAACATGGAAAGGAGATCCAACCGATGAAAACACAAAACAAACCGGATGACATCGCTGCAAAGCGAATGATGCTGATCATGCCACTGCTTGAAGACGGCATGGACCATCAACGCATCATAGAATTAAAGAAACAAATTGCTGCAACTCATGATATTTCTTATCGAACCATTACCCGTTACCTTGATTCATATCTCAAGGACGGATTTGATGGACTAAGGCCTGTCACAGGATTTTCAAGGACACAGGACCTACTGCCAATGAACTTCAGTGAAATCGTAGACAGCGCAATTGAACTTAGGCGTGAGTGTCCAACCAGAAGTGTCAATGATCTGATCAAGATCATGGAACTCGAAAACCTCATTGAAAAAGGTTCTGTATCGAGAAGCACCCTTCAAAGGCACCTCGCTAACCGAGGTTTCGGATCAGCTCAAATGAAGGTTTATACCAAGAAAGGCGTTGCTTCACGTCGTTTTCAAAAATCACATCGTGGCATGCTTTACCAAGGTGACATCAAGTATGGCCCATATCTTCCCATAGGTAAGAATGGCACCAAAAAACAAGTATATCTATCAGCTTTCATCGACGATGCCACCCGCTTCATTGTCAGTGCAAAGTTTTATGATAATCAACGCGTGGAAATCATCGAAGATACCCTTAGAAACGCCATTATGCACTACGGGAAACCCGATGCCATCTACGTCGACAATGGCAAGCAGTACCGCTCCAGTTGGCTAGGTCACGCCTGTACTAAACTGGGAATCAAACTTGTTTTTGCCAAAGCATATCATCCAGAGGGAAAAGGTTACGTAAAGACTTTTATTATGTAAAGAAATGTAGGCCAACCCCCTGAAAATACACTACTTTGGCTTAGATTTCTTTACATAATAAATCAAGTGTGTTATGCATAAACCAAGACTATTAAGGAGGTTTTGAGTTTATGGTAACTAACTTTATTAAACTACTCAAGTTGTGTGATGACGAATTGCGCCAGCGAGAGTATACAGGAAGTCACTACAAAATATTAAGCAAGGGATGGAGTGAGCTTTTCGAATGGATGCGTCAACACAATTACATTGATTTTAACAAGGAGATTGCCTACGCTTATTGCGATGAAGTATTAGGCGGTCACCTTATAAAGGAGGGTATGAGCTCCTCAGTACGGTACAAACTTCGGTCTGTTCGAATGCTGCTTTCATATCAGAAAGATGGAGATTTTGAGTATCGAACGCCTGAAGTTGAACATGATTTCAATGATCCAGTAGGTATAATGGTTCTGGAGTACATTAAATTATGTGAAAATGTATTACAACTCTCTGCTAAGACTATTGAAGCGAAAGAATTGTACCTTTATGAGTTCAAGCAATATCTGAAAATGAAACAATATTCAATTAATGACCTTAATACAGATGTCATAGAGAATTTTTTCAAATACAAAGAATACACTTTAGCTTCCAGACATAATGCCAGCAGAAATATCCGACTTTTCTTGCGCTTTGCTTTTGATTCAGGTATAACGGAAAAGGACCAGTCTATTTACGTATTAAAAGATAATTATCGAAAGCAGAGCAAGCTTCCCACAACGTACACAGAGTTAGAGATTCAAAAAATCATTGCGACTGTAGAAAGAACGTCAGCTGTTGGAAAAAGAGATTATTTAGTTCTACTTCTTGCTGCAGAGTATGGTTGGCGGTCAGGAGATATCACGCATCTTTGTTTCAAAGATATTGACTGGGATAAAAATGTTATTCGATTCAATCAGCATAAAACCGGAAATCCAGTGGAATTTCCTTTACTAGCGTCGGTGGGAAACGCAATCATTGATTATATAAAAAATGGTAGACCGGTTACAGATGTTCCTGAAATCATTGTAGCTGCAGACTCCTCGAAAAGAGGAAAGCCACTCACCTCGCCAACAATCCATTCCATTGTGACAAAATATATGAGAAAAGCGAATATTAAAAACTGGGAGACAAAAAAACATGGTGCTCATTCCCTTCGCCATAGCCTAGCTACAAACATGCTGAAGAAAAATATATCTATGCCTATTATAAGCACAGTTATGGGTCATCAGAGTACAGCATCTACGAAGGTTTATCTTTCTGTTGATATTGAGAAGCTTCGACAGTGTGTCCTTCCTATGCCTCCAATCTTATCTGATTATTACAGAAGGGAGGCCGAGTAATGAGCAGACCTATTTTTAGTTCTTCATTTTCGAGCGAGATGTATCATTATCTAGATGACCGTGTCGCTTCAGGTTACAAAGAGCACAGTTTCTACTGTCCACTTAGAAAGTTTGACCGTTTTTGCTGTAAGGAAGGGATTACAGAGCCCATATTTACAACTGAAGATGCCGCTCATTGGTTGGTAAGAGAAGTGACCGAATCTGATACCACACATTATAGACGCATCAATTCAATTAAGCAGTTCCTGATATATCTTTCTAGAAAAGGATTTGATGTTTTTGTTGTAAGAGATATAAGGTATAGACCTACTGACTTCCAGCCCCATATTTACAACGATGATGAATGCAGAAGATATTTCACAGCAGTAGATACCTACAGTAGCTCTAAGAATAAAAAAAATGCAATTCAATATCCTGTTTTATTCCGTATTCTCTACTGTTGCGGAACAAGGCTAAATGAAACTCTTCGAATCAGGAAACAAGATATTGACCTTGATAGCGGTATCATTAAGTTAAACGAGACAAAAAACGGTTGTGAAAGATACATTGTTTTGGGTGATGATTTAATTGACCTTATGAAGCAGTTTGCAGATAAATGTTTCTATCTACTTGCTCAGGATGACTATATTTTTACTAATGCAATCGGCAAGCGGATAGATGGAAAAACTATCTATCTTGCGCATCGAATGTTCCTCGAAAAAGCTGGTATTCCTTATATTGGCGGTGGATTCGGACCAAGAGTTCATGACTGGCGACATCATATGGCGGTTCGTTCTTTTAAGCAGATGATTGATGCTGGGTTGGACATGTATGTAGCTTTGCCAATCTTATCTACTTATCTTGGTCATAAAACTATCTTTGCAACAGAACGCTACGTTCGCCTAACTATGCAGGTTTATCCTTATATTGAAGCTAAGTTCCGCGAATCAGTTGATTATATTTTCGGAGGAACCTCAAATGAAAACAACTGACTTCGCACGATATCTAAACAAGTATCTCGCTAGGTATCTTCCGGATGATCAAGGTAGCACACCTCAAACGATAGATTCATACCGATATTCATTCATACTTTTTCTTAAATATATAGAAGAAACACAACGGATTCCTGCGGACAAGCTTAAAATTTGTGATCTAACTTATAAAAATGTTATTGGATTTTTAAACTGGTTACAGGAGAAACGTGGCAACGGTATTAGTACAAGAAATCAAAGACAAGCAGCAATCAATGGCTTTATACATTTTCTGAAATATGAATATCCTGATTATATGGATGAATATCAAAAAATCTTAAGTATTCCTTTTAAGAGAATTCCTCAAAAAGAGGTTTCTTATCTCAAAAAAGATGGGGTAAAGCTTTTAATCAATCAGGTTGATTTAAACAGTACAAATGGGTTAAGGGATTTTGTAATGCTTCTTCTTATGTATACCACTGGTATACGAGTGAGTGAATTGATACAGATACGAGTAAAAGATTTATCTTTAACAGAGCCATGCACCTTGCTTGTACATGGCAAGGGTCAAAAAAGTCGGTATGTACCTTTGTTAAAAACATCGATACCAAACATTAGAAAATATCTTATATCCAAAGGGCTTGATAAACCTGAAAAGGTACAGGAATATCTTTTTAGGAATCACATGAAGGAACCTTTTACTCGTCAAGGAGTCAACTATATAATCAGTAAATATGCTAACAAGGCTAGAAGTGTTGATAGTTCTTTAGTTCCTGATGATTTTAGTCCGCACAAGATGCGTCATACAACAGCGATGGAGCTCGTTGAAGCAGGTGTAGATCTTATATATATCAGGGATCTTCTAGGTCATGTTAGTGTCGTCACTACAGAAGTTTATGCAAAAGCGAATGCAGCACATCAAAGGCAGGCAATTGAATCTGCCAGTAAGGAGCTCGTCCCTCCCGAGGATGCTGAATGGGATAACAACCAAAATCTCAAAGAATGGTTAAAGAGCTTTAATCGCTGACATGATTATTATGTAAAGAAATTTAAGCCGAAGTCTTGTGTTTTCAGGGGTTTGGCCCACATTTCTTTACATAATAAAAGTCTTTACGTAACCTTTTCCCTCTGGATGATATGCTTTGGCAAAAACCATCTATTCCTTTCCCAACGTTCTTGATCTCTGATAAAATCCAAGTATCAAGAGTGAATTGAGGGCGAAAAATGACGGAAAATCTTTTTAAATGGAAGCTTAAGCTTCAAAAACCAACACTGGATGACAAAATATTTGAACAATATTATTGAGCAGGACATCGGTTTATAAAACAGTAGATCAATCCAATGCTTGATTTTCAAAGCTTACAGCGATTTGTATATTTGTGATTTAGCATATTTTATGGATGTCCCTCACGACAGGCACGGTCCATCTCCACCATTGAAAAATATCCACGGGATAATTCCCGTGGATATTTTTCATTATAGGGGTAGGGAGTCGAACTCGAGCGAAGCGAGAGACGCAGACACGCAGTGGCTGCTCGACTCCTGATGTGTAAGTACTGAGGAAATGTTTTGGCGAAGCAATTGAAGCAAATGTGAAGCACAAACGATAATATGATCAATGTTTGATGAAGGCATGAAATCAGCTTGTAATTATATGACAGCTTTTTAATATGATATAATAACTTCTAAGAACTACTAAGAATTGAAAAAAAATATGACAAGGAGGGCAATGTGCTTAATATCGCAATTTGTGAAGATGATTTAAATCAGCAACAAACAATAAAAGAGTTATTAACCGAAATCGGTTATGATGAATCCTTTAATATACATATCTTTGGTTCTGGAGAAGAACTCATTAAGTCTTATGAAGATGGTAACCGGTATTCAATCATTTTGTTAGATATGCAAATGAATAATCTAAATGGCATCCAAACTGCCAAATTAATCAAACAGTATGATAGCGATTGTCTATTTATCATCATAACTTCAATAATCGAGTATGCAGTTGACGGGTACAGCATTGGTGCTTACGATTTCATACTTAAACCAATAGATAAGGATAAGTTCCATTCAGTTATAAATAGCGCTGTTAGAGAATGGCAGAATAATATGAGCAGAGTCTATATCATTAAATCTCGTGATAGATTGACTTCAATAAGATTATCCGAAATAAGTTATATTGAGAGCTATAAAAATAAAGTTATTATCTATGCGAATGATGAGACCTACATAGACAATATAAGTATTACGAACATGGAAAAGAAACTGGCAAATGATGGATTTAGTAGAATAAGCCGATATTATATCGTAAATATCTCTCATGTGAAAGAAATCGGAGTAAATACAGTGATTTTAAGTAATGGAAAAGAGCTGATATTCAGTGAAAAGTATCGTGATGGCATCAAAAAAGAATACTTGAACTACATGATGGGAGATTTAGGATGATCAATAAGTATTTAATGGAAATTATTCTTTTTATGAATAATGCTATTGGACTTTACTTGTTTATAAGGTTGGCAAGTAGTTTACTATCTAAAAATTCTGTTAATGACACTATTAGAAAAATTTCCTTTTCAATAATTTTGATCATGATGGTGTTTGTTAATGTTAAAGTTGATATATTGATACCAAATATAATAATACTGATGGCTTTTAATTATTTTATTGGATTGACTTTTTATAATGGGAAATGGCAAGTCAAGCTAATAATATCAGTTTTTTTTGTCGTTTTTTCAATTGTTTCTGAACTTATTACCGCTGTTATGTTTGGCTTAATATTTGATGCAAGTATAATCGGGGTAAGAGAAAACGCCATGCACTTATTTTTAGGTGGTGTTGTATCGAGATTTTTGCTAATTCTTATGGTTGAGACTGTTGTTAAGTTTAGTAACAAGAATGCCTCTGATGTATCCTTAAGGTCGTGGATTTCAATTATGTCGATTCCTTTGGTCAGTATACTACTTTCTGTTTCAGTTGTTTATGAATCAATCGTTAATAACGTGTTTAGTGCTAATGCTGTGATTGCATGCCTTGCAATCCTATATATAAATATAATTTCATTTTACTTATTCGATCATATTGTTGCTCAAATTCATGAAAATAATGTTGGAAAATTTCGACAGAAGCAATTGACGCTTCAGCATCATCAGTTTGAGAATGTCATATCTAGTTATGAGAATATTAAACGAATTAGACATGATATGCTGGGTCATTTAGTCACAATTAATGAATATTTAAAATCAAATCAAGTTGAAGATGGCATAAGCTACATAAATAAGCTGCATCGTGAAGTTGATCTTAATAAACAGGGAATATTTTCAGAAAATATTTCAGTGGATGCAATTGTTAATAATCGGATTTCAAAGGCTAATGAGTTGGGTATAATAACTATAATTGATATTGCTATTCCAAAAAAAATAAATATTGACGATATGGATTTATGTGTGGTTATTGGCAATCTGCTGACAAATAGCATTGAAGCTTGCCAAAGAATTAATGACGATACATCAAAACACATTAAATTTATTATGAGGTATAAGCAGGATTCAATTGTTATTGAAACCATGAACTCATACAGTTCAGAAACCGTTAATGTGATAGTCGGTGGGTTCACATCGTCAAAAGCCTTTAGGAATAAAGGTGAATTTGGAATGGGACTTTCGAATATTGAGCTGGTGATAAAAAAATATAATGGAATATTTGATATAAATAGATATGAAAATGAATTCATCGTTAAAATTATTATTCCAGATAAAAGAGTAACTTAAAAATGTTTTCGTCCTTTTTCAGGGGTGTTTCGTCCTAATTGTATTGAAAAATCAGTATGAGATGTTATATTAAGTGCAGGTTCTTGGAGGTTTAGATGATCAAGAAAATTGCGTTTGATATAACATCTTTTTTAGTTGAAGAAAAGATAATTGGTAACGATGATAAAGAAATATACCAATATGGTACAGAACAAATTTTGATTAACTCACTTACACTAGCGGTGATCGGCATTATTTCGGTAATCATGTTTTCGTGGGTACAAGCTTTATTTTGGATGATTGGAATGCTACCCATTCGAGCATTAGCTGGCGGTTATCATGCAAGTACACCTTTTAATTGTAATGTTTTGACAATTGCCGTATTTGTTTTGAATATGTTCATAATTGATATTTTAATAAATCACATTACATCAGTGTCATCAATTTTGATTTTATTATTTATCTATTTAAGCTTAGTCTTTTTCGCACCAGTAGATCATAAAAATAAGGTTTTAGATGAAATAGAGACGGTTATTGCAAAGAAGAAAAGTATATTGTTTGGTATAACCATCCTAACGACATGTACTGTGTTGATTGGCATGTTAGGTGCAAAAAATGTTTATTCAATTAGTATAATGATGGGTGCGCTTACTGCAACAATATCATTAATTATAGGTAGTATTAAGAGAGGGGGTGAATAAAATGAAAATCATTAAAGTCCTTGTAAAGATGGGTGGAACGACATTTGCGTTTGTAGCATTAATGGCAGCTCAAGTTGCATCAACGCAGTTTAGTTTGATTTATTACCAGGGAACTGTGCCAGAAAAAGTTATGAATATCGTCAAGTTAAAAAAAGAATTATAGCATTTTGATTTTCTAGTTATGTAGCATTAGAATTGATATTGAGTTTAAATTTTAGGAGGTTGACATGAAAAAGATTTTTGCTATTTTTTTTACATTGATTTTTACATTTGTAACAATAGGAAGTAGTTATTCTTTTGCTTATGGTGTAAATGAAATATTAAGTACCATTGAAGTTCAATACACATCTGAAGGCACTTTATACACAATTGGTGATGATTGGGAATTATTGGAGACTGAAAATGGAACAGTATTCAATAAAATGCCTAGTTCTATAGAAGAAAATTTAAACAGGAAATATCTTGTTAGTGAAGAAAACAGTTTGGGTATTGAAACAATTAATCAGAAGTCATTTTTTAGTGATATATTGATCTCTTTTGCACTTGAAACAATTGCGAAACTTGTATGGAATGGCACTAAATGGGTAGCTGTATCTCTAGTAACTGGAAATCCAGTGCCAGCAGCTGTTGCTGTTTTAGCAGTTACAATTGCTGGAATCGCAACAATGACTGTTGCGGTAATTTATATGGTTGGAACTTATCAAAGTCCGTCAGCAGATAGAGTTCAATCGACTACAGGTTGCATTAGTAGAGATGGTGGCATTACTTGGATATGTCCATATCGTTATGCTTTTTAAGTCTAATTATGGGAGGTGTTTAGCAAACACCTCTCTTAATTAAACTAGCCTAAATTGGAGGTGCATAGTGAATAATAAGAATAATTATGAAAAAATGTTTTTTAATAAATCTTTAGAGTCTTTGAGTATAGCAACGTATACAGCTATTATCCTATCATTAGGAAGTATGGTATTCAAAATAATTGGAAATTATGAAGTAAAGACCTATTATTTTGAAATTCTGCTTTTTGTTGCAATGACTTTTGCGATTTTTGCTCACAGATTATTTTCTAGAGTATATAATTTGCCAGTGAGACTTCGAAGTAAAAAAGTTTTGGATTTAAGCACAAATGGTCGAGTTAGTAGATTGATTATTTATTCTAAGGATGCTTTTGCATTTTCATTTTTTTGGATGATTGTAAAGTATTTTATTTTAAAGAAATCTTTTTTATTTTTATCTATAATTGAGAATACTACTTATCAAGTATTAGCTGAGTTCGTAGTAACAATTATTGTAGCTATATTTATAAATATAATATGGTTTGAAACAAACATATATTTATTTAATAAAGCATATAATGCAAATAATGATAATAAGTTGAAATAATATCCTGTTCGTTTTGATGGGGTGAGGTTTTTGAGTACAATGCCAAAATTGTATTTAATAATCTCTCGCTTTTCTTCTTTTGAAATCATTCAAAATACTAGGTTTCAAATGCTTGTGTAATCGATTTAGCATGATATAGATTTTTATATAAATCAAAAAAATTCAGTAAAAATAAAAAAAATTCTATATGAACCAATCAATATTGCATAAAGTGTTGAATTCAATGGGGCTTCAAAATGTTAGCTTTCTTGTTCGGGGTAAACAATAAAAGGAAAGACCCATGCATATGCATGGGCCTTTCCTTTTATTGAGTGGAAGCTGAGGGAGTCGAACGGGCCGTTAAGAAAAACGTCCGGGGGACGTTTTTTAGGACCTGGCGTGATAGCATCTGAGCCGCGCAAAAAGCGGCGACGGTGCGGAGCGACTCCCGGTGGTATGTATGTGTTGGGGTATTGGCAGGTCGGAGCGATTGGAGGAGAACCCTTTGTATGTGTATGCATATTGGCATAAGCAGTTACGACTGCAGAACTCGAGCGAAGCGAGAGGCGCAGACACGTAGTGACTGCTCGACTCCCTATACTGCTGTGATTGTAGACTGTTAGAACGGAGTGACTCCCCATATGTATGTGTTGGGGTATTGGCAGGTCGGAGCGAATAGAGGAGAACCCTTTGTATATGTATATATATGGGTGCGAGCAGATTTAAGACTCGAAATATTCCTAGTGGTGGATAATCGTCAATGTTTGCTAATGTAATATTGAGCCATTTAACTTATATAATGCACATTGTGCGAACGCAAATAGTTCATCACTTCAGTCGTAAGCGTAAATTCTAGTGCACATATTCAAGTTAATCTACCAATGATAAAATCATCTCAAAAACGAGGTGATTTTTTATGAGCAAAAAAGCAAACTCTGAAGACTGGCAGCAAATTATTACAAATC
>JACUUV010000054.1 GCA_014859095.1 Clostridia bacterium | reverse complement strand
GGTCAATAACCCACCACTTTAGAAGTGGGGGCTTGTGTATTCAAGTCCTTGTTGACTAGACTAAGTGCTTCGAGCACTACGTTGTTTGCGTGATAACACCTTGGGATGTATGGCCTAGTCCCAAGCCCTGTTTCGACATTTTAAAAGCCCCGATGGGTACGGGCGGTGAGTGTCGAGTGACAAGCGCTTACAACATTGTCTAAGGCTACATTACTAATTGCGATTCATCGCAGTTAGACTTGCCGTGTATAACGGTTTAGAAAGAAGGTTTTTAATGGTTTATGTATTAAATCAAAATAGCCAACCACTCATGCCAACTGAAAGGTATGGTAAAGTGCGTAGGTTGCTCAAAGAAAAGAAAGCGGTTGTTGTCAGCAAAACACCTTTTACAATCAGGCTGACATATATATCGACCGAGTATGTCCATGGATTAACACTGGGCGTTGATGCAGGTAGCAAGAACATTGGGATCAGTGTCTCATCAGAGGAAAAAGAGTATTACTCCTCTGAGGTTATCCTTAGAAGCGACATTGTGAATCTGCTTTCCACAAGAAGACAAAATCGTAAGAAGCGTCGTAATCGCTTGCGTTATCGGAAGGCGAGATTCCTGAATCGTGTTAGTAGTAAAAACAAAGGTTGGCTTGCTCCTTCCATTGAACATAAAATTCAGACTCATCTAAAAGTAATCGAAAAGACGTTAAAATTATTACCGGTCAGACGTATCGTGGTTGAAACTGCGTCGTTTGACATTCAGAAGATCAAAAACCCCAACATCAGCGACGCTCAATATCAGCAGGGCGCACAACTTGATTTTTGGAATGTGAGGGAATATGTCTTTTTTCGTGATGGACATACGTGTCAACACTGTAAGGGCAAATCAAAAGATAAAATCCTTAACGTGCACCATATTGAGAGTCGCAAGATAGGTGGCGATTCGCCAAACAACCTTATTACCCTTTGCGAGACTTGCCATAAGGCGCACCACAAAGGAAAGATAACGGTTAAGGTTAAGCGTGGACAAAGGTTTAGAGACGCTGCCTTTATGGGAATTATGCGTTGGACTTTTTATAATCGTCTACGAGAAAAATACGAGCCCTTAGATGTTACCAACACTTACGGTTATATCACCAAAAACACAAGGATCAGCGAAGGTCTAGAAAAAACGCACGCCATAGATGCCTTATGCATCTCCGGACATCCGAAAGCAAATCAACTGGAGCATTTTTATTTGCAAAAGAAGATAAGGTGCCATAACAGGCAGATACACAAAGCGAACATCCTAAAAGGCGGAAAGAAAAAACTTAATCAGGCTCAGTATTTGGTCAAAGGGTTCAGGTTGTTTGACAAAGTACATTACAAAAGGCAAGAAGGGTTTATCACTGGACGTCGCACCACGGGATATTTTGCGATCAAAGATATTTCAGGTGTTAAAATTCATGATTCTGCCAAATGGAAGGATCTTGAGTTATTGGAAGCAAAAAAATCTTATATAATTCAAACGAAAGGAAGGCGATTCCTCCCGCCACTTTAGAAGTGAGAGTATCCTCGCCAAAATGAAAAGATGAAAGTTTTAGCGATAATGCCCGATGTAGAAGGCATTCAAGAGGTGCTAGATGATATTAAAAGACTGCTTGGCTGTGAAGAGTTGGTACTGAGATCGAACTTCATGCAAGCACAAAAATCTGTAAAAGAATATGACGTGATCATTGTGCATCAAAACGTTTCCTCTGTTCCTTTAACAGCGGAAGATTTTGAAGCACTCCTAGACTCGAGTGGTGATGGTCTTGTGATCCCGCTACTCAATGAAACTCCTGGTAGTGAGATGATGAAGCGACTTTTTTCAGTAGGAATCTACAATGCAATCTATCAGGAAGAAAGTTCAGCAGATTTTATCGTTAAAATAATTCAAACAAATAGAAAAAGAAATGATGCCAAAGAGTATTATGCGATCACTTCCTCTGATGTAAAAATGGTGAGTGAACATATACTTTCTGAAGTTCAAGTCAAGAGAATTGTTGAGTTCTTAAGATCGTCTTCAGATGTTGAAGGCGGGTTCAAATATAATATTGAGAATTTATCAACACCACAGAAATTATATCTTATACAACAATTACCTGAAGATCTTAAAGAAGACCTAAAAGAAAGTGAAATCTATATTACATATGAGAGAATGCTTTCTGGTTCAAGCGACAGCAATAAGCCAATCGTTCTAGAGCAGACCATTACTAAAGAGAAACTAATTGAAAAGACACACGTGATTCAAACGCATAACAAAAGACGACAATTATTCACCATTTTTGGCAACTCGGAACTGTGTGCGGAGCTCGCTTATTCTACTGCCAAGAACATGACAGAAGAAGTGTTGATTATTGACCTTGAGACTATTGTTCCCGATGTTCACCTTTATCTTGGTATGAATGAGACGACAAATGATGGAATTGCTGTGGGAAGCCTTGTGACTGAATCGTCCTTTTTACAAGCTTATGAAGTCGCGGCATCTAAAAATCTGAATTACGACATCCTCAGAAACATTGCAGTACCATACAAATTTAAAAATCTCTTTGTTCTTACAGGGAACGATAATATCAACAAACATGAATCGTTCAATTTTGAGCCACTTAGAAGAATCATAGACATTTCACTGGATATTTTTGGTGCGGTTTTTGTAAATACGCCAGATGATTTATACAATTCACTATCACTATATATGTTGCTTAATCCAAAGGCGTCAATAATAATTCCATTTGATGGAAGCAGTATTGGTCTGAGAAATCAGATGAAAAAAATTGAACTCCTTAAGAAAGCGCAAAATGTCTCAATGAACAATATTAGATATCTTGCCTTTGAATACCATACGAATGTCAGCATGAGTGAGAGTGATATTAAGCAGATTACTCAAGGACTGTATGTAGGCAAAGTATCCTTTGATATGGATAGAATCAAGGCTAGAAATGACTTTAAGGTAGGGTATGTCAACAAACTACCACCCAAAATTGAAAGTGAGTATATGAAGATCTTGAATAAGTACGGCATAGAGACGAAGGAGAACATTTCAGTAAGGCTAAAACGATTTTTAAAAAGGAGTAAATGATGTCAAAACGTTTAGCAACGCTACATGCAAAACACTTTGATGAGATGAGTGATGATGAACACGAGAAAATCAACAATGATCTATCAAAAATAATTTCAAATTCAGTGGATGTTTTACTTAAGGAATCATCAGAACTCATTGTTGAGGTCAACAATGGTAAAAAGGACCGTAAGGAACTTGAATCCAAAATTGCTGAAATCACAAACTCGAAACAACTGAACATCCATGACAGGAACAGTCTTATTGAAGGTGTACTCAATTATATATTCTATTACGGAAAACTTCAGCCATTAGTTGAAGATGAAGATATTACAGACATTGATTTTACCGCATACAATTACGGTGTGATTAAGAGAAATGGTGTTAAAGAATTAATCGGCAAAAAATACCTCTTTCCCAGTGAATTTGATTTTTGCAAGTATTCTCAAACGCTGATACTTAGAAATGAAGGAATCATTAACGAAAACTATTCACATGAGCGCGTTTCTGATGAGAAGTATAGATTGAGGATAAATGTATCCATACCACCGAGAAATTTAAAACACACTTCTTTGAACATTAGAAAGCATAGACAAAATCCATACACTCTTGATGTGTTAAAAGAGCTCAAGATGATCAATGAAGAACAGAAGGAACTACTAGAAAAAATCATCAATCAAAAGAACAGATTCATAATTGCTGGCAAAGGTGCTTCAGGTAAGACAACGCTACTGAGAGCCATGCTGATGAATGTTAATCCTCTCGACACGTATCTAGTTGCTGAAAAGGATACCGAGTTGTATTTGGACCATAGCAATTTCATCCAGCAGCGGATTAAGAAAGAAAACCATGGTGGTCTTCAAATTACTCTTGGAGACCTGATCAAAGATGGGCTAACAATGTCACTTGATGGATATGTTGTTGGTGAGATAGTCTCTGATGAAGCTTGGTACTTCATTAATGCTGGAGTCACTGACCACATGGTTGCTGGCACGGTACATGCAAACAGCTCTTTAGATGTGCCTCACAGATTACTAAGCCTAGTCGAAACTTTTAATCCTGGTATCAAATCGGAAACAATTTTAAATCTGATTGCCAAATCACTAGACTACATCATTTATTTAAAAGACTTTAAAGTTGAGGAAATAGCGAGTGTAGGGGAGTTTGATAGTAAAAAGGACAGCATCGATATCTCACTTCTTATGAAAGGAGATGCTGATGGTCGTTAGTGGACTCAATATCTTAATAATATTTTGCATCGTGTTATTATCAAAGTCTTTTGTCGATTGGATCAACAGTTCAAAATTCAATAGGCTAAAGGATTCAATTTATAGTGATTTGTTTAAGAAAAGTGACTTTAAATATTCTCACTACTCAGATGCATTTAAAGGCATAGAAGTGAAGATGGATTGGCTAGATAAATTCCAATTGAAATACATCGAAAGATCAAATTTGAAAGACGTTCTCCCATTTGCAAACGTACAACTTTTAATAGTCCTTTTGATTTCAATATTTGTAGGTTCAGCACTGATCATCTTTCCAATTCTTAAAAGCTTTTTGACATCAATCTTATTCAGCTTTATATTCGCAAATATTCCACTCATTTTGCTCGATTTGAGAAGTAAGCAGATGTCAGAAAAATCAAGACGCGAAATATACGGCTATGTTTCTTCTCTAAGGGCTTGGTCGCACGTTCAAGCGAATATCTTGTATATCTTTGAAAAAGCTTCAGAAGATACACTGGGAGTGCTTTCAACATATACCAAGCAGATGGTGGCTCAAATAAAGTCTGGGCTATCTGCTGAAATGGCAATGGAAATCTTAAGGATGAAAGTTAACAATCAATATTTTGATACCGTTATGCTTAATATGACACACGCCTTTGCAAATCAAGGTGATATATCGAGCCTTCTGGCCAAACTTGAATCAGAGGCTTCAAAGTTAGAAAAAGCTTACAACCAAAGAAAAATAAAGACTCTACTCGATCGTACATTAGTATTCGGTATGATGGTCGGGATCTTGATAGTACTGCTGATGATTTTGGCTCAAAATGAAACTGCAAGGCATTTATATATTGAAGAACCTAGTGGAAGGATTGTGCTTACAGTTGCATCTCTAATTTACACAGCCGGTGTCATGATGTTACTTAAAATCACTAATTTTGAACATTAGAAGGGGAGGGAAATATTGACTAAATATCTAGTTGAAAATAAACAGACCATTTCAATGATCATTGATGCCCTTTCAATTCCTGGATTTTTAATACTGAGCCTTTTAGTGATCAATAATATTTATAAAAAGGATTATACCTATAGAAGTCTTAGGGCCATTACCAAAGCACAAAAATTATCAGATTACATCGAAATGGGAACGGAAGGAAGAAAAAAGCGATTTTTATTACTTAATAGATTGAATGTATTTGAAAGAGCCATTTCAGAAGCCAAAAGGAAATTTCTTCTCCTCGATGAAGAGAGAAAAGAGTTCATAGCACTGTATGTAATTTTCAAATACTTCGTTCCAGGATTAATGATTATATTTGCTCTTACCCAAGGAGGGACCTATATCATAAGAACTGCAATTGTGATTCCTGTAATGCTCATTGGTCCCGAAATTTATATAAAAAACAAACAAAAAGAGCATGAAAAGCTGTTTGAAAACTATTCGTATAAAATATTCAAATTCATCAATAATCAAAGGGCTGCAGGCGTTCCCACTCAGAAGCTTATTACCAAATTGCATCAAACTGTTGATAACCAAAAGCTCAAAAGAAGACTCATTTCTTTTGCAGCAGATTACATTGCAAACAACGATTATTCAAGTTCATTTAATGAATACATTATGAAGTATTACAGCACAAACGATGCGAGACTTTTAGACAATGCTTTAAGGCAAGGTTTGAATGTTGGAGATCGATACTCAGTCTCTGAAGATGAAGAACAACTTATGTTTGATAAGTATATTTCTTACATTGAGTATGAAACTGAAAAAAGGAAGCTAAAGCTTGTTTTTATAGCTGCTTTATTTTCATTGGTTCTTGTGGTATTAGTAGGCTTCCCATTGGCTTTACAAGTGAAAGAAGCACTACTATCAATATTTAATTATCAATAAAAGGAGAAAAAAATGCTATTTAATTCAATCAAGTATGTGGCAGCAGTTGCAGGACAGAACAAATTTGTAAAAAGAGTGATTAATGAAGAGAGAGGCGATGGTGGAGTTGGTTTCTACATCACTATAGCAGTATCACTGATCGCGGCAAGCTTTATTTTGTTACCAGGAATCATCACGTTGGCAACAAGTATTGTAAGCAGTTTGCAAACATGGTGGGCATCTTCAATTGAACCAAAAATTTTCCCAAGCTCTTTGTAGGTACTAGCGATGGATGTCAGTAAATCTGTAGTTACAGCCTTTGCAATCATAGTTCTATTAATAGTGTTTATTACTGTTATAAATTTTTTCATTCCCTTTTTTATGAAAATTGAACTCAATAACATTGGCCGTGAGTATCGAGACATAATGGAAGTAGAGTCTGGTTTAACAGCACAAGATAAAACGGAAATTGAAGCTTTACTAGTCGGCAAGGGATTTAAAAACATTAGTATAACATGCACTCTGAAAGGAACTGCTGTATTTGGCCAAAAGATGATTCTAGATATCCAAACGGAATATCCGATTTATGAATTCTCATCTTTCGAAGCTTTAAAGACCAATATCCCTATAAATTACAAACGAGAGGTTTTCTCGAGAAGGATTGAAGAATGATTAAAAAGTTTTTTAAAGAAGAAAATGGTGACATGGGGGTGGATACAATACTAATAGTCACATTCATTATTGTATTCATCATCATTCCACTGGCTTCTTATGGATTTGATTTTTTGCGAATTCAAGTTATTGCTGGTGAAGTGTCAAGTGCAGTTGATGCAGCTATTGCTGATTCATATCATTCACTTGACATGGAACTGCTCTCAAAAGAGGATTTCAGATCAGACAATGGGTTGTTTCAATATTATATTGAAGAAAACTTAAAAAAAGCTTTAAACCTTGACAGCGCTCTTCTTCCAAATGATAAGTCAATACTAGATGGTCCTTTCACAATAGATTCATTTAACTTTTATGATTCGTCTTATTTACCATATACAGACCTTGAAACAGGAAAAATATATGAACGACCATTTATTGAGATAAGTTTTACAATAAGAGTCAAACCGCTTTTGTATCAAGAAATGATATTAGCTGCTATTGGAAAACCTTATAAGGAGTTTTCGGCAACTAGAAAAGCGTCTTTACCAATCAACAACTAGGAGGCCTTTATGAAATTACTTAGAAACAAATTTTTTTATGTGATTGCGATACTTGCTTTAACAATTGTACTCATGGCAGCAAAGTTATACATCGAAAAGGCAGCAAGTAACGTTGATGTTCAAAAAAGCATCTTTGTTGTTGCTAAGAATTTAGAGACCAAACATCAGATTACTAGCGAAGATTTGAAGCAAATTCAGATATCACAGTTATCATTACCAGACGGATACGTTGATAGCGCTGAGGATATCATAGGTAAATTTTTAATTAATCCAGTTTCAAAGGGAAGTTTTATCATAAAAAATAACGTCACAGATGAGAAATTCTTTGAAAAAGATCAGATTGCTGAAGGATATAGCATGATATCTCTGGCGCTTAATATAGATCAAGCAGTTGGTTGGAAAATTAATAAGGATCAATCTGTAAAACTTGTGTATAGTCCATTCCAACAGATAACAACAATCGGAAATGCAAGTAGTGAGCAAGATGAACTGACAAGTATCAGAGTAATTGAGGATATAACAATTGTTGATGTGATAAATGAAGCCTTGATCTCATATGATGATAAAGAGTTTGCTGGCGTTCCAAAATATGTTGTGATAATGGCGAAAAATAAAGATGCTGAATTCATATCTCTTGCCAAGGAAAAAGGTAGATTTGAGATTATTGTTAATAAAAACTAGGAGGCGTTCGTTGTGAAAAAAAATATTATTGTAGACCTGCATAAAGAACACGAAGCAATAAAAGAGCAGATTTCAAAATTACCATCGATTGGAAAAGTAATTGAAATTGTTAAAAGGGATAAAAGCAATTATGGTGGTGCAAGAAAAAATACTACAGCAGTTTTTGAAGTTGTTGAAATACGGGATAGTAACAAACTTGTCGGTATGGTAAACGTCAAATCAAAAGTAAGAGAGTGTTATTCTTTCTTTGATCTTACAACAAATAAGAGTATTGCTTGGAGAGAGCTGGATACCTAGTTGTACATTAGTAAATTGATTATCATTGTCCTAATAAATGTCACGATTTTATATTGATTTTGCACTCAATTCTTATTTTGAAAGGTAGGGTTTACGGTCAATAACCCACCACTTTAGAAGTGGGGGCTTGTGTATTCAAGTCCTTGTTGACTAGACTAAGTGCTTCGAGCACTACGTTGTTTGCGTGATAACACCTTGGGATGTATGGCCTAGTCCCAAGCCCTGTTTCGACATTTTAAAAGCCCCGATGGGTACGGGCGGTGAGTGTCGAGTGACAAGCGCTTACAACATTGTCTAAGGCTACATTACTAATTGCGATTCATCGCAGTTAGACTTGCCGTGTATAACGGTTTAGAAAGAAGGTTTTTAATGGTTTATGTATTAAATCAAAATAGCCAACCACTCATGCCAACTGAAAGGTATGGTAAAGTGCGTAGGTTGCTCAAAGAAAAGAAAGCGGTTGTTGTCAGCAAAACACCTTTTACAATCAGGCTGACATATATATCGACCGAGTATGTCCATGGATTAACACTGGGCGTTGATGCAGGTAGCAAGAACATTGGGATCAGTGTCTCATCAGAGGAAAAAGAGTATTACTCCTCTGAGGTTATCCTTAGAAGCGACATTGTGAATCTGCTTTCCACAAGAAGACAAAATCGTAAGAAGCGTCGTAATCGCTTGCGTTATCGGAAGGCGAGATTCCTGAATCGTGTTAGTAGTAAAAACAAAGGTTGGCTTGCTCCTTCCATTGAACATAAAATTCAGACTCATCTAAAAGTAATCGAAAAGACGTTAAAATTATTACCGGTCAGACGTATCGTGGTTGAAACTGCGTCGTTTGACATTCAGAAGATCAAAAACCCCAACATCAGCGACGCTCAATATCAGCAGGGCGCACAACTTGATTTTTGGAATGTGAGGGAATATGTCTTTTTTCGTGATGGACATACGTGTCAACACTGTAAGGGCAAATCAAAAGATAAAATCCTTAACGTGCACCATATTGAGAGTCGCAAGATAGGTGGCGATTCGCCAAACAACCTTATTACCCTTTGCGAGACTTGCCATAAGGCGCACCACAAAGGAAAGATAACGGTTAAGGTTAAGCGTGGACAAAGGTTTAGAGACGCTGCCTTTATGGGAATTATGCGTTGGACTTTTTATAATCGTCTACGAGAAAAATACGAGCCCTTAGATGTTACCAACACTTACGGTTATATCACCAAAAACACAAGGATCAGCGAAGGTCTAGAAAAAACGCACGCCATAGATGCCTTATGCATCTCCGGACATCCGAAAGCAAATCAACTGGAGCATTTTTATTTGCAAAAGAAGATAAGGTGCCATAACAGGCAGATACACAAAGCGAACATCCTAAAAGGCGGAAAGAAAAAACTTAATCAGGCTCAGTATTTGGTCAAAGGGTTCAGGTTGTTTGACAAAGTACATTACAAAAGGCAAGAAGGGTTTATCACTGGACGTCGCACCACGGGATATTTTGCGATCAAAGATATTTCAGGTGTTAAAATTCATGATTCTGCCAAATGGAAGGATCTTGAGTTATTGGAAGCAAAAAAATCTTATATAATTCAAACGAAAGGAAGGCGATTCCTCCCGCCACTTTAGAAGTGAGAGTATCCTCGCCAAAATGAAAAGATGAAAAAAACGATGATTTTATTTACAGCACTCTTAATGATTTTAACAGGTATGACATTTGCAGAAGCACCAAGAATGTTCACAGATCTCAAAGATACCCATTGGTCAAAATCGAATATTGATTATCTGTCAGGACTTGAAATTATTAGTGGCTATCCTGATGGCACTTTTAAGCCTGAAAACAACGTCAGAATCAATGAATTTATCTTGATGACCATTAAATCACTTGGCTATCATTATGATTCCAAATCCACTGATTGGGCGAAGCCTTATATCGACAAAGCCATTGAACTAGGTATTATTGAAAATAAAGAATTTCCACAGTACACCGCAGACATTACAAGAGAACAAATGGCATCGATCGTGGTCAATGCACTTTCTTTAAATGAAATCAGACCTTCAAATGCTATGGATCTATACGTTAGAAATGATATGAAGGATTATCACCTAGTAGACGATTACTACAAGCAGAACGTTATTGACAGCTATAAATATGGAATCGTTAAAGGTTATCCCGATGGCACATTTAATCCTTCAGAACTTGCCAAAAGATCAGAAGCATCAAGAGTGCTTGTGACCATGCTAAAGGCAGAAGAAAGATTGCCTTATGAGAATGTTGAAGCCAAAAGCACTTTAATGCCTGAATGGTATAAAGGTGAAGATGGAAAAGACACCACTAGAATGGTGAAATTTTATGCTCCGATATTCAATGGTGAACCAGTGAATGAATTGGTCGAAATTGGCGAACATCTAGTGTCCGTACAAGATCAAGGAAAAGGGTATTTGTGGCTTGGCTATGATCCTTTTTCACAAGAATACTATGCTTCAGGATATAAAAGTAAAGCTTTTTATGAGAGCATCGATGATGTACTGTCAATCTGGGAGCAATCATTCTTATTTTCAGAAAGAAAGGATTTCTCATTTACAGTTAGACCAATGGAACTTACTCATAAATATAGACCATACAGTATGACCCTTTGGAAAAAATCAGAACACATGGAAACAAATGAAACTTATGAACACTATTTTCTAACAAGATACGAAGCACAGATCAAGCCTATCTTTGAAATCCTTTTTGAAGATGAAACTGAAAAAGCTTGGGGCTATTTCATGACAGGAATCAAGCATACAGGTGAATGGAGCAAAATTGAAGAAACCATCAATGGAAGAACTTTTTATATTGGATATTCAAAATCAGGAATTACACTATCATTCTCACTTAAAAAATGAGGAGTAAAGCCATGAAAAGAAATTTAACACTTGCACTGGCACTACTGTTGGTTTTACAAAGTGTTTTTGTCATGCCATTTGGTTTAAGCCATGCAGTAACCAATAATCCGAGTCGCTATGATCAACCGAGGTGGTTTGAAACCGACCCTTTATCGGGACAGACTTGGAACGAATATATAATCGCTTATGGATTGCCGATTGAAACCCAAAGACTTAATAAAGATGGCTATGCGTTTTCCATGGAACACTGGATTGATAAACGGATTGTTGTCTATGGTGGACCAGATGATGTTCCTGCAAATGACTTTAAAAATTCAACACTTGTAGGAACTGTAGTAGCGCCCAATCAAGGCTATTATGAAAATGGATCGGGTGAGTACCGCTATCATGGTTTTGATGCGGTTGGTAATCCCTACAACAACAACAATTTTCCAAGAGACTTAGACTCAGGATCACAACCATCCAGTAAAAACTGGATCTACCGCATATGGGAAAATACAAGTCCTTATTATCTTAGCCCAAGTGGCGTGCCAAGGATTATAGAAGCCAGTGATTATAATGAAACTGCTATAACTAATTCGAGTACCGACAAAGTAATCTACACCCGAAAATACATTGAAAATGGACTACCATTTAAAATCGAACGCAGTACAGATAGTAGAAAAAGTGCTTACAACTACGCACACGTTTTAACACGTCCCACAAGTCTTTTCCCAGGAGAAGCGGTTCTATGGCACGATCCAAACAATTACGCCAACCCATCGGGAAAGCTTATGTGGAATCAAACATTCTCACTGAACAAAATTGAAGAAAAAGCACCAACACCCGTCACAGCACAAATTGAGATCACTTCCATAAGTGATAAAGCCATAGACAGCTCTGGTGCAGTAGTGGTCAAGGGTATCATCCACGGAAAGCTTCAGGACGATTACATGTACGATGGCATCAATGAAGAAGGTATTCCCGATGATGTGTACAGAGGTGCATTTTACAATCGTGAGGACATTAGTTCATGGTCATTTAAAATCAGAGATCAGGTCACAGGACAGGAAAAAGCACTTACTGGAATAAGAGAAACAGCGAATACAGGTAGTGCAGAATTTACCATTTCCATACCCTACAGTGCTTACAAACATCTTGTGAGTTTTGACAATCCATCACTTGAAATCATCCTCGATGGCAGTTCGACCAGTCATTTTAATACTGGCGATTCTGAAACAGGCTATGCGAGTACCGATGGTAGTGTTTCAGGTGGAACAGGAGAACCGACTCAGGCACCGCCAATCAATGTAGAAGCCCCAATATTTGAAGAAATGATTCCACC
>JACUUV010000128.1 GCA_014859095.1 Clostridia bacterium | reverse complement strand
AGACTCATTTCGCAAACACACCACTTGCGAAACGGGTCTTATTTTTTCGCCCATTACAAACACTTAACAATTAATCCGGAACTAACCTGACCTAACATCCGTCTTAACCTAGGAAAACAAAAACAATAACACAATAGGAGAAAGACAAAATGAAAAAAATGATTTTACTCACGGTATTCAGTGTCATGTTGGTATTAGGCGTAGGGTGTAGCAGTGCAGGAGCGGAGACGACACAGGACAACCCACTCTTACAAGAAGACCTCAGCGTCATCATGGAAACCATTTACGAGAATTCAGGACTTGAGCTTCCGAAACTGGCCAACACAGAACTCACAGAAGAAAACGAAGCTTACTTCATCGGAACAAACGATGTTGAATACACTGAAGCATTGGCATCAGAGCCAATGATGAGCTCCATAGCGCATTCGGTGGTACTGCTCAGAGTGGAAGACGGTGCCGATATCGAAGCTGTCAAGGAAACCATCAAAACCAAAGTGGATCCGAGAAAATGGATTTGCGTAGGTGTCGAAGAAGATGACATTATAGTAGACAACATCGGCAATTTGGTAATCCTTATCATGATCAACGATTCAACCGAACTGCATGACGCATTCACCTCACTAGCGGAGTAAACCCTTTACACCCCATAAAGTACAGGAGGAAAAAATATGGTTTTTTCTAGCATAACGTTCATCTATTATTTTTTACCTCTCGTACTCGTGGGGTATTTTTTAACGCCTCACAAGTTTAAAAACTACACACTTTTACTTGCCAGCCTAGTCTTCTATTTTGTAGGAGAACCAGTGTATATACTCTTGCTGTTCAGTTCCGTCATAGTCAACTACTTCGCAGGACTGGCCATCGAAAAGCACCATGGTAGGATCAGAGCCAAACAGATCCTGGCTGCAGCCATCGCTTATGATATCCTCATGCTCGCCATATTCAAAACCTTCAATTTTTTCGCAGAGAATTTGACCGCAGCACTGAGCCTCGACATCAGATGGACCAAAATCGCACTGCCCATCGGTATCAGTTTTTACACGTTTCAGATCATGAGCTACGTGATCGATGTGTACAGAGGGGAGGCCAAAGCACAAAGAAACCTCGCCAGTCTCGCACTATATGTCTCGCTGTTCCCTCAACTCATCGCAGGACCGATAGTCCGTTACAAGACCATTGAAGAGGAACTGAAAAACCGAAAACACACCGTAGATGATTTCGCATACGGCGTCAAACGGTTCGTCACCGGACTCCTCAAGAAAGTGATCATCGCCAATCCACTGGGCACACTCTGGGCGCTTGCAAAATATGCTGAGCAACCATCGGTACTGTTCTACTGGCTCGGGGCAGTGGGCTTCATGCTGCAAATCTACTTCGACTTCTCAGCCTACAGCGACATGGGCATCGGCCTTGGACGGATGTTCGGATTTCATTTCCTTGAGAACTTCAACTATCCGTACATTTCAAAAAGCATCACCGAGTTTTGGCAAAGGTGGCACATGTCCCTTGGCCAGTGGTTCAGAGACTACCTATACATTCCGCTCGGCGGCAACAGGACCACCAAATGGAAATGGTTCCGCAACATCGGCATAGTCTGGCTCGCCACGGGCATATGGCACGGTGCGGCGTGGAACTTCATCGTATGGGGCGTCCTATTCGGTATGATCCTCATACTCGAAAAACTCTTTTTGCTTAAAATGCTACAAAAGGCACCCGGATTGATCGGGCACCTTTATACATTGACTATTGTCCTATTCAGTTTCGTGCTGTTCAACAGCTCAAGCTTTAGTGAAGCAGCCAACGTGACAAAAGGCATGCTGGGACTCCTCGAGATTCCCATGGTTTCAGATGAGTCAATCTACCACCTGATGAGCAACAAAATCCTGCTAATAATAGCAATCGTGTTCTCGACACCTATCGTGAATCTAAGCCCCCGTCACACGCTATTCAATAAACTCGCTCACTTCGAACCCATTGCCATCGTCCTTATACTGGTCGCCGTCACAGGATTCCTGATCGATTCCTCCTTCAACCCGTTTTTATACTTCAGATTTTGAAAGGCCTTTACAATGAATAAAAAATCGACCTCCCTGGCATTCGCAGCGAC
>JACUUV010000127.1 GCA_014859095.1 Clostridia bacterium | reverse complement strand
GGAGAAAGACATTGAGGGTTTGTTGGTATTTTTCAGCCAGGATAAGCGACTCTGGATGAAGTTACGGACAACCAATGTGACTGAGCGCATGTTTCGTGAGCTGCGTCGAAGAACCCGCCCGATGACCCACTTCGTGAACGTACCGAGCTGTGAGCGCATTACCTATGCCGTCATCAACAAATACAATCAGAAATGGAAGGATCGCCGCTATGTATTCACTAAATAGAATTTACACACTTATATTGACAGTACCAAGCACTTACCCCCTATTGCCAAATTCAAAATTGACAGTATAATGAACATAGAAAGGTAAGAGAGTATTCGGGGTGTTATGCTCTGATTCTGCAAATCGTTAAGGATGGTGAAATGATCAACGGAGGCATGATAGAATAATATAAGGATGGTGTGAGTCAAGGCTTGTATTGGGTGGCATCATGTACGGTAGATTCCTAAATTGTGCCTACGAAAGAACCGACGCGGCTAATTTCTGGATTTCCAATAAGATACGACATGCATTAATAAGTCTTGATTCCGGGGTCAATACTGACTATTTGTCCTGCGGAAGTTATTATGGATAGTGCGCTATCTCGCGATGAGGAAAAGAGATGATGCATTGACATCCAAAACAAATAATGTGGAGATGATGGATCTATGACTCTGTCTTCATGCCACACCCGGGTTCGTTACCGAATCGCAACAGCGAGCGGGACAACCCCCGAGGAGGAGTTACGGGTAAAAAGAATATCGCAAATATAGTATCCAGACATTTGCGCGGGGAGTCTATATCCGAAAGGAGATTTAATATGTCTATTCGACTGCGGAGCGTAATAACATTGTTCTGCCTTTTCATTATAGGAATAGATTTATTTATTTGTGGGTGTAGAAAAGATCCAGAGCTAATTAAGCCTGTAGCAGAGTTGGGTGAGCGAGATCCGGCTTTTTCTCCTGATGGCAGATTTATTGCTTATCTTGAGGAAGGTAGTGGAATCTATTTATTGGAGATAGCAACAAGCCATAGCACATGGTTAACCTATGGACAGTTGCCCGATTGGTCGCCAGACGGGAAGTGGATAGTGTATGTCTTGGCTCGTGATATTTACAAGATAAATGTTGAGACAAAAGAGATCATGCAATTAACGGCCTGGGGAAACTGTTTCTTTCCAGATTGGTCACCTAATGGCAAACGGATTGCCTTTGACGTCAGTGGTGGTGATTCTGGGGGAATTTGGCTCATGGATACCAATGGTACTAATTTCAAAAGAATCATGCAGTACGTTCGTCAACCTGACTGGTCACCATCAGGAGATAGATTAGCCTACTTAGGGTGGGTAGGTTCGAGCGGACTTGGTCAATTTACGATTTTCATTATGGATTCTACTGGAGATAATAGCATGAGATTAACCAATAATGAAGGTGATGACAACCGTCCTGCCTGGTCACCCGATGATTCAAAAATCGTCTATGTCAGCGAGAGTGAGCACAATTATTGGAACATTTTTCTAATTAATACTGACGGCACAAACAATACACAATTGACATTTGAACCGGAAAGTGACAATGGATATCAGTCGTGTGAGCCAGCCTGGTCACCTGATGGTAGTCAAATAGTATACGTGCGCACTGAATGGTTTGAGGACGAGGCAATAATTGAATTGGTAAGCCATCTGTGGATCATGGATGCAGATGGAGGAAATAGGCGACAATTAACTGAAAGATAAAGAGGAGACAAGATGGTTAAAATCAATATTCTTTTCCTTATAATACTTGCTGGTTTGAGTTTCAGTCAAAGTGAAAAAGAAAATTTTGCTCAAACGGCTCGCGAAAGCACTTTTAATAGAAACTTATCAGTCGAGGTCGTTGGTAGTTTGCACTTTACATTTGAGCACGACATTAAGTTTGGAGGAGCGAATCTACCTTCTCATATGTGGGGAGGAAGTTGTGGTATTGGTTATCAATTCAGTCCTCACATGGCGCTTTCTTGTGCAGGTAGTTACAGTTATACCAAAAACCTCAGGTATGCGGCGGTGGCCTTTGGTGAAACTGAGATGAAATTTTCTAGGCTCATCTCCCAATCGAGTGGGTAAAAATCAGCTGGAAAACCGCTTAAAGCCGC
>JACUUV010000126.1 GCA_014859095.1 Clostridia bacterium | reverse complement strand
TTTCCTGATGCTCATGCACATCAATCCAATCGAGTCCATTTTTTATATAAGATCTTATGATCTCCACTTCGCGGACATCAAAATATTTTTCTAAAATCTCGGAGATGCACTCCATGTTCACAACGAGATACTTGACCGGAATCGGAATATTCTTCATCACATCCACAAACCAAAGCACATAATCCGCAAACAATTTTGGACTCGATACCCTGATCGCATCCGACAAATAAAGCAATGTATATTCCGTATCCCTGACACTTTTTTCAACAAATATCGGCGTGGCTCTTTCATTTAGTTCGGGCATTTTCTGAACCTGTAAATTATATGCAGCTAAAGCAATTGACTTGATTTTCAACTTGATCGCATCCCCAATTGCAACATCTGTAAATTTCATCGCCACACCCCCATTTCTTTTAATTATATTACAATTTTCATAACATAACAATCTAAATGGGGACAGGTCCAAATTGGTACCTAGCGTCGCTAGGTACCAATTCGGACCTGTCCCCATTCACATTTTACAATAAAACTTTATGAAACTCGCTCAAACTCAACGGCTTATACCTTAAACGCTTTGATCAATTGTTGTAGTTTCAATGCCATTTCTGAAAGATCTTCACTGGCATTGGCAATCTCTGCTGATGAAGCGGATTGCTCCTCAACCGCGGCAGAAGCTTCCTGCGTACCAGCCGCATTTTCTTCAGCGATTGCAGATAGATTGTTGATCCGGTCAACAATCTCGATATTCGTTTTGGTCATTTTTTCACTCGAATCGTCAATATCGACAACCAGTTTACTGGAACTGCCTATCGCACCGGATATTTCATCGAAAACATCTTGTGTTGTGAAAACACTTTTTTCTTGAGAGGCTACTATTTCTCCGGCTTCTTTCATTTTATTCACTGCGGTTTCAGCGTCAGTGATCAATCCATTTACCATCTCTGTAATCATCGATGATGATTTCTGAGACTCCTCAGCCAATTTTCTTATCTCCTCAGCCACAACCGCAAACCCTCTTCCATGTTCCCCGGCTCGTGCGGCCTCAATAGAAGCATTCAGTGCTAGTAAGTTGGTCTGATTGGAAATGTTTGAGATCAGATTGCTGGCTTCACCGATTTTCACAGAACTCTCATTGGTCTTTAGTATGCTTTTAAAAACAACGCCTGCAGCATCACTGTTGTCTTTTGTTTTGCTCTTTAACATTTCAATGGTTTCTAGTCCCTTTTGGACCAAATTATTGATATCAATGAAAGCTGATGAAAGATTTTGTGTCCTTATATTGTTGTTTTGTATTTCTGCATCTAGAGTTCCAAGTGCGACGGATGCCTCCATTGAATTGCTGGCCTGATCCGAAGCTCCTTTGGCTATCTCGTTGATGGTTTCAGCAACTTCATGCGATGCAGTTGATGCTTGTTCAGAGGTTGCCGTCAGTTCCTCTGAAGTGGCCGAAACTTGTTCGGAAGTCTCGGAAACACTCAAAATCAGTTCTCTTACATTGACAGACATTTCAATCAATGATTCCGCCATGAGAGCAATCTCATCTTTCCTTTTCACTACACTGCTCACCAAGTCATCACTGGCAGGTGTGAAATCGAGTTCCGCTTGCTTTTCAACTATTTTAGTGAGTTTGAGAATCGGTGATGCAATTGCTTTACCAATCAACAATGCCACAATCACAGAAATTATAATGGCAATTATAATGACCACCATAAGGATCAAAATCAAGCTGTTGACACTTTTCAGCACTTCGCTTTGTTCCGCCGTATTCACCAGATACCAATTGGTCCCAGGTATTGGCTCAAAGGCATAGTAGAGGTTTTTTCCTTTATAGCGATAATTCCCAATGCCTGTTTCCGTTGAAAGTACATTTTGAAACACCTTTGAAACCGGCTCAAAACTAGAATCGGTCTTTGCTGCCTCAATCGGTTCAAATTGGTCCATTACCAGATCTCGATTCGGGTGGGCTACTGTCACACCCTTATCATTGATGATGTATGCATATCCCGTTTCACCGTAACCCATTTCATCTATGATTTCAAAGAGAGAATTGCCATCTCTTCTCGCGATCAAAGCGCCGACTACCTTCCCTTGATCCACTATTGGCACCGCATACATGAGTACGGCTGTATTGGTCA
>JACUUV010000125.1 GCA_014859095.1 Clostridia bacterium | reverse complement strand
TATGAAATTTCAGCGTTCGATCTTCAAGATAAAGAACTGCCACCGTCGGCCAAGCACTGGCTCGGTACGGATGAACAAGGCAGAGACGTCATGCTCAGACTCTTCACAGGTGGAAGAATTTCCATTCTAGTCGGTCTGATGGCGGCTGGCGTATCGGTGACACTCGGATCCCTCATCGGGGGTATTGCAGGTTACTATGGCGGTAGAATAGACAACTTGCTCATGCGTTTTGCGGAAATCGTGTACTCCATTCCCTTCACACCGACGGTCATCTCCATTTCAGCGGCACTCATGTGGAAGGTGAGTTCGGATAAGAAGATGTTCTTTGTCATGCTCCTCATCGGTATCCTCAGCTGGCCAGGACTTGCGCGTATCGTCAGAGGACAGATCCTGTCGCTCAGGGAGCAGGAATTCATGCAGGCGACTGAAGTGCTTGGAATATCGGACAGATCGAAAATCGTCAGACACCTTTTGCCCAACACACTTGCTTTTATAATCGTCAGTGCGACCCTTGGTATGGCGAGCGCGATTCTTACAGAAGCGGGCCTTTCATTCCTCGGTCTTGGCGTAACGCCGCCGACACCGACATGGGGCAACATGGTGGAACGTGCAAGAAACACAAATGTGTTTAGAACTATGCAGTGGTTGTGGATTCCACCGGGAGTCATGATCATGTTGACGGTAGTGAGCATCAACCTTTTGGGTGAGGGCTTACGTGACGCATTTGATCCCAAAGAGATTAGGTAGGTGTGATATGAAAGAGATATTGGTAGTAGACAACCTGGCGACACATTTCTTCACGGACAAAGGTGTGGTCAAGGCTGTCGACGGAAATTCATTTGTACTAAGAGAAGGTGAGACCCTGGGAATCGTTGGGGAGTCAGGCTGTGGAAAAAGCATCACTGCAATGAGCATCCTCAACCTGATCGAGAAGCCGGGCAAAATTGTGACGGGCTCGATCAAGTTCAACGGAGAAGAACTTGTCGGGATCTCCGACAAGAAGATGAGAACGTACAGAGGCAACGAGATCTCCATGATCTTCCAGGAGCCTATGACATCGCTCAATCCCGTGTTCAGAGTGGGAGAGCAGATTGGTGAATCATTGATTCTTCACCAAAATTTATCTAAAAAAGAAGCGCATAGTAGAGCGATTGAACTCTTGCAACTGGTGGGAATCCCTAGAGCTGAAAAAATCGTAAGGGATTACCCGCATCAACTTTCAGGTGGAATGCGACAAAGGGTCATGATTGCCATGGCACTCGCATGCAACCCGAAAATACTCATAGCGGATGAGCCGACAACAGCACTTGACGTGACCATCCAGGCTCAGATCCTGTCGCTCATGAACGACCTTCAAAAGAAGACGAACACAGCGATCATGCTCATCACGCACGACCTCGGTGTCGTTGCGCAGATGGCTACTCATGTTCTGGTCATGTACTCAGGCAAGATCGTGGAATCGGCATCTGCCATCGAGATATTCGACAATCCGAAGCATCCTTACACAGTGGGTCTTCTCGAATCCATTCCGAATCTGGATGAAGATAGACCGAGACTCAACAGTATAGACGGTGTGGTCCCGAGTCCTTTTGAGTTGCCAGTGGGCTGCTACTTCGCACCGCGTTGCAAGCATGCCATGGACAGATGTCTGGTTGAACAACCGGAGGATGTGGTGGTCGGTGATAACCATATCACCAAATGTTTCTTATACAGCCAAAAGGAGGGGAAATAGATGAATGAAAAAATTCTTGAAGTCAGAGACATAAAAAAGTATTTCCCAATCAAAGGCGGATTCTTACAAAAGACAGTCGCAAACGTCAAAGCGGTCGACGGTGTATCTTTCGATGTCCTCAGAGGCGAGACCATAGGTCTTGTTGGGGAATCGGGTTGTGGCAAGTCGACACTTGGCAGAACCATCGTGAGACTGTACGAACCGACTGAAGGAGAGATCATCTTCAACGGCAAGGACATCTCAGGACTCAGAGGGAATGACCTCAAACACCTCAGACAGCAAATGCAACTCATATTCCAAGATCCTTACTCATCGCTCAATCCGAGAATCAACGTCATGAATCTTGTCGGAGAGGCCATGATCGCACATGGACTGGCCAAAAAGGGTCAGGACCTTGCGGATAAGGTGAC
>JACUUV010000124.1 GCA_014859095.1 Clostridia bacterium | reverse complement strand
AATTATAATCTCACCTCAAACTCAGTTCCAGTTCCCACGCCAGAATTAACAGTAATCATTCCATCGTGTAAATCGATGATGCGTTTGGCAATTGAAAGTCCAAGACCATTGCCCTCAGTGGCATGCGCCGAATCGCCCTGATAAAATTTCTCAAAAATCCTGTTTAACGTATCCCCATCCATTCCGTCACCCGAATCAGAAATCCTAACAATAACCTCTCCATCGACAGTTGACGCTTTGACTGTCAATTGACCGGATTCATGTGAAAATTTGATGGCATTGTCGATCAGATTGATCCAAACCTGTTGCAGCAGTTCCTCATCCCCGTTGAATGTCACAGGGTCCAGAGCCACTTCAAGTTCCAAATGCTTCTCACTCCACTTGTGTTCCAGCAGCACCAGAACCCGTCTGATCTGTTCATCCAATGAAAAAGCATGAACACGGTCGACAATGGATTGATTCTCCAGACTGGAGAGCCGTAAGAGGTTTGAGGAAAGTTTGGAAAGCCGGTCCGTCTCAGAGACGATGATGTCCGCATATTCCTTGACTGCTGAAGGTTCCAACGAATCATTTCTTAAAATTTTGGCAAATCCACCAATGGATGCAATCGGGGTTTTGAACTCGTGCGACACACTGCTCACGAAATCTTTGCGCAAGTACTCTATGTTCCTGAGTTCCTGAGCCATCGTGTTGAAATTTTTCACAAGTGCGCCCATCTCGTCCACGCCGTCGTATTCCACGCGGACATCGAAATCGCCCACCGCAACCTTTTGGGTTGCCGCAGTAAGACGCTTCATCGGTCTCACAATCCGTTTGACTGCAATCAATACGATTCCAATGGATAAAAGGACACTGATGGCCAAAACAGATCGCAAAGACATGGCGATATAACGGAACATGTCTCCATCAATTTCAAGCTTAATAAGCACCCACCTGTCAGCGACATCGGAGATCAGGTATGGCGGTCGATCCGACTTCATGTTTTTTGAGGAAACCAACAATCCATCCATGGAATTTTCAGTGTCATCAAGCATTTCAGGCGTAATCTCCGGAACGCTTTCAAGCAAAAGCGCTTCATCCTCATAAAACTCAATCGTCAGATATCCGGTATCGGCAAGCTTCACGAGCTCATCGGGAGGAATGTTGTATTCCCAGTAAAGCCTGTCTATTTCTGCCGCTTTGTCCTTCATCATATCGACCATCGGCGTATGAAGCATGTAGATGATCATGGATGAGACAATGGTCAATGAGAGAAAACTCGAAATGACCATGATCAAAACAATCGTCACCACAAATTTGGTGTATATGGATTTGAATTTAAATAGTTTCATTTCTTTCCGCCTTATAGCCCAGACCTCTAATGGTAACGATTGAGAAATCCTCATTTTTTTCAAACTTTTCGCGTAGCCTTTTGATGTGGACATCCACAGTTCTTTCTTCTGCGATTGAATCAAATCCCCAGATGTCATCCATCAGTTGCTGTCTCGTGAAAATCTGTTTGGGATAGGACAGCAATTTGAACAAAAGATAAAACTCCTTTTTGGGAAGTTCCACCGATTCACCTGGTCGTTCCACCCTTAAAGTATCATAGTCTAAAACGGTGCTGCCCACCACAAGTTTCCTCTCGGTTTGAATCTTCGAGCGTCTAAGCAGCGCTTCCACCCGAAGGATCATTTCTTCCATCTCAACGGGCTTCACCATGTAGTCATCCGCACCGGCTGAAAAACCCTGCTTCTTGTCGTCCAAACGCTCACGCGCTGTCACTAGAAGTATCGGAAACTCACCAGAAGCCCCACGAGCCTCTCGAGTGAGTGCAAAACCATCTTTTTCAGGCATCATGACGTCACTGATCATCAAATCCACGTGGGTGTTTTCTATCACATCCAGCGCTTCCACACCATTCGATGCCATCAGCACCGTATAGCCTTCACGCTCCAGATGATACGCCATCAGTTTTCTCAAATGGCGGTCGTCTTCTACAAGTAAAATGGTAATCATATTTTCCTCCGAAGGTGCTGATTGGGGACAGGTACAATGTTTTGTGAAACGAAACATTGGGCGTAGGTATGGTTCTCGCGAAGCGAAACTATACTAGCCTACGGAAACTTAATAGCGTCTTTGTATATCTGTACTTCTCAGTAGTCAG
>JACUUV010000018.1 GCA_014859095.1 Clostridia bacterium | reverse complement strand
TGAAAAGGTGTATATTATAACATGAAAAAGGAGGACATTCACATGCATCAAATCAAAGCTTTTTTTAAATTTGTGGAAATTCAGACCAAAGTGGCGAGTTTCTTTCCATTTTTGATCGGTACACTATTTGCGGTATATAAGGATATTGCAATCGACATACCTAATTTGCTGCTCATGTTCTTTTCACTGTTGATGATCGATCTTACGACAACAGGGCTCAATCACTATATGGACTATAGGCGGGCAGTGCTGAGAAGCGGCTATCATTATCAGGTGCACAATCCGCTTGGAAAAGGTGATTTCAGTGAGAAGGCAGCGAGGACATCGCTTTGGGTCATGTTGTCACTAGGTGCGATTTTTGGAATCGTTTTGGTGCTTCGCACTGATCTATGGGTGCTTTTTTTCGGAGCGATGGCCTTTTTCATTGGTGTCGTCTACTCATTTGGACCGGTGCCGATTTCAAGAACCATACTCGGTGAGCTGATGAGTGGCGTGTTCATGGGTGGGCTCATTCCGTTATTGTCGTTTTATGTGCACGCGTATAATATTCAACCACTGACACTCAGTTATCAAAGTGGCATTTTGGGATTTTTCGTGGACGTCCAAGTTTTCTTGCCCATTTTAGTTTTAAGTCTGCCTTTGATTGCCCTGATTGCGGGCATCATGCTGGCCAACAACATCTGTGACCGTGAGGAGGATTTTGTCAACAAAAGGTATACCCTGCCGGTCACCATGGGTCTGGAAAAGAGCTTGATGCTCTATAAGATCCTAGTGGGTCTGTCTTATTTATCTATTGCATTTGGTATAGGATTTGATATTTTACCGATCGCATGCGCGCTTGTCTTTGTGACCATGCCTGCCGTGACCAAGCAAACTGCGGTGTTCACAAGTCGACCTGTCAAAGGGGAGACTTTCATAAATGCAGTGAAGAATTTTGTTTATGTGGCTGGAAGTATTGGACTTGGTCTGTTTATTTCTATTATTACAAAGTAAAAATTATCTTTAAACAACAAATTTTCCCTGTATGATATTTAATGGTGTTTAAAACCGGATTCAGGGTATCAATTTATTATTATGGGGAGGCGATGACCATGGAAGAAATGAAAGTCAAGCGTAGTATACGTAGAACAGTTTTGATCATATTCGTTATAGTTATGGTAATTTCTCAATTGATTGTTGGAATAGGAACGTATGCGCGGGTATCAAACGTGATGACTGAGAGTCAAATCGCTAGCGCGGAGGATCTCAGTGATCAGATAGCGATATCAGTAGCCAACTACTTGGCAGGGTATGAAGGCATCATCAGATCTGTTGCCGATCAGGCTGTTGTTAAGGATATCATGACATCACCACAGGTGGAAAAGGAGCTTCTTAAAGTGCTGGACAGCTATGCGGTGAACAATTCGGGTATAGCGTTTATATATATGGGGACAGAAGATGGAAGAATGATCATGAAACCGGACGATGAACTGCCATCTGACTACGATCCTAGAACCAGAGATTGGTACTTGCTCGCAAAAGATGCAGGAAAATTCGTTTGGACGGATCCGTATTTTGACGATACGATTGGCGCAATGCTTGTCAGTGCCGTCCAACCGATATATTCTGATTCAAATCGATTTGTTGGAGTCATATCCGTGGACCTCACACTGACGACACTCAACGATCAGACAAAAGATATTCGGATTGGTGAGAAAGGTTATCCGATCATTGTGGATTCCAATTATATCATCATGGCACATGCTGACTCATCAAGACTGGGTACAGAATTGGTAACCAAGGAAATCAAAGAAGCCATTGCCGATACGACTAAAAAAGGCGTTGAATATCAATATTTGGAAAATGGCAAGTCCGGGAAAAAGTACGCTGCAGTTTCAAGGCTTGACGCACTTGGATGGTCTGTAGTCTCCACACTCTATTATGATGAGATTCAAAGCGACCTTAACAGTCTTATACTCATTTTGGTATTGGCATCGCTACTTGCTCTTGTAGTTGCATTTGTACTCGTCATGCTATTCACTAAGAAATTCAACGATAATATAAAACGTTTGCTTGAATCGATGAAAAGAGCGAGAACCGGTGACTTGAGTGCCGTATCAGCAATTGTCTCAAGTGATGAAATCGGTGTTCTGAGCAGATATTTTGATGAAACACTGTTGGATCTCGGAAAATTGGTCCAGAACATCCAGGAGGTCTCCTCGCAACTTACCATCGCTTCACAAAGCCTTGCAGCAACAAGCGAAGAGGTCAGCGCTTCGGCGGATGAAGTGGCGAAAACTGTTGAGGATATTTCTAAAGGCGCACAAGATCAAGCGCAGGATGCAGAAAACAGTACAGAGATCGCAAGAGCTTTATCAGATAAATTTGTGAAACTCAACTCAGTCACAGATGAAATGCTCAGTTCTGCCAAGAACACGGGTGAGGCTTATTCTACCGGTCTTGAATCCGTAAATGATTTGAGCGACAAGAACAGAGAATCGATTTCTGCGAATGAGGAAATTGAAAAAGTGATTGTCCAGCTCAATGACAGGACTATAGAAATTGGAACGATACTAGATTCCATTTCCGCCATATCGGTCCAAACCAACCTGCTTGCACTCAATGCCTCAATCGAAGCGGCAAGAGCGGGTGAACACGGACGTGGATTCGCAGTGGTGGCAGATGAAATCAGAAAGCTTGCTGAACAGTCTTCAAATGCTGCAGAGCAAGTCAAGGAAATCGTTCAGGGCATCCAAACTGATGGCGCAAAATCCGTTTCAAGCATGAGCACACTCAAGTCAATCTCACAGAATCAAAACATTGCTGTCACCAGTGTAATCAGTGCATTTGAGACCATAAAGAGCGCCTATGAACAAATCGCGTTCAACATAAGTGCCATTGGAAAATCCGTAAGCGAGGTCAATGACGACAAAGAGCGCATCGTCAGTAGCATTGAAAACATATCAGCAGTTTCCGAAGAGACAGCTGCGGCTTCCGAGGAAGTGACGGCATCAATGGATCAACAGACAGTTGCTGTGGATGAAGTCGCGCGTTCGGCTCAGAATCTGAATCAAATTTCAGTGCACCTCAGCAATGAAATCAGCAAATTCAAAATATAGTTGCATTTCAGGGGTATATTTTCTATAATGTACATGAACCAAGCAATTGAATAAATAGTTTTAATAGGTGTCGAAAGACTTAATAGGGAATCGAGTGATCGAGCTGTCCCAGCAACCGTATAGCCGACGAAATTCACATACCACTGCAAATGCGGGAAGGGTGAATGGAGGAAGAAGCTTAGCCGGTAGACCTGCCTGTAAAATTTCAAGTCGTCTCCTGGGGGTGAGATGGAAATGGATCAATACACTTGACTCATTTTCCGTTCGCCGGAGAATGAGTCTTTTTATTTTCAAAAAAATGGATTGAAGGAGTAACTCATGAACAAAAAAGTTATGTGGATTATCATTGTGGTATTGGTGGCACTTGTGTCATTATTCATGTACAACCAGTATATGGCACCGCAGGCAACGGAGGGAGAAAAATCCGTTACAATCGAAGTAGTTGTCGAGTCCGAGGGCATTTCCAAAATTTATGACCTGAACACTGATGCGGAATATATGTATGACCTGTTGATGGAGATCGAGTCGGATATCCAACCTGTATTTGAAGAATCGAGCTTTGGAATTTATCTCACTGGACTCGAAGGGTACACCGCAGATGAGACGAAAAATGAGTTTTATTCCATTAAAGTCAATGGTGTGGACGCATTATACGGCGTCAAAGAGTTGCCGGTCATCGATGGAGAAGTTTATCGATTTGAACTGAGTACCTGGTAATGAAGGCCAGTGACATCACCCTGATTGCCATATTATCGGCGTCACTTACTGCAGGAAAATTGGTGCTGAGTGTAGTGCCCAATGTGGAAGTTGTGACTTTTCTGTTGATCGTCTACACGGTTATGTTCGGTGTCAAGCGGGCAATGTTCGCAACAATCGTGTTTGTGACCACAGAAGTGCTGATTTATGGATTTGGAACTTGGATCATGGGGTATTATGTCATTTGGCCAATGTTGATCTTGCTGACACATATGATTTCAAAACATACAAAATCAGAATATGGGTTCGCCATACTGGCGTCGATCTACGGTTTTTCATTCGGACTTTTCTTTGCTCTGTTTGAATCTATTTTCTACGGCATCAGTTATGCGATTCCGTACTGGATCAGTGGATTGCCGTTTGACATAGTACATGGGGTATCGAATTTCATAATTGTGCTTGTTTTGTTTAACCCGATCACAAAAACAATTGAACATTTGAAAAAAGAATGAATGGCGACCTGTCGCATTTCATTCTTTTTTGCTATAGTGAACTTAAGAAAAACAATTCGGGAGGCACGAATAAAATGGGCATTAAATACACACTATTAGATGTAGCATGCATGTTCATGACGTATGCCGTACTTGGATGGGTCTGGGAAACCTCCTATGTATCCTTCAAGACTGGAAGATACACCAACAGGGGGTTTCTCAGGGCACCGATCATACCAATCTATGGATTTGCCGCGACCACCATCATGATCATGATGAGCCTGGTTGAACCTGTACTGCCAACAAAACCATTTCTGTTTTTGGTCACTTCTGTCACATACATAGCAGTAGTGGCCTCTACCTGGGAATACGTCACGTCTTTTGTTATGGAGTGGGCGTTCAAGGCTAGGTGGTGGGATTACTCGAAAAAACCTTTCAATTTACACGGGCGGGTGGCACTTGGCGTCTCGGTATTTTGGGGATTTGGCGGTTTCGCACTTTGGTATTTCGTAAACGCTGAACTGCTCAATGCTTTTAGAGCGGTACCAATTATGATTTTAAGACCGATGGTTTCAGTGTTTTACTTTGGAGTGTTCATTGATGCGACATTTACGCTCAAGGAACTCATCAACCTTCGTGCTGTACTCATAAAAATGCATGCTTCCATAGGCGAAGTCATCGATGAAATTGGTGGTCGAATAGAGGAGTTGGAGGAGAACATTGAAGACTGGATGGATGAAATCGAGGAACGTGTCGCACTTGGGAGAATCATTGAAAAGGGAAAAAAATATGCCCGTTTCTACCGTAATTATCCTAACGCCACCACGAGGAAGCTGCCATTGGTTTTCAATACGTTGAGGGAGAAAATAAAACGTTGATTTGTGATATTTATCAATATTTGTTATGGAACTCCAAAAAAGGGTAAATTTCAAATACTTCATCATTTGAGGAGCTCTATATGGTCAAGGCATTTGATTTTAAAATCGGAAAAATAACAGTACTGATTATAGCTTGCTTATTGATTCTCTCTATTCCGGGATTCACAGATGATGCGCGTCCAAAATTGGTGTTTGGTGACGACATTCAATACCCGCCGTACAGTTATCTGGATGAAAACGGCGAACCGGCCGGTTACAATGTGGAACTTGCAAAAGCTGTAGGAAAAGCAATGGGTTACGAGGTCGAAATTCGGCTGGACGAGTGGTACCTTATCAGAGAAGCCCTTGAAAAGGGAGAGATTGATGTCATCTCTGGAATGTTTCACTCTGTGGAAAGAGCGGAAATTTATAGTTTCTCGATGGATCACAGTGCAATGACCGGAGATATTTTCACAAAGACCGGTGTGTTTTTACCGGGAATGGATGAGTTGAGAAATCAAACCGTAGCAGTCCAAAAGGCTGATATCGTCATGGAGTATCTCGATGGACTTGACCTAAACATAAATTTGATTGAAGTTTCGACTGTAAGAGATGCATTGATGATGGTTGAAAATGGCGCAGTTGAATATGCTGGTGTGTTGAAAGTGCCGGGGCTCTTCATTCTGAATCAAGATGGCATCACAGGAATCAAAGCACAGGAATTGGGTTTTCTCAGTCGTGGTTATGCCATGGCGGTCAGAAAAGACAATGAGGGTCTGTTGCTCGTTCTGAATGGAGGACTCCAACTGGTAAAAGCGACAGGTGAATATGACATCATCTATAATAAGTGGTTGAGCGTATATGAAGAGAAGAGCATTGAGTTCTTATTCAGAAGATACAAATGGGTATGGTTTACTGTAGCACTAATATTGATATTTCTGCTTGCGACGAATCTGATCCTAAGATTTATAGTGGAACAACGAACGAGAGCACTCAAAAAAATGAATTTCAATCTGCTGGAAAGTGAGCATAAAAACAAAGCGATTATCAAGGCTTTGCCGGATATAGTATTCACCTTGGATGGCAAGGGCACATTTCTGGATTGCCAACATGGTGATGGACATGAACTCTATGTTCCAAAAGAAAAATTCATTGGAAAAACCATTGAGGAAGTCATGCCAACCCATATATCAAAAAAAGGTATGATTGCACTTAAAGTCGTTCTTGAAACTGGCGTTATGCAAAGTATTGAGTACGATATGGAGCTGGAAAAAGGCATGTATACTTTTGAGATGAGAATGGTCAAATCGAAATCAAATGAAGTGATTGCAATCAGTCGAAACATCACTGAAGATAAGAAAAGACGGGAACGTGTGGAATTTCTGAGTTACCATGACCAACTGACCGGACTTTACAACAGAAGATTTTTTGTAGAGGAGCTAAACCGTCTCGATGTGGAACGCAATTTCCCACTGTGCATCATCATGGCGGATGTCAATGGACTCAAATTAATCAACGATTCATTTGGTCATTTGGTTGGTGACGAACTGCTCGTCAAAGTGGCTGAAGTGTTAAGGGAAGCCTGCAGAGAAGATGAAATCATATCAAGAATCGGAGGAGACGAGTTTGTCATCTTGATTCCCAAAATTGAAAACGTACATGCTGAACTATTGATAGAACGGATTCAAGGTCTTGCCGCAAAAGTAAATGTGAGTTCTGTCAGTCTTTCGGTTTCATTTGGCTGGGATGTCAAAAAGAATCTTGATGAGGATATTCAGGAAATTTTCAATCGAGCTGAGGACATGATGTACAGAAGAAAACTCATAGAAGGTCCAACTATGAGAGGTAAGACGGTGGAGACCATCATCGACACCATCAATTCCAAAAGCAAAGTGGAAAAAGAACACTCTGAAAATGTCGCCAAACTCTGCAAAGCCTTTGCAAAATCATTGGATTTTTCCGAACGCGATGTGCAGGCCATGAAAACAATCGGACTTTTACATGACATCGGAAAAATCGCCATCAATGATGAACTACTCTATAAGAAAGCTAATCTGACGGAAGAGGAATTTGAAGACATCAAGAAGCATTCTGAAATCGGGTATAGGATTTTAAGTTCGGTCAACGATTTCGCAGATATGGCAAATTTTATACTCCACCACCATGAACGTTGGGACGGGACAGGTTATCCAATGGGAATCTCCGGCGAGGCGATTCCTCTCGAATCCAGAATCATTGCAATTGTGGACGCCTATGATTCGATGATCTGTGAAAGGCACTATAAGAAAAAAATGACTGTGGAAGAAGCCAAAGAAGAATTAAAGAGAAATGCCGGCACTCAATTCGATCCACGCCTTGTATCCTGGTTTATCACGAAAATCAATCCTACTGAACAAAAGCCCTTCTCATGACAACTTATCATGGTAAGGGCTTAGTTTATTTTTGCGAAATCGTATGCGCCAGTTTCTTTATTTTTGCTCTTGTCCTTGGGCTTATGAGTTCAACAGTCGTACAATACTTGTCGATCAACGATACGATGAAGGACTCCTTGTATTTGGGTGTTTTGCCAAGAGTCAATGGCCACATGTGCTTTAAAATGATGTCTTTTTCCACATCGGAGAGCATGAAATGCGACTCGGCATTTTCAAGTGCGATTTCGGGATGTGCAAAACCATGAAGTTTTTCGCTTCGGCGTTCACTATGCCAATCGTACAGGAAAAAATCGTGAAGGAGTGCACCACGTGCCGCTGCGGCCTCATCACATTTGAATTTTTTGCAGACCTGATAGCTTTTAAAGGAGACAAACAGTGAATGTTCCAGACAATTGAGATCGCGGTGTTGAATGTAATTTTTCATATCGTGAAGTCGTTCATTGTCCCATATTTCTTCAATGGTTATGCGGTAGGGTTCCAAGATTTCGTTTTTCAAGTTATGTCACCTCCCATCTGATATTTATACCCAGTTTACGTGCCGATATGATATAATCATGAAAGATTATTTAGAAAAAGGTGAAGAAAATGAATTTACTATCCGTAGAAAACTTAACCAAATCCTATACTGAAAGAAAACTGCTCGATGGAGTGACTTTTGGTCTTGAAGATACAGATAGAGTAGGCATCATTGGTGTCAATGGCACTGGAAAATCAACTTTCCTTAAAATCATTGCAGGGGTTGAACTCCCCGATGAGGGAAAAGTCACCAAAGGGAACCAGGTCAATATCGAGTATTTGTCTCAAGTCATCGATTTTGACCCGGACCAAACTGTCATTGAAGAAGTTTTCAAAGGCCATTCAAAGAATCTTCAACTCGTCAGGCGTTATGAAGCCGCCATTTCTGATGAACACACACCAACAGATCTCATTCTCAAGCTGACTGCTGAAATGGATTCAACAGGCGCATGGGGACTTGAAAGTGAAGCAAAGACCATTCTCACAAAGCTTGGCATCAGTGATTTCAATCAAAAAGTGGGAACACTTTCAGGAGGACAAAGAAAGCGGGTCGCACTTGCATCGGCACTTATCAATCCTGCTGAAATTCTGATTCTGGATGAACCGACCAACCATCTGGATTCGGAAACCATCGATTGGCTTGAAAATCACCTTAAGTCGAGAAAAGGTGCACTGCTCATGATTACCCATGACCGTTATTTTCTGGATCGTGTAGTCAACAAGATCATTGAAATCGATAGAGGCAATCTTTACACTTATGAAGGCAATTACAACTACTATCTGGAAAAGAAAATTGAACGAGAAGAGCAATCCATGTCCATCGAGTCCAAAAAACGCAATCTGTTCAGAAAAGAGCTTGCTTGGATCAGGAGAGGCGCACAGGCCCGTTCGACCAAACAAAAGGCGAGAATCGATAGATTCAATGATCTCAGTGACAGCTTGGTTTATTCGCAAGGTGAGAAACTGGATATGTCTGTTGCGGGCACACGACTAGGCAGAAAAATCATAGAGATTGAAAACATATCCAAAAGTTTCGGCGATCTGCACTTGATCAAAGCGTTCAGTTATACGGTCCTTAGGGATGACAGAGTCGGTATTTTGGGACCCAATGGCATGGGCAAATCCACTTTGATCAACATCATTACAGGTAAACTGAGACCAGACACTGGAACAGTCAATACAGGAGAAACCGTCAAAATCGGACTATTTTCCCAAGAAAATCAAGATATGGATTCAGAAATGCGCGCCATAGAGTTCATAAAAGAAGGCGGAGAATACGTCGAGACATCGGATGGTGCTAAGATCACCGCCGGTCAAATGATGGAACGTTTTTTGTTTGACAAGACTCTTCAGTGGACACCAATCGGAAAATTATCGGGTGGAGAGCGAAGAAGACTTCAACTTCTGAGAATCCTCATGGAAGCTCCAAACATTCTCGTACTCGACGAGCCCACCAACGATTTGGATATTTCCACTTTGACGGTACTTGAAGATTATATAGAAGGGTTTCCCGGAGCTGTAATCATCGTCTCCCACGACCGTTATCTACTCGATAAAGTTGTCGAGAAGCTTTTTGTATTCGAAGGGGATGGACAAATAGTCAGTTACACGGGCAATTATGCCTATTTCAGTGAACTCATGACAGCTCAGTCCGCCAAAGCACCAAAAGAGAAAAACGAAATTAAGGCCACAGAAAGACCCAAAGCAAATACAGGCAAAGTCAAATTCAGTTTCTCTGAACAGCGGGAATGGGACGAGATTGACAGTGTGATCGAAAAGCTCGAAAGGGAGCTCGACCAGATCAGAAAGGCAATTGAAAGGACCTCGACCGATTATGAGGCTCTTGAGCAGTTACTTGCTGAAAAATACGCGCTTGAAAATACACTGGAGGAAAAAATGGACCGTTGGGTCCACCTCAATGAAATCGCTGAAAAATTGTAAAAAATGAATTTCGAGTTAGAAAAAAATAAATAAGGGTATCAAATTAAAAGGATGCACCTGAGCAGAAGCAAAGTCGATTTGTTTCTGCTCTTTGTTTTTTTTGAGGGGGGGAGCTCAATGTTTGGAAGGGGATTTTTAAGGTTGCTGATATTACTGTTGGTATTTATAGTCAGTTTGTCGGGTTGCGGGTCGAAAAACTCAAATGACGAAAACCAAGAAGACAAAATTGCATCAGAAACAGGTGATTCCAACTCACAGATTGGACAGACCAGTCTTGAGGATTCAGAGTATGGCTTTGTACTTGACCAGAGCCCCAAAACAGCGGTTTGGAAGTTTGCGGGGAAAGAAGAAAGTCCTTGGACCGGAGAGCGGCCTTTAATCAATCCGATGGGGCCCGAAAGCGCATATGGGAGCATTGAATATGATGCGAACGGCAGTTTGCATTTTGAAGGCTTCGATAAAAGGCAGTACCCATATGAACGTGAAATTTTCGGCAGTTTGACAAAATTGGGCATTCCATATCCTGAAAATTTTGATGAAGATCAAAACGCACAATTCATAGACGATTTAAAAATATATATCAAAGAAAACAATTGGGAAATAGTTGCACAAAAAGAGAAATCAGTTCTTTTTTTGGCGATAGATGAAAGTCAAAACAAGTGGTGGGGGAAGGCAACAACTGAAGACTTCAATATCACTTTGGAGGTCGTTCTAGAACGCGAACTGAAAATCGGAGCGGTGATGTCACTTGATCCGTCGGATATGGAACAACCCTATCGTTTTTCATCATATCACAGCGGCAATGAGTATCAAGTTCTAAAAGCGTTCGTATCAAACGGTTACGCAGATTTAAACATCATGAACAGACTTCAAAATGGAGAATTCACATGGACTTCGAATCACAGGATAATTCTTGATGAATATATCGGTAAAGAATATTGGGTCGGTGATTTGTCCAACGTCAATGGAGTCAGTGAATGGGAGCTTTGGTGGGACTCCTCGGACCCACCCGATGAGATAAGACTTGAAATTAATAGTCCTTTACCTATGGAACCGGTGATTTATGGCGAAGCTTTTGGAGCCATAAAGGTCAGCGCGGCTTTCGTCTCATCAATTGAGGCCTCCCCGACTGGAGGAGATAGAATCTATATTGAGCATCCGGGTTATATCACAGGTGAGAATTTGCTGGATAGGACTCCGGATGGCGATTATCTGGTGTATGTACCTTCTGGCTATTGGAATTTGAAAATATCACCTGAAGGGGATCCGCTGTTGAGTCATTATCAGATTATCGGGGTGCCAGTGAACAGTGGTGGAGTAACTGAAGTGAATGTACCTTATACAGTCGCATTAAGTTTGAGCAAAAAAAGCGGTAGTGTGGATGAACGTGGCTTGGAGATCAACAATGTCAAAGAGCTCCCTTCAGAGAAACAAGTGGCATTTCAGTTTACACTGTTGGATAAGAAAACAGCTGATATCAAACCGGACAAGACCAACACAACTGTCACAGAAGGGGGTGTCCCGGCAAACGTCATTGAAATTGGGCCAGTTGAAACGCCACCTGATTTGGTTATACTACTTGATTCTTCCGGTTCCATGCGTGGTGCATTCGAAGGTGTAATGGAAGCTGCGAGCAGATTCATAAGTGGACTGCCAGATGACAGTCATATCAGAGTGATTGATTTCGACACGACAGTCAAAGTAATGGATGGTGAAAACAAAAATGAAGCTCTGAGTGCACTGAAAAAAATGAGTGTAGGGGGAGATACCGCACTTTACAACAGTTTGCACGAAGCTATGAAACTTTTGGATGACGCCGAAAGACCTCTTATTGTCTTATTCACAGATGGTGAAAACGACTTGGCGAATCCGGGACCCAACAACAAAATGAATACACTGGGAGCATTGAAAGAAGCAAAAATACCAGTCTTTGCCATTGGCTTTGGAAAAGGTCAAGACATTGGAACATTAAAAGCCATTGCAGACGAAAGTTTTGGTAGATATTTTGATGCTCAGGATCATAATGCGCTGGAATCGGTTTTCAAAGCAATCAATGAAAGAATTGGAAATATGTACGAAGTGGTTTATGAACGTCCTTCAGAACCCGCTTTCGGTGATATTCCCGTACTGACCTTTATGATAGATACAAGTGGTTCCATGGCTGATGTAGACGAGGGTGTCGGCGAAAGAATGCACAATGTGAGACAACTCGTCCATCCTTTCATTTCAGCTTTGCCGGATATGGTTCAAGCACAATTGATGGGTTTTGAAGATTCGGCTTATATGGTTCAGAGCCTGACCACAGATAAGACCAAACTCATGAGAGCACTTGAAAGCTTGGGACCAGGAGGTCCGACAGATATTCCAGCGGCTGTTCACGTGGCGATTGAAAGTCTGAAGGAAATTCCGTCCACTCGAAAAATATTAATTTTCATCACCGATGAGGCGCTGGATCCTGATGAATCATTCATGGATGAGTATTTCAAAGCTTTTATCGATGAAGGCATCAGTGTGCTTTGGGTCGGTATGGGTCTCGGTGAGTCAGTAGAGGACGTATTTGCCCTTGCGGCTGAAAAATCTGGGGGTTCCTATGTGTTCAGTTCAGATCCGAAAGTTTTATCCAGTGCTTTCGATCAAATCTTGAAATCTGTCCTAAGTATGAAAAAATCTCAGTTGAGTCAACTGGGAATTTCGATTGAGAAAGAGAACGAACTTGGAGAAAGAGAAGCATACAGCACTGCGAAATTGGTGGAGCTCTCTGCCGCACCACATAGTGGAAAAGTGATTGACTCCCAAACCATTTCATATCATTATGCAGGTCGAGTGGTACAGTATGGTCCTGAAATGGCAAAAAAAATAACCGGTAGAAGTATTCCATCATTGGAAACCATTATCTCAGGACGAATGGAAGTTTCAAAGCATAAGACTGGAAACGCAGTGAAAATAAGTGTGGACGAGCTCATATTTTTAGATCGACTAAAAGGGGTGGATGCGCCCAGCGGCTATCGATTCATGTGTGCCACTCTGGAAATTGAAAATGTGATGAAACCTCAAAAGGTAACCCTTTATGAAGATGGTTCCAGTCATCCTTCAAATTGGATTTCGGGTGATGACTCTGCAGTGGAAGTTGAAATGATACCAAGTTATCTCATTCCTGAAATGACAGCACATTTTTTCGTGACTATGAACAACAAAGGTTCACACAGCGCGAGCAATGCCACATGGTTGACTGCTGATTCCATTGTAAATCCAGGCGACCCTGCGATTCTGATAGAACCTGAACATATTGTTTCGGGAACAATGGTATTCATTGTTCCCGATGAACCTATCGAACAACTCTCAATACATCTGTACGATACAGCATATGGAAGTTTGCACTTGCCACTTATCGGAAAGTTGCCACCCGCACAAGCTGAAATAGAAAGTTTACCGACTGAAACCCAAATTTCACTATCAGATAGCTTTGGCCTTGCTTTTGTGGGATTGGAGGACAAGATGAAGTTTCCAGGGGATGAAAGCATTAAAGTAAGCAACCTCTTTAGGGCGGTGCAAGGTACTTTCATTTCCAAAATGCAGGCGCTTATTGATTTCAATCCTTCGGAAAGACTTTATCTTGAAGTGCTTTCTGGTTCAGGATCTTATTATTTCAATCTACATCCAACGACTGCCATTGTTCCATATGGCCAGTATTATCCCAAAATGATCGGTCCTGGAGCCCAAAATCTGACACAGTGGATTTTTGAGATGCCTCAATCACTTGCGAAAGCGCCAGCAAACCTTTACATCAATCTGAGAAATGATGATGCGAGAATGCCGATTGTAAGTGGCAAAGCGCAAAATCTGACACCGAAGAACTCTTACAAAGGAGAAGGCTACAATTTGATTGTCAATTCGGCCATTCAGCTTGAATCATCTTCCGGAGGCGTCAATGGGGGAGATATCATATTGGATGTGACCATAGAAGATTTGGAAGATGGACTCTCAACCCAAGGGGTCAATGAACTTTTTACTGTATCTATGACAAAAGACAGTGGTGAAATTGTAGAAGCATACACCTCCTCAAATTCATATCTGTTGTTGCTTGCCCTTGATGGTGAGAGTGTCATTTTTGATGGCACAAGCAGAAGAGGATTTTTGGTTTATTTCAATCCTGACCCCGAAGCACAATGGAAAGTGACGTCGGACTTTCATTCGGACATGAGTATTCCGATTTCATCTGGAATGTTCCCATCAGAGCTCTTGGTGACAAGAACCTCGTATGAAACTGATTTGACATTCGAATCAGACATGAGTGAAGCGATAGCGACCCGAATCAATGAATATTTGATGATGAAGGAAGGAACGACTGGGAAAATTGCCCATACACTTAATAATGAAAAGGTACTTTCAGTGGTTCCCCCGGCGTATAGCCAAGCCGGCAAACAAAGGATGGATGAAGTAAAAACCGTCGATCAGGCCTTAAAATTGCTTAAAAGCCTGAAATTCATTCCCACCAAGCGATGGTTAGCCCCCTTTACTAATATCTATAGTCCTGAAGCCACTGTGACACAGGGGTTTGGAACTGAAAACGATTATGCGATACTGGCTTTGAAGCTATTCTCTCAAATTGGACTTGAGCCCAAAATGAGGCTTGTTGGACTGACGAAAGAAGGAAAATCGGCACTAATGAATTTTTCTGGAGGAGTCGATGTGATTCAAAATAGTGTTCCGGCGATTTACTATGAAGACAAAAATGGGTCACATGTGCTCGTACTGCCGTTTGTAGAATATTTGGACGACCTCGAGAGCCTGGCGTTTTACATGAAACAACCTGATTTCGAAATGTCTTCTGACCGTGCCAGAATTCATGTTGAAATAGAGGGCATCAGTCTCGTAGAAGATATGAATGAGCAATTTTCAGATTTTAGCGATGCACTTGCCGGTGATACGGAAGATGGTCCGAGATTTGCAGTTATGACCGTGCTTGAAGAATCTTTTTCAATGTCGGCGCTCAGTGATGACGCACTGGATGTGGGATTCACTCTAATGGGTACCAAAGTGAAAGCTTACTGGCTCAACAAGGAAGGTGTCGGCATCGGTGAAGAAGGAATTTCACTTAAAACATTTGAACCAAAGAAAGTCATCATTGAAATAGATGCAGGGGGTGACAATCTTCATCGCTATGAAGCTTCATTAGGGGCTGAGAGGGGACTTGAAGATCTGTTCTTCACAATCGCCATCAATAGTCCGGAAATGCCATTGAGGCCAGTGATTGAAAAGATTGAAGGACTCGAGGACCTGTCCGCTATGAGACTTTACACTCGTAGCATTCTTCATGCATTCATTCATGCTCAGACTCTTAAAGAGAGAGCAATGGCCAAAGACCTCGATTTGGTGATCGGCAATACAAATCGGTCGAGAATCATAGTGGTCCAGATGAAAGCACCTACTTCGAAATTCGGACTTGAAACATCCATCAGTTTGCTTAGTCCAGTCAACGAAGTACACACTGGTGATGAAAAAGCCTTATGGGCATTCAACATCATGAGTGGATACTATGCCACAGCGCTTGAGGATGCTGTTTTAGGTCAGAAGGGGATTGGAGTGATCGACATTATTTCAGCAGCCCCAAAAGGCAGCAAGTTGGTGCTTATGGATCGTTATTTAGAGGGACAAGATGAGGAAATGCTCAAAAAGATAGGTATGAGTGAGGAAATGATCCGATATTTTGAAAACTCCGATCAAATGATTCTGATTCCTAGTGCGCCATCGATAATTGGTGGTGAGAAAAGATGGGCTTGGATTGAGATGGATCCAGAAACCTATGAGACCATAGGTGTACTGGACACCTTTGAAAGAGGAGGTATGGTGAGCAGTGTCATAGTGGATTCGGTGCGCGCTGCCGGTCAATATGTCGTAGGCGGTTTCGTGGGCATCAACACTTCCATTTGGTCTGTAGCCGGATTCTCTCTTAAAGAGGACGACTATGCGACCATCATGAAAGAGGCACAAGCATTTGCACTGGGACTCAAAGATAGTTTCGGATTTAGCGCTGGACCTGTGGGAGCCTCAATAGGAGGTAAGATCAATATCTCGCAGCAGTTTGGACCAGTTGAGGCGAGCTTTGACGGTTCATTCAACCTTAGTCAAAATGTACTTGGTTTTACTCAAGGTTACGAAGATGGTGTGAATTACTATTTCAGCAAATCACAATAAAAAAAGGCAGCGGGTTCGAATGAGCCCGCTGCCTTTGTAATCACATTTTGAGTTCGAGACTGTTTTTTGGACAGACATCGATGCATTTGAGGCACTTGGCGCAACTGAAAGCTTCCTATGCGGTTTGTAAAACATGAGATGCATCCAAATGGCGCATTTCTATCACGAGGAAAAGCGCTGTAACCAGTGATGCGATCAGGTCAGCAGTGGGACCGGCATACCATACTCCCATGAGTCCGAAAAACTGGGGCAGTATGATCAGCATGGGTATAAGAACCAAGACTTGTCTGAGCAGCCCCAGGAACATGGATTTTGGGGCTTTCCCAACGGCCTGGAAGTAGTTCGAACTGATGATTTGGAAACCGATGATCGGCATCATGACCAGAAAGGTTTTCATTCCGACGGATGCAACGCTGATCAGCTCTGGATCGCTATTGAACATTTTGATCAAGGTCACCGTGAAAAACTGGGTCATGATGAACCCGAAAGTGGCTATGACCGTACCACCTGCGATGGCGTATTTCAGTGCTTCCTTGACTCGGCGATATTCCTTTGCACCGTAATTGAAACCGATGATGGGTTGAGCCCCTTGATTGATCCCAAAAATAGGCATTAGGAAGAACATGGCCAGAGAGTTGATGACGGTCATGGCTCCTATGGCGATGTCACCGCCATTGGCTTTAAGCGCGTTGTTGGAGACAATGGTGACCATACTCGCCGCAACCTGCATGAAAAACGGAGACATGCCAATGGCCACGATACTGCCCACAATAGCAGCATTCGGTTTGAGATGCTCCCTTTTAAGTTTGAGACGACTTTTCCCGGAAAGGAAATACCTCATCACCCAAATGGAGGTCACAAGCTGAGAAATAATTGTGGCTATTGCAGCACCTCTTATACCCAGACCAAATGCGAAGATGAAAATCGGATCGAGTACGATATTTGTGAATGCCCCAAGAAGCATTGTGTACATGGCGATCTTGGGATTACCTTCCGCACGGATGACGTTGTTGAGTCCAAAGCCGATGCCCTGGAATAACGCTCCCATCAGGATTACAGTCATGTATTGGTTGGCGTACTCATAAGTTGCCGGGCTGGCACCAAACAGATAAAGCAGTGGTTCTTTGAAGATCAGTCCAAGAATCATGACGCTGCCCATGATCAGAATCAGCATGGTGAAAGCATTGCCGAGGATTTTCTCCGCATCTTCCTGACGGCCTTCACCCAATCGGATGGAAATCCTTGATGCCGCACCGATACCGATGAGCATGCCAAATGCCATCATCAGAATCATCATTGGGAGCGAAAGGCCGATGCCGGTCATCGGCAGTGGGCCCAGCCAACCTATGTAGATCCGGTCAACTACGTTGTAGAGGGCGTTGACCATCATTCCCACGATTGCGGGGATGGAGAACTTTAGAAGCAGTTTCCATATTTTTTCAGTTTTTAAATATTCGTTGTTTGACATAGCGGTCCTCGTTTCATATGGTTTGTTTTTTATGGGTCTTGGAGTTTTCAGAGAGCTTTCCGATTAGCTTTTGCAGTGTCGAACGTTCATCGGGGGTAAGCTTTTGAAGGAGCAAATCGTCCCAATCCATGGCGACTTTATAGAGTTCTTTCCTGAGCGCGTTGCCTTCTTCGGTGATGAAGACGTTGTTGATCCTATGGTCGTCACTGTTACGCTCGCGTCTGACCAGACCAATGGACTCAAGTTTCTGAACGGCTCTTGTGGTGGTGGCTTTGTCCATATCCAGCGCTTTGCTGATCTGATCTTGTGTGGAGCCATTGTGATTAAAAAGATAAAAAAGAAATATATACTGACCGCTGCTGATATTGTGATGGCTCATGGCTTGGTCGATATAGGCTTTGCCATTGCGGTAAATCATGGAGATGGATTTGCTGAGTTTGAAGCAATTTGGATCTTGACTCATGAGAGGGTCCTTTCTATGAAAGATTAGTTGCATTTACAACTATTTTAGAGGCAATTGGTTGCGCTGTCAACTAAAAATAAAGATAGAATGTTACCCCACGGAATGGTAAAATAGACTCGAAACGTTCACAAATCTAGATATATGACGGAGAAGCCAAGACATGAAAAAACGGAAAAATAAAATAATATTAATCAATATATTTTTTGTACTGGGTGTGGTTGCCTCGCTTTGGGTGAAAGCTTCCTATTTGCATCACTCGATTGGACTGAATCCGATGCTGGAGTACGACCGCATTCACACACTTCTGATTTTCAGCGTGGTGATCATAGTGCTTTTCAATATGCTCATCTTCCAAAGAAAAGCGGTATACAGTCTAGTCATCACGGACTTGATTGTATCTTTCATTTTTTTCGCGGATACGGTGTATGGACGATATTATGGAATTCCACTGACCATACCGATTCTATACCAGCTGGGTTTCATGAATGACGTGGCGGACAGCACCTTTTCCTTGATGCACATAAAAGATCTGATCTTCGTGGTGACAATTCCTGTCATGATCGCCTATGCGGTTTATTTCAGGAAGACGCTTCAGGAGCATAAAACCTGGAAACACAATCTGCTGATAGCGATTTTGATTGTCGCCGCCATCGGCGCGTTCCACTGGAAGGCGAGTGAGGTGGACCGGACGCATCATGCCTATGAGAGAAAAAATATCGCTAAGGACCTTGGAGTCTACTATTTCCATGGTTATGACCTATTGGATTTCGCCAAAAACAAATGGTTCACCAGCACCTCGATGGATCAGGCGGAACTGGAGACCATAAAGGCTTATCTCTCTGGAAAATCAGAAGGACGTGAGCCTCTTGCATTATATGACGCAAGCATGAATCTCGTTGTCATACAAGTGGAGGCCATGCAGGAATTTGTAGTCGACCTTGAAATAGAGGGCGAAGAAGTGACGCCTTTTCTGAACAAACTGAAAGAAGATGCCCTTTATTTTGAGAATATTTACCATCAGGTTGCAGCGGGAAACACTTCTGATGCTGAACTTTTACTCAACGTGGGACTGCATCCCGCTCCGGTGGGTGCCGTGAACTATCTCCATGCGACCAACCGATTCATAACGCTCGGTGAGTTGTTGAAGGATCGTGGCTACGAAAACATAGGATTCCATGGGTATCAAGCGAGTTTTTGGAATCGTGAGGTCGTCTACAACAATTTCAAATTCGATGATTTCATAAGCAAAGAAGATTTCGATCTGGATGAAATTGTGGGCTGGGCCATCAGCGACGTCTCATTTTATAGACAGGCCATGGATATTTCTATCCAAAATCAACCGTTCTACAGTTTTCTAGTCACTCTGTCCAGCCATCACCCGTACGATGCTTTCAACGGATATGAACCGGACACTGGAGACTATGAAAAGACCCAAGTAGGCAATTATCTCAAAAGTATGCGCTATGTGGACGATTCGATTGAAGGACTTTTTGAGCGTCTGGAATCTGAAGGTATACTCGATGAGACAATCATAGTGATCTATGGTGACCACTCCGGACTTTACCAGGATCAGAAAGCGCCGCTCTCAAGACTGCTTGGTCTGAGTGATCACTATGTCGCATGGGAAAGCATCCAAAAGGTTCCGCTTTGGATTGTCCTGCCGGATTCGGACATGAAAGGGACCATTTCCAAAACAGGTGGTCAGGTGGATATCCTTGCGACCATACTCGACATCATGGGACTCGACCATCCGCTCACACTCGGAGAATCCCTTTTGATCGATGGGCCTGGCTATGTCATCAAGAGAGACGGCTCCATAATTATGGACAATTACTTTTACAATAACAATGAAGAGCGTCTTTACGATCTGAAAAACCATGAGCCGGTGGAGATCACAGAGACATTGGCAGAACAACTGGAAAGGATAAAAAGGGATCTCAAGGTCTCAGATCTGATCCTCAAGAAAAACCTGTTCAAAAATGAAGAGTTTATGAAGTTGGTTGAATGATATGATAAAAAGGGATTTTAGAGAGTATAGTGTGCTTGCCATCATGATCGGCACCACGCTTTTCGGAAAAATGCTCGGCATGGTAAGAGACATGCTCATTGCGAACGACTATGGCATTTCCTATGAGGCGGATGCTTTTTTCGTCGCTTCCAGAATACCGAACAATTTCTTCGATTTTGCGCTCAGTGCGGCGGTGGTTTCAACTTTCATCCCGATTTTCAACAGGATCATGCATAGGGAGGGCAAAGATGAGGCTTTTAAATACGCCAGTCATTTTCTTTCATTTGCAATGGCGATTGCGGTGGCGGTCAGTGCTGTTCTGATCATTTTCCCCGGACCAATCGTATCCGTTTTCGGCCCCGGGCTCAGTGAGGAAGCTGCAAAGCTTGCCACGACTTTGACGCAGTACATGGCACCGGTCGTGATCTTTGCCACAGTCACCTTTACCTATGTCGGACTGATGCAATCTTTTTCACATTTCACGTTGCCCTCGGCCATCAGCATCTTTTCAAATCTCGTGGTCATATTGTATTTGATTTTCCTGAATCCCAGATTTGGTCTTTACGGTCTTGCGATTGCCTTTTCACTCGGGTGGTTCATTCAGGCTCTGGTGCAGATGCCAATGATGAAAAAGGAAGGATTCGTCTTCAGACCGGCACTTCATTTGAAAAGCGAAGCGATGAGAGACACGCTGAGAATGACCGGACCGGTGCTTGTGAGCACATGGGCACAACCGGTGAATGCGATGATCATCACGGTACTCGCAAGTTTCTATGCTGGTGGCGTCTCACTTATGGAATACGCCAATAGGGTCTACATCATCATTTCAGGTGTGCTGATCTACACCATCACCAATTATATATTCCCGAAACTATCGAAGACTTTCTCCTCGGACAATCATGTCGCCTTCATGGGCGTGGTTCAAAGAAGTGTCGTCTTGTTCTTATATTTTGGAATACCAATAGTGTTTCTGGTGACACTATACAGCTTTGAGACCATACAGATTCTTTTCCTGAGAGGCGAATTCACGCAGCATGCCGCGGAAACGACCAGTGTCATACTCAGCTTGTTCATATGGGGACTGATTGGCCTGGGCATCAAAGAGATTCTGAACCGCGTCTATTTCGCTATGGGCAACACCAAACTGCCACTGATCATTACAGTGATCGGCATTTTGATCAATATCCCACTCAGCTTGTTGCTCAGTAGTCTTATGGGGCTTAACGGACTTGCTCTTGCATCGACGGTTTCCATGACACTTGTCACCGTGGTGATGATCATTGTCGCCATGAGACAGAACATAGTGAGTTCGGTAGGTGAACTTGCGAAAACCACTGCTATGATAATCCTTGTGGATTTCATCCTGTTCCTTCTTTTCAGCCTGATGGGCGTCTCCTTCGGAGACAGGCTTTTGGCGCTGGTATTGGAACTCATATTCAAAGCTGGAGTCTTCATGGTACTGCACGTAATGATTCTGAGAACGCTTAAAATAGGAATACCGGTTATTCAAATGAGGGAGTTATAATATGGAATCTGTTTTTCTGAAAATTGGTATAAGGCTTATGCATGACATAAGGGATGCCTACCAAAAAAGCGCGACATACAGAGGGCTCGGTCATCTAAAAAATGCACTAGCCAGTGTGTTGGCCACCAGCATTATTCTCAGCTGGTTATCGGACAATTCTGGCCTCGAAAGCGCATATCGAAAGAGCTTTGTGGATTCATTCAAGTTAGCCAATAAAAGTTCGCCCATTAAGAGCTTCCTTTTGAAGAGTGTTCTGCTCAGATTTTTCATGGATCGGCGAGTGCTTTCATCACTTGTTCTTTTGCAGATTTTCACCTATATTTTTTTACCGACGCCCATCAGTGTCTTCATATCCTTGGCATTGGTTGCTCTGATGTTTTTCAGAAGGTGGATTTATGACGAGGAGAGCAGTCCTAAAAATCTTGTGGTTATCGGTCTTTATCTGCTGATGTTGTTTTTTGTCGTTAGTTATCTGTTCAGCCCCATTCAAGGGGATGGACTCACCATATTGGTCATCTATATAGCGACTTTGCTGTTTGCGGCGACATTACTGGGCACCTTCAATGACAGGCGTTTTCTTGGGCAGATGATGCATCTGTTTGCTGGAATCGTTTTGTTGGTGGGACTTCACGGTATCTATCAGCGTATTGTAGGTGTTCCTGTGGATCCGGCCTGGCTCGATGAAAGTGCCGGTGGATCGGGGATTCGAATCTACAGTGTCTTCGGTAATCCAAATGTATTCGGGGAATTCCTGGTATTATTGCTTCCTATAGTTTTTGCGGGATTCAACACATTCAAAAACAAATGGGTCAAACTGATCTATGCTGGAATTTTCGCAATCGGTGGACTGAACGTCCTGTTGACCCTCTCCAGAGGATCGATGCTCAGTCTTGGGATTGCCATCGTTCTAATCATAATTTTCAAGGATAGAAAATATATGCCACTACTGATATTGGGCGCATTTATGAGTCCGTACATCGTTCCTGAATCCATTATCAATCGGATTATGACGGTATTCAGGGGCGGCGACACTTCGACGTCATACAGAATGTCCATCTACACCGCATCAGTCGACATGTTGAAAGATGGATTCGTGGAAGGGGTAGGGCTTGGCAATTTCAAAGTGCTGTATAAAGCCTATGCATATTCGGCCGCGAAATCTTTTCATGCCCATAACACGCCACTCATGCTGTTCATAGAAATGGGCATCATGGGAATCATTGCCTGGGGCTATTATGCCTTCATATGGATGAGGGAAATCTTTTCTGCGCAAAAGTGCAAGAACGCATACAGCTATTACGCTTTTGCGGCGTTTGCAGGTGTTGTGGGATGCTCCATCCAAGGGATGGTCGATCATATTTTCCACAATTACGACATATTGTTCTTCTATATCATCGTGATGACTTTCGGTGTGATTGCGGCAAAAAATGCAAAGGATGTGGCGAATGAGCAGGAAAATTAGAGTGATGCACATCATCTCGGATATGAATTTCGGTGGAGCGGGTCAATATTTGAGGTCGATCGTCGACCAGTTGGACCGAAAATCGTTTGAAGTCGCGGTGGTAATTCCGAGAGGCAGCATCCTGAGGCAATATATCATTGAGAAAAACATTATCGAAGTGGATAGTATTGCGGACAAATCGTTCGGAGTCGGGGGGACGATGTCCTTGGTGAAACCGATCAAAACGTTCAGACCCGATGTGGTCCATACGCACGCGTCGCTTTCCGGGAGGCTTGCGGCTCAGATGCTCGGGGTGAAATCCATTGTCTATACAAAACACACGCTCAGTGACCATTCGAATGCTGTGAAAAACAATGTCAGGTTGTTTCTCAACAAAAGGCTTAGGGCTAAGGTCATTGCCATTTCAAGTGCTGTGGAGGCGAACCTTTTAGAGGAAGGGATTCAGAAGGAGAATATCGTCAAAATATACAATGGGGTGAAACCCGCTTACAAAGTGAAAACCGTGCACAATGAGATTCCTGTGATCACGCTCGTGGGCAGGCTCGAACCGATCAAAGGTCAGATGCACATGATTGAGATTGTCAAGGCGCTTACTGTAATGACTGACAGGCCTTTCAAAGTGAGGTTTGTAGGTGCAGGGTCAATGGAAGCGCAGCTGAAGGAAGCGGCGAGGCGTGCGAATCTTCAGATTGAATTTACCGGACACGTTGAAGACATTGACAGCGTCTATGTGAATTCGGATATTATCGTGAACACATCGAACTCAGAAGCGCTCTCTTATGCGGCCATTGAAGGCATGAACATGAAAAAGCCTGTTGTCGCATTTGATTTGCCGGGCATCAACGAGGTTATCGACCACGAAAAGTCCGGTTATCTGGTGGCATTTGGCGATTACGGGACTTTTGCGGAGAGGCTGCTTGAACTGATTGAACACTCCGAGCTCAGAAATCAGATGGGTGAAAATGGGTTCAAAAAAATATTGGAAGTCTTCACGCTTGAAAAAATGGTAAAGAAAATCGAAGCGTTTTACAAAGAGGAGGGCATATGAAAACCACTAAGAAACCCGGATTGATTTTTGGTAAAATCAGCATCATAGATATTGTCATCGTTGCCCTGGCAATTGTGGTCGTGGTTTACGGGTTGTCGGTATTCACCGATAAAGGCGTGACAAGCGGACCGAGCAAGGTGAAAATTCAGTATACATTTGAGACGAATTCCGTCATCGAGTCTTTTGGGGACCAACTGTTTGTGGGCGCGAATCTTTACAATTCCAGTAGAAACCATTATTTGGGCAAACTCGTCTCCTTTGAGATCAAACCCTATGAAGTGGAAGTGAAAGATCGGGAAAGAGGCATCATCACCAAACAGATCGTACCTGAACAATTTGTTGCGACTCTCGTCATTGAAGCTGAAGCGGTCGTCGACGCCTATCACTACAGGGTGACCCAGGAAGATATCAAAATCGGCACATCCATACCGGTAAAAGGCAAAGGATTTGCGAGCCTTGGTTATGTGGTTGGACTTAAGGAGGTGAAATAATGCGTAAATTCAACAGATTTGATATCATCATCGCATTTTTCATCATCGGTGCACTGGTCATTTTAGGCATCAAGGTCTCCAATTTTGACAAGCCTGTCGCACAACAGGCAAGCACCACGCTCAAACCTGCAATGGTCACCATACAAGTGGATAATGTGAGAATCATGACTGTGGAAGGGTTCAAAGTAGGGGATATGGTGCTTTCGGATGAGACCAACAGCATCATCGGACCTATTGAAGAAATCGAAATCGAACCGTTTAAAGATGTGGTGGAAAAGTCGAATGGAGAAGTGGTACTTGCTGAGGTGCCTGGTAAATATACAGTCTTTATAACGGTAAGCGCACTCATGAGTGAACGCGAAACCGGTTATTTTTCCGAAGGCATCACAGAAATCAAAGTCAATTCCGAACTGAAAATCTATACCAAGACGGTGGCACCTCTTGGTAAAGTCAAGGAGATCGTTTGGCAATGAAAAAAATAATGCAATGTTTGATGGGACTTGACATCGGTGGAGCGGAGACACATGTGGTGGAACTCTGTAAAGGACTTAAGGCAAGAGGTTATGAGGTCATGGTCGCCTCCAATGGAGGCCTATACGAAAAGGAGCTGATTCAGGCCGGGGTGCGGGTGGTCACTATCCCCATGCACAGTAAAAATCCCGTGTACGTCTTGAAATCACTTGGGTTGCTTTACAGCAACATCAGGTCGTTCAAGCCCGATGTGGTGCATGCGCATGCCAGGATTCCCGCCCTTTATGTCAGTATTATGAAGAAATTTCTGAAATTCAGGATGATGACCACTGTGCATGGTAAATTTAAGATCAACTGGGTGCTCAAGAAGATCACCCAATGGGGTGAGGAGATTTTCGTGATCAGTGAGGATATCGAAACCTATTTGCTTGAAAACTATGATTTGAAAGGCGCATCCATCCATCAGACCATCAACGGCATTGACACTGAAAAATTCAAAAGGGATGCGGTATCGTATCCATATAAGAAGTTGATCCATGTGAGCAGACTTGAGAAGGACACCAGTAAAATGGCTGGACTGCTCATCGGACTTGCAGCGGAGACCGACCTTGACATCACTGTGGTCGGTGGGGGCGAGATGCTCGAAGAACTGAGGTCTCGCTCCAATGGGCTTGACAACATCACATTCACGGGATCGACAGATCAGGTGGACGCGATGCTGAGGCAGGCGGACATATTCGTGGGCATCAGCCGTGCGGCTCTCGAAGCTATGAGCATGAACATGCCTATGGTCTTGTCTGGAGAATATGGTGCTATGGGTATCCTGACCACAGATCAACTTGGGGCTGCAATCAGCAACAACTTTACAGCACGTGGCATGACCGAACTGACTTATGAGAATCTGAAAAGGGACATTGAAGCGTTGAGACTTATGCCTCCCGAGGCGTTTAAGTGGGAACGTGAATTCACCGAGAAGCATTATTCGGTCGGAAAAATGGTCGACGATTATGTCGGGGTATATGCCAATGTCTAAGAAAATATTGATCATCGGATACTATGGCTCCGACAATCTAGGGGACGAACTTTTACTGAAGGAGACGCTCAAACTGATTGCACCATATGTGGAAAAGTCAAACATCAAAGTGCTTTCCTATCATGTGGACCAGACAAAGCGGTTCCACGGTGTGGAAGGTGTCAGCAGAAATAAGCCGCTCAGGATTTTTAGGGCGATCCTCGGTGCGGATATCATCATCGGCGGAGGCGGCAGCATGCTCCAGAACGTGACCTCAAACCGCAGCCTGATGTATTATTTGTCCCTCATCAATTTCGGAATGGTATTCGGTAAGAAGGTTGTGTTGTTGGGCAACGGCATCGGACCGATCAAAGGTGGTTTTCAAACCCGCATTGTGAAACGCACACTGAATCGTGTCGATTACCTTCATCTCAGGGACAAGGACTCCTACGATTGGATTAATGGCGATCAAAAATCACATATTCATCTCGGTCAGGATTTGGCACTTGAAAATGCCATTGAAAGTGCCGATATAAAACGCAACAACGTCATCGTCAACATAAGAATGTGGAAGAGTGTGGATGCACTTATAGGGGTAGTGAAGCCTTTTATTCATTACGTTGAAAAGAAAGGCTATACAGTCACATGTCTCAGTATGCAGGACGGCAACGATGACAAAGCCATGGCGGCTCTGGGACAAGTCAAGAGATTTGAAACTCTCGAAGCACTGGAGGAAGAAGTGAGAACCTCAAAATTTGCGATTGCCATGCGCCTTCACACCTTGATTCTGTGTTCGAACTATGGGGTGCCGTTTGTTGGACTCTCCTATGATCCCAAAGTCAGCACTTTTTGCAGACAGATGGACATGCCGTACTATGAATCATTTGAATCGCTCAGTTTTCAAGATTTGGTGAAGTCGTTTGACCTGCTTGAAGCCAACGAAACGGTTTACGTGTCGGATCTCCAGGAGAAAATGGCCGCGATGGATGCAGAAATGGATCCTCTGAAATCATTTCTGTGCAATTTGCTTGAATAGTTTTGAATGGCTTCGTGATATAATATGATGATTTTATAGATATTACAGTAATTAGGGGGGAAACAATGAAAAAAGTCACAGCAATCATTTTAGCAATGCTCATGATCATCAATGTTTCAATGATAACAAGTGCCGAGCAGAAATTGCCATCCGCATTTTGGGGACTCACGGAAAAGGAAGTCGCACTTGAGGCTTCGGGAGACGTGGCAGGCCTGATCAACAATCGTCTTCAAATCATCGACCTGTTTAAAACATGGGACTCTGACAGCCTACAAAGGCTGGAAATTGTCACGCCGAGATATATGAAGATCGCTCAAGCCTATGAAGGACTTAACCGATTTGACGAGGCCATTCCGTATCTGGAACTGTACCTTGAAAACGCTACGATATTGGTGAATAAGGGTGTTTGGAATGCCGACTCCACCAATTATGCGTCGAGCAAACTCAAGAATCTCGCCTTTGACATCGAACTTTATGCCAAAACACAAAGCACTGACAACAGTACATATCATGGTGCAAAGTTCGAACCCGTATCAGGCGTCTACTTTGGAAGTGCTTATGATACCGATCCGGGCGTCAAAAGCTACGATTGGGACAAGGTCAAAAAACTTTATCCGAAAGACAATGCCGCTTATCTGATCTACCTGAACTGGGAAGATGACATCAGAGACGCAGGCATTCATTTTGATGCCGCTGTCAAAGCAGGCAATGCGGTGCAACTCGCATGGAACACCTACGACACGATTCCGAACATTGAAGCGTCAAAAGCCTACATTGAAGATACGGCAAAATATCTGAAAGCACTCGATGTGCCGATTTTCCTCCGATACGCCTGTGAAATGAACGTCGGCGAAAATGGCGAAAATCCAACAATCTATGTGAAGAATTTCAGATATGTGGCGAAGATCATGAAGGAATTCGCACCTAACGTTGCAATGGTCTGGTCACCAAACGACATCACGGACGCTGCGCGCAAGCTTGACAGCTATTATCCAGGCGATGCCTATGTGGACTGGGTGGGCATCAGCACATACACGACATTTTACTTCGGTGATAAAAAGGATTGGGGAGCGCTTCAAGACTCCATCAACAGCAATTTCTTCACAGGAGAAAATGCCAATCCACTGGCCAAAATCGCAGAAATCGTGGAGAAATATGGCGACAGAAAACCGATCATGATTTCTGAAACCGGAGTCGAGCATTATTCAAAAGTGGCAAAAGAAGATCTGACGGAGTGGGCAAAAGTTCAGATGAATCGTCTTTACGGTTACTTGCCTCTAGTCTACCCTGAAGTCAAGGGCATTTATTACTTCAACGTGGACACCGAACAGGCAACCAAGAAATCTTCTTTCGCACTATACACCAATGCTCAAATCGCAAAACTGTACAACCAATTGGTTTCAAACAGTTACTATCTTTCAGGCATAGGCGATGAAGCCGGATACCGTTACGCCGAAGTGGGCTCAGTCAAAGACAAGTCCATAAGTGTGACAGGCGGATCACTGGAGCTCGCCACTTACTCCATCGTCCCCAAGATGCTGAATCCCAAAGTCTCTTACATCCTCGATGGCAATACGTTGACAACATTGAGCACCATACCGTATGCCTACACCATCAACCCGAGTACCATAAGCGCAGGCAACCACAAACTCACGGTCGCGGTGAAAAACCCGGACGGCATGACCCTGAAGACCAGGGATTATCTGCTCACCAAAGAAGGCAATACTCTGAAAATCGAAGCCACCGAGCTGAAAAACATAGCTTTTTCCGACATCGACAAATCGTGGGCGAAAGACATGATCCTTGAAATCGGAAAAAGAGGCATCGTGAACGGTAACGAGGGCAGATTTGAGCCGAACAACAACATCACACGTGCACAAATCGCTTCCATCATCAGCAACTTTGTAGGCAACTCCAAATCTGCGACAGTTTCAAATTCATTCGCGGACGTGGCATCCGGCAAGTGGTTCGCACAGCCTGTGAGCATAGCCTCAAAGTATCTGAGCGGCTACGGCAACCTGTATTATCCGGATCGCGATGCGACCCGAGAAGAGTTCATTAAAGCCGTCATATTGCTCAAAGGCTATTCGACCAATCTTTTGACTGAGTCTGAAAAAGCGGAGCTTTCAAAGAAAATTTCTGACTTTGGTAGTGTCAGCTCAGACCATAAAGACCACATGCTCCTCGCAGTGAAGTACGGCATCATCAGTGGTTACGAGGACGGTTCGGTCAAACCTAAGAACAATATCACCAGAGCGGAAGCGACCAAAGTGCTTTATTATACTTTCTTTAAGTAAATAGATACATTATGTATATGCAAAAGCCAGCGAATCCAAGTGATTTCGCTGGCTTTCTCATTGGTACCGATTGGGGACAGGTACAAATTGGTACCTGGTGACATAGTCAAGTGGTTTTTGGCTGACGCCAAGTTGGTTTTTGGACAGCGCAAACTGGCTTTGCCAGTTTGGCTGGTACCAAGTTGGTTGGGAAAAGAATTTAAAGAGCACTTCCCCTTCCTCTCACGACCCTGTGGATTTATAGTGTTTCACGCCAAAGTTCCAGAATAAAAGACTTGGAACTATGAAAAGCACACCCATGAGGGGGATGAACGCATACACCGGATGGTCATAAGGACCGCGATCGAGCAGATACATGAGAGGAATGTAGTTCACCACACCAAAAGGGACGATGAACGTGAAGAATTTCTGAATGGGTTTGGCGTAGATCAGCAATGGGTACTGCGTCATTTCGCGACCGCCATCAGTAAAAATGTTGGCGATTTCAAGCCCCTCGATCGTCCAAAAGGAAAATGTCGCAAAGATGATGAACAGTCCGGACATGATGAAAGTCGCGCCGATGACCATGAAAGCCACAGTGGACATTTTGAGCAGAGTCCACTCTACATCAATGCCACCAATTCCTATGACGAATATGATGATGCCTTGCAGCAATCTGCCAATTCTCGTGAACTCAAACTTAGAACCGAGCACCTGAAGTGCCGTCGGAAGAGGTCTGACCAACAATCTGTCGAAATCACCGGTTCTGACCATACCGGAAAACGAATCAAATCCACGCACCACACATTCGCTGATGGAAAAGGCCATATGGATCACACCATATAAGAGTGCCACCTCGTTGAACGACCACCCGCTTAGGGAGTCAAACAGGTCGAACATGAGATATAGACCAACAAAGACGAAAAAAGGCACGAAAAACTGTCCAATACATAAAAGTATGAATGAGGTCTTATAGACCATTTGCGATTTCAGCCACATTTTTGCATAACGAAAGAATATTTTCATGCTAACCCCCTTGAACTACGAGATGCTTCAGCGCACTTTGCATAAGTTTCCTGCCAAACAGAATCAATACCGTGAGCCAAACCAACTGAATCGCAATACCAAAGAAGGCTTCACCCAAAGGAATATTCCCTGAGTAAACCCTGAACGGCAAGTCACCAACATATCTGAACGGCAACACCATGACAATATTTCGTAGCCATTCCGGCATAAGCGGAATGGGGATGATGAGTCCTGCAAAAAATTCACCGATGACACTGAAAATAAGCAATGATCCCATAGGAGACAGTGTCACAAAAACGGAAATGTAAATGAACATGGAGATGGCCACATTGATGGCGAGCCCCAGAGTGAGTGTTACAAGAAAAAGCATGAATGATTCAGTGGAATCCGGCACGGACATGCGGTATTTTTCAGGAATGAACATGGCCACCACAAGAATCGGCATACATCTGAGCATGGCGTTTGCAATCCGCGTTGCAATCAATTTCGTATACCAAAAGCCATAGATATTCAGTGGTCTACAGAGTTCATAAGCGATATTTCCGGTCCTTATGAGTTCAAACAACTCCATGTCCCGTAGCCAAAGTACGATAAATGAGAGAAATGCCTGTTGAAGCCATATGTACGTAACAAGTTGAGTCGTCGTGAAACCTCCAACAGAAGTGCTTTCACCGTAAAAAGCCAGAAAAACCATGATCATGATGGTGCCCCAAAAGAACTGGGTGGCAATTCCCGCGAGTGCGGCGACACGGTACTGAAGTCCGTGATATATCCTGAGTTTGAGGAGTGACATGTAGACTCTCATATCTGATACTCCCTGTAGAGATTGACGATGATCTCCTCAATCGGCTGACTGTCGACCGAAATATCTATGATGCTTTTTTGATTGGTGAGCTCGTGAATGACACTTGGCACGTTGGTCTTCACAAGATCGACGAGAAGTACAGCACGTTCGCCGGAAGCGTGCAAAACCTCACATCCGAAGATATCGAGTGGTGCTGTGTTTTCCACAAAGTCCACTGTGACCCGTTTGTGCGAGATGAAATTTCCTCTGAGATTGGCAAGGTCCCCATCGTAGAGTTTCTCACCTTTACCAATGAGGATGATTCTGCCTGCAAGTGCTTCAATATCATTCATGTCATGTGTGGTGAGCACAACAGTGACTTGGTTTTCTGCGTTGATCTTTTTTATGAAGTTCCGGACGGCAATCTTTGACACCGCATCGAGTCCGATGGTCGGCTCATCCAGGAACAGGATTTTTGGTGAATGGATCAGTGCAGCCGCTATCTCACATCGCATGCGTTGCCCTAGACTGAGCTGTCTCACCGGCGTATTCAGCAGTAGTGCGAGATCAAGATAGGTGACGAGCTGGTCAAGAGTCCTTCTGTAATCCACCTCGGACAGTTTGTAGATGTCTCTCAGCAGATTGAAGGAATCGATTACGGGAACATCCCACCAAAGCTGGGTGCGTTGACCGAAGACGACGCCGATGTTCCTGACGTGTTCAATCCTAGATTTCCAAGGTGTGATGCCAAGAATCTCACATTTTCCAGTATTGGGAACGAGAATACCACTCATGATCTTGATTGTGGTGGATTTCCCCGCACCGTTTGGACCGATGTAGCCGACGATTTCGCCCGGCTCCATCTTGAATGAGATGTCCTTTAGGGCATGGATGGTCTCATACTCTCGTGAAAAAAGGCTGACGAAAGCTCCTTTTTTTCGTTTGGCAACTTGAAATGCTTTTGAAAGATTTTCAATTTCAATCATTGTGCCTCCTTTAAATTGTGGACAGGTACAAATTGGTACATGGGGGTGCTGTGAGAATCAAGAACTAAAGACAGTTTCAAAAATCATGAAAACGATCTCCATGTCTTCGGTGAATGAAAAATTCAATCCTTCCGCATCTTGTTTGAAGAATTTGAGGTGTTCATCACGCCAATATTCCAGTGATCCGTCGCCTTCGCCTTCAATCTCAGCATGGGCCTCAGTAACTTCATTGAAGGGGAGGATTTCGACATCTTTCAATTTGATGACACAAACGCCATTGCCATTCCAGTCTTCAATGATATGTAATTCTCCAAGCTCGGGCAATGGTTCGTTTTCGACTTCATAAGACTTGAGCAGTCCCGCAGTTGCGCGTTTTATACCCTTTTTGGTCAGTTCAGCGAGTGCGTTTGCATCCTTCTCGTTATTGCAAAAATGCCACGACTCATAAGTTTTTTTCGTGCTCTCCAAATCCTCTCCAATAGAGTCCAGATACATTTTCCATAGGTCAATTACAGTCAAATCAACACCTCCTCATGATTAATAAAGCTACTTGAATATATTATCACAATAATCTGTGATTTTCACTGGAAATTATTAATAGAGAAATATTAAAATAATAAGACATCACAACAGAACAATGAAGACGGATTTGTGGTGGAAAAAGTTATAGACAAATGGGGACAGGTCCAAACTGGTACTTCCAGAATTGGAAGTACCAGTTTGGACCTGTCCCCATTTGTTTCTCCAAGCTTCTACAAATCCTGAATGTTCATCTTATCGAGTTCTTCATTGTGGTTGCCTTTCATCTTGCCTCTAACCGCAAAGTAGACCAGCAAAAGAATGATTGCGGGAATGGACAATATGAAGAAGCCGAACAGAATCGTTAGAATCTGACCATCGTACATCATGAGTCCAAATGAACCGATGAATGCCAATGTCAGATGGATTGCCGGAAGTACCAGACCAAGCCACTTGCTTTTTTGTTTGGATAGGAAAACTTGCAAAAGAATGCTGCCCGTAAACACAACCAAGCCTATGATTGAAACAAATAAAAATCTACTCATATCTATGCTCATATCGATCATTCTCCTTCATTATTTTTTTATACTCTGAAATAAGCACTTTGGCAGTTTCGAAGTCGAGCTTATCATTGACTGCCATGCGTTTGATCAGTGAAATGTAGGGTTCATTTGAATGATCTTCACTGATCTGGATCTTTTGAATCAGGCGATCCAATCGGAGTCTCACGGTCGGATAGGTGACATTGTAAGCTCCTGCGACTTCTTTGAGCGAACCCGAGGCCATGAGAAATTTTTTGATGAAAACAAGGTCTTCGTCATCCAAGTTACCGAGCCAATCCGGTAATACATCTATCGCCATAGTGGCACCTCCTTACACTTTGTTTTTAATAATATTAAATATAAAATTTAACATTGTTAAAGTCAATATCAATTTAGTGGAAATTTCAGCGTTGGTGGGATACAATGAAATTGATATAAAAGGGGGCATATATGGAATATTTGCAGTTCGCAGGGTCGATTTTGGTAGTATTGATCTTTTACATAGTTTTAATCAAGGTTTGGATGATTATAGCGGATTTTATCGGCAAACAACTCGGAATCAGCAAATTGTTTTACTTGATTTTGAATAAGGTCACTGGAAAAGACAATGTCTAATGATTTCAATAGGTGACAGATTACAAATGGGGACAGGTCAAATCAAATGGGGACAGGTCCAAACTGGTACTTCCAGAATTGGAAGTACCAGTTTGGACCTGTCCCCATTTGATTGTTTTGACCTGTCCCCATTTGATTTGACCTGTCCCCATTTGATTCCATTTGATTATAGTTCCAAACTGCCCATATTGGCAATAACGGTATGTTTTTTTTCTTCTTCTTCCCTATCCTTCGATTAGCCATGATCTGTGGTGATGACACCAAAGTTTTTACGGGTTCTTTCTCCGATCTTGGCATAAATGGAATCGTTGCATCTGATTTTGCCATAATTTTCAATGTACTTGACCATCTCGTCGAAAAGCTCAGGAGTGACATCTTGCCGAAATGAAATCCACTTTTTCCTCTGCAGGCAAAGTGATGGTGACGGCGATGTTCTCTTGATGGATGTGTGAGAGCAGATCAGATGTTCTCAAGGGTTTCAGGCTTGGCTTTTCTGACGTCCAGTACCCCGATATTGCGATAGATTTTCATGTTGACCTCCTCGTGTCCATTTCAATGGTAGTGAAGAACCAGGCCTTAATTTGTTCGGGATGCATCGTATCAAACAGTTCAACCTGGTCCAGGGACTTGAGATAAGCGCTTTGAACCAGATCTTCGGGAGCAAAGTGTCCAAATATTTTTCAAATTAATACAAATTTAAGAATATCTTTAGAGTATCTTTTGATATTAGGAATAGAATGACTCTATAAAATGGCGAAATAGGGAGGTATGCATGAAAAAGCTATTTATCATCTTACTCATATTGACTCTGGGACTCACGACGATCACCGCTTGCAAGAGCAAAGAGGCAGTGGTGGATCCAGATGTTGAGCCAGAGATGGCAGAACAAGTGCTTGATGAGGAAGCGGCAAAGGTCATAGGGAAGGCATTCCTGGAACAATTCTTAACAGGAGATTTCGAAAGTGCCTATAATGGGCATGCACTGGATGAGGCCATGAAAAAAGCGTTCCCTGTGGAAATGATGGCCTCCATTCATGAGCAATTGATCACGGATTACGGCGCTTTCATAGAACTCTCAGGTCAAAAGGAAACAACAACTCAAGGCTTTTACATAATTACGTTTGGAGCAAGCCACGAAAAACAGACACTTGCATACAATGTGGTATTCAACCAAAAGGGCGAAATTGGTGGCTTCAATTATCAGGAAATCGAAAGTCTTGATGTATTCTCATCAACGGAGAAACCAGTACATAATGGCAAAGCGGTCACCTTTGGAAGTGAAGATTTTCCTCTTGAAGGCACACTGCTTTATCCCGAAGGAGAAGGTCCATTTCCTGCTGTCGTATTGGTGCACGGTTCAGGTCCGAATGACCGCGACGAGACCATTATGGGGAACAAACCCTTTAGGGATATCGCAGAAGGTCTTGCGGCACAAGGTATCGCAGTGCTCAGATACGACAAAAGAACTTACACGCATTCACTAAGGTACAGCGACCCTCTCGTTGCTGCAGACGTCACCATTTATAATGAAGTCATTGACGATGCAAGATATGCGGTAGAATTTTTGAGTCAACAATCTCATATAGACACGGATAAATTGTTTGTGATTGGGCATTCGCTCGGAGCCAACCAAGCTCCACGAATCGCTGAAGGACGAACCGACATAACTGGGATAGCAATGCTCGGTGGCAATGTCACACCACTGCAAGACCTCATGGTCTACCAATACGAGTATTTATTCAGCCTCGACGAAACTGCAGATGAGCTCACCAAGGCTGCACAGAACACACAACTTGGTGCAATCATACTGGGCGTGAAAATGATCAATTCAGAAGAACTCACATTGACCACAGATCCGACATTGACTCTGGGCATTCCTGCGAAATATTGGATGGACCTCAGAGATTACAATCCTATAGACATTGCCAAAAATCTCGAGATTCCGATGATCATCCTTCAAGGTGGTAGAGATTACCAGGTACCGCCTACGGAATTCGATTTGTGGAAAGCTGGACTCGGAGATCAAGCGGAGTACCGCTACTATGAGTCGCTCAACCATCTTTTCATCGCAGGTGAAGGCAAACCTTCTCCCGAGGAATATTCAGTACCAGGAAAAGTTGACAATCAGGTCATAGAGGATCTCGCAGAGTGGATACATTCAGTTATATAGGCAAAATCAGTGCATATAAAAAAATAGCCTAATGAGGTGTAAATATGTTAAAACTTAAAGGCGTCACCAAAGTATTCAGCGGCAATAAAATCGCAGTGGACCATTTGGATCTGGACATCTTAGAAGGCGAAATATTCGGTTTCATCGGGCCTAATGGTGCTGGAAAGACCACCACACTTCGAATGATCACAGGCATCATCTCACCGACGGAAGGTGAAATCACCATCGGTGGCCATAACATCAAGGCGGATGCCATCAGTGCAAAAAAGCAGTTCACATTCGTACCAGACCAATCTGAGATCTACGACGCTGTCAAAGGCATCGATTATCTGAACTTCATATCGGACATGTACGAAGTGAACATAGCCGACAGAAAGGAGCGCATCGAACGCTATACCAAGCTTTTCCAAATCGATGACGCTCTCACTCAAAGCGTCAACTCGTATTCACACGGTATGCGCCAGAAGCTTATGATCTGCGGGGCACTGCTCCCAAATCCCAAAATCTTCATCCTCGACGAGCCGCACGTAGGTCTCGATCCACACTCCAACAAAATTCTGAAGGACCTCATGAGGGAGCATTGTGAAAAAGGTGGAACCGTGCTGTTTTCATCACACGTGCTGGAAGTCGTGGAAAACCTTTGCCACCGCGTTGCGATCATCCACAAAGGCAAACTCATTGCCTGTGACACTCTGGAAGCCATCAAGCACAACCGCACCGCCACCCTCGAAGAAATATTCCTGGAGATGACCAAAGATGAATAAACTTCTCGCGCTCACGCGCATCCAACTCAAAGATTTTTTCAGCAAGTATACTCAACAATTGAACATCAAAAACAAGTTCCTGGGGAAATTGATGATTCTTCTGCCTATATTGATTTTGTTGCCGGTGATTCAGATCATCAAGCAACTGTATGACACCTTTCTCATGATTGGATATCCTGAGCTCATCATCACATACGTTTATGTGGGAGCGACCATGCTCGCATTTTTTATGGCGATTCCGCTTGTCATATCCATATTTTTTTACTCGAAGGACCTTAGTTTGATTGCCACATTGCCGGTCAAGGAAGACACGGTGGTGTTCTCTAAACTCGCATCCGTGTACGTCTATCTCTTCGGTATGGGTGCCTTGTTGTTCGGCACAAGCGTTGCTTTTTATGCTTTTGGAGATGGATTCAACCTATTCTACTTGGTCATGGGCTTTGTCGCGCTATTGTTTCTGCCCGTGCTTCCAATGATTTTTGCGACCTTGGTGATCATGCCCTTTATGGCTGTGATTGGTGGCAAAAGCAACAGGAACATGATGGTGATCATCGGCAATATTGTCCTTCTCATCGTGATTTTGGGGATTCAGGTCGTATTCACCAGAGTGGAGATGGACCCGGCATCGCTTCAGAAAATGGTGAGTCAACAGGATGGCCTGATTTCTCTGGTGGGCAGCAAATTTCCACCGAGCATATGGCTTACCAAAATGGTCAGAGGTTCTCTGCTCGATACCATTTGGTTTTTACTGCTCAACCTCGGTTTTGTGGTTACACTGAAGCTGTTTGCAAAGCGACTTTATAAAAACGCACTCCTCAAATACAACCAGCAAAGCGGCACTGGAAAAAAAGGCGTCATCAAATATACACAAAGTTCCAAAAAAATACTGTTGATTAAACGTCACCTTGGCATTATCGTCCACAATCCCACGTTTTTACTCAATACTGTATTGACGCTGTTCATACCAATACTAATGTTCGGGATCTATGCCGCAATGGGTGTCATGAGTCTCGAGACACTGAGGAACCCGATGCTTGAACCATTTGCGATATTCATCTTCATTGGAATCATCGTATCGCCAAGCATAGTAGGCAGCCTTTCCGCTACGGCCATCACGCGTGAGGGCAAGGCCTTTTGGGAAACAAGGGTGCTTCCGATTTCCGCTGAAGAAAATATCAGCGCGAGAATTCAAACGACCATTTTGATCAATGGAGTTGCAACGGCGGTACTGGCACTTGCGACGTTCTGGATACTGCCACTTGGCATTATCGATATCATTTTGGCACTCGTGGCGGCTGCAGCGGCAATCGTATGTTTTGCCACCATCGATCTAATCATCAACATCGAGAGACCTTATCTCAACTGGTCCAATCCCACTGCTGCGGTGAAAAACAACTTGAACATCATGATCTCATTGGTTTCAAGAATCGTACTCGGCGGACTGGGGTATGGCCTATTCAAAGTCATTCCGGATTTGTCCTCCAGATGGATCCTCGTCATAATCACTGTCGTGCTTTTGGCGGTTTATGTCCTTGGCAGAAAATTGGTCTATGGTCCATACAAGCAAAAATTTATTGATATGAACATTTAACTTATCCATTGAATGTAAGGAGAATGAAGTGAAAGGATCTAGAGTCTGGAGCCGTTTGGGTTCGATGAAAGCACTTGCGATTTTAACAGCTGTTCAAGCGTTCTTTTGGTATAGGACAAGCGATTATGAAGCACATTTTTTCTTTTGGGGTGTGATTTGGCTCGTATGTTTCGTCGGAACGATATTCAATACTTACGGTTTCTTCCGTGGTATGCAAAAAGTCAGTGCCGATATGATGTATCATAATCCTGATCGCTCGCAGAGCGACCTTGAATACAATCCCAAATATCACAAATGGCATCCTTACAATCTTGGGATGAAATTTGTCTATGGCGTGCTGTTTCTGGCAAATCTTATCGGGTATATCATTATAGTCAGGATGATTTATTGAACTATGCAATATCATATTGATTTATTGTACAAATTTCAAAACATTTTTAAAGGATATCTAGAAGTTATGTAGAACTATATATTACAGCATCTAATTTCTATAGGAGGTATTTGATGACAAAATTATTGATTGGCAAAACCGGAGAAGGCAAAACGAAGGAAATAATCGATCATGCAAATGAGGCACTCAAGAATCTGAAAGGCAATATCGTTTTTATCAACGAATCCAACGAAAGCCTGCTCGAATTGAATCACGACATTAGATACATCAATATATCCGAATTTCCAGTGAATTCATCCAATGAGTTCATCGCATTCCTTTACGGTCTCATGGGCAGCAATTATGACATTGAAAAAATCTATCTCGACGGCATATTGAACCTTTATATCATGACTACTGAAGAAATTTGCGTATGGTTGGAAAAAATCAATCTTCTAGGAACGAAATACAACGTGTACTTTGAAATAACATTGAGCTACAACGGTGAGATTCCAGAGTGCCTCACCAAGTTTTTGCAGTAAGAAAGAATCTTTTGTCACCCCGAGATCAAATCCATAGGATTTGATCTTTTTTTTATTTGTGACCACTTGTGGATACGGGTGTTCAGTTGATGAAAATTTTGATATGATTATTCCATAACAATCGAAGGAGATTCCAATGATCCTATTATTGACATACATCACAGATCCCGAAAAAAGAGATCGGCTTGAAACCCTTTACAATCTCTACCATAGAGATATGTACATCACCGCCTACTCCATACTCAAAGATCATCACGACGCTGAGGATGTCGTTCAAAGCGCCATCATCAAGCTTACTCGAAATCTCGATAAAATTTCCGATCTGCACTGTAACAAATCGAGGGCATACATCGTTATAACAGTAAGACACCTCAGTTTGGACGCCATAAAACTTAAGAAAAAGACCATTCATCTCACACCGGACCAAGAAGTGGATGAAACCTCAGGAGCCTTTGATCTGGATGGTCTGGATTCCTACATTTTAAAACTCGAACTCGGAAAGACACTCGCAACAGCGCTTGACAACCTTCACAGACCCTATGCCGATATCCTCACGTTAAAGTATTACCATCAGCTGTCCACGTCAGAAATATCGGAGGTGCTTGGCATGACGTCAAATCATGTGAACGTGACTTTGCATCGCGCCTTGAAGGCCATCAAAAATATTTTGGAAAAAATGGAAACTGAAACAGTTGGGGAGTGATGGATTTGAATCATAAAACACATGCGAAAATCGAACATGAGAACAAGCTCAAGGACATATTCCTTTACAACATCGCCTACGAACACGTGGAGAACATCTGTGATGAGACCGATCTGTTGCTTAAAGCGAATGATGGCGTTGAAATTCCAGAAACCCTTGGCAAGTGGTTCACGACTTTTCACGACAATTACATAAGCAATCAGCGCAGGTTCTCAAGAAAGACAAAAGTAGTGATGTTGATAAAACGCGTTTTGGTGGCATCGGTCCTCATTGGACTCATTACATTCACTGCGACCATGAGTTCAGATGCATTTCGCGTCCGATTGCTCAATCTGGTGGTTGAAACCAAAGAACGGTTCACTGCGGTATCAGTCGATAGCGACCCGCCGACCATGGGAATCACTGCCACACCGCAAGAATGGCAAAATGAGCAATATCCGACTTATATCCCAGAAGGGTACGACTTTGGTGAAGTCCGTGAATTTGGGACAATCAAGATCATTGAGTTTATGAATGCAGACGGCAAGACCATCGTCTTCAGCAGATCCAGCGTCGATGCTGACTATCAGCTCAACTCTGAGGGTGGCACCGTCTCTGACATCACCATCAATGGCAACGAGGGTATCCTGATCGACAATCAGGGACTTGTCATTGTCTATTGGCACGATGCTCAGTACAGTTATGTCGTCCATGGTGAGGAAGATGTCGCTACGATTCTGAAAGTCGCAGAAAGTGTGGGAACTGAATAGCAAAAGTGAAAGGGACGATTCAAAACCGAATCGTCCCTTTATTCATTTAATTTCCTTGAAGGTGAACAGCATAAAATGATAGAATGAAAGATATACAAATTCTTAAACTCGGGAGGCATACAAATGAGATTTTTTCGCAATTTAGAGATCTGGCAAGCTTTGGTTTTCCCAATTACAATCATTATCATCATCACCTCGATTTCTGTGTATTCGAGATCAATTGATTATGGATATAATGTTCTGGATAGTACTGTGAACGAGCTTCAACACAACAACAAAATTGAACTGTTCAATGTGCTGGACAAGTATTTGGCAGAAGCAGTAGCTGTCAATAAATTCAATGCGGCTCTGGCTGAGAACGGTCTTATAGATTTAAATGCTCCACTTGAGTTGGGGCAATATTTTTTGGAGCAGTCCAAAACGAATTCAAACATAGATTTTGCCTATTATGCGAATGAGGCCGGTGGAATCACGTCTTCAGGTCTTAGTGGCAACGAAACCAGATTGTCCTTTACCCTTGATATGAAAAAAGGACCATTTCTTGTACATACAACGGACGACGAGGGAGAGCTCGTCCTATTGAGAACAGTTGAAGACTTTGATGTGCATTCAAAGGATTGGTATACTCAGGCGGACCAATTGGGTGAAGTCTACTGGACGGATGTCTACGGAGGGAGTCAAGATCCAGTGCTTGCTGTCAGCACATCATTTCCGTATTTTGATGACTCGGGGAACAAATTAGGTGTTTTTGGTGCTGACATTTTGCTCGATGAAATCACGACCACCTTCAAAACATTGCCGGTAAGCGAAAATACACGATTATATTTGTTTGAATCCGATGGAAATCTCATTGTGGATACCGGTACAGAATATCCTTTTTTGATGGAGGATGGCGTTCAAATAAGAAAAACACCGTCCAATTCGGAAGACGTTATGTTTAAGACGCTTTTCGAGAACATCCAGCCAGGTGAATGGCTGAATCGACAAAGTATCGATAATACGGATTATTATCTGGGAGTCTATAGATATCTGATCAATGATGAAAAGTCATGGTATCTAGGAATTGCAATTCCAGAAAGTGATTATTCAGCCGGTCTCAACGTTTTATCGGGCCAGCTTAAGGAAACCTTTGTGATTTCCTTGATTCTTCTGATTGTGGTATTGTGCCTATTTGTAAGATGGATCAGTAAACCCCTCGGAAGAATTGCAAGTGAAATAGATGTCCTCTCGAAAGGAAAGTTTGGACAACAGATCACTGTCCAAAGAACCGATGCCATCGGCAAACTGATCCATTCGTTCAATGACATGTCCACCACTCTATCGACAATGGTTCAGACCATCCATCAAAAAAACGAGGAGTTGGAGGATTTAAATAAAAATCTGGAACTCAAAGTGAAGGAGAGAACTCTAGAACTCGAACAGATCGCTACCACAGATTTGCTTACGAGTTTGATCAACAGAAGAGAGCTTTTAAGACTTTTTGAACACGAGATGTCGGTCTATAAAAGATATAAAAATGATCTATCAGTAGCCATTATCGATATCGACTATTTCAAAAATGTCAATGACACCTATGGTCATCTTGAAGGGGACAATGTCTTGATCGCTGTAGCGCAAACACTTAAAGCTTGGGTAAGAGAGGCGGATATTGTAGGACGATATGGTGGAGAGGAATTCCTGATCGTTATGCCACAAACATCCATCGATGATGCCCACCACATCATTGAACGCTGCCGAACCAGTGTCGAAGATCTAACCACAGGTGAATCCGAAATCAAGGTGACAATCTCTGCAGGAATCGCTGCTGTGAAGGATGACAGTGTCGAATCAACCATAGCAGTTGCAGATGACAATTTATACAAAGCGAAACTCGCAGGAAGAAATTGTATCGTATAGAATTCACAGAGATCCCTTCTCGCCGCTGGTGTACCGCCGTTTGCATACCGCCGTTTGCGTACCTGGTACGCAAACGGCGGTAACTTTAAAGAAAAAAAGCTGTCACATTTGTGTGTGTCAGCTTTTTTGACATAATATACCTATACTTACATGAACATGATCGCAATCCCCGATAAAGCGAGCAAAGTCCCCATGATTTCTTTGAAATACACATGCTCTTTTTTGAAGAAATAGGCATATGGTATGAGGAGAATCGGTGTGATCGAAGTCAGTGTCGAAGCCACGCCAGGGTTGATTCTCTGTACCGCGTAAAGTGATAATGAAATCCCGAGAAACGGTCCGAAAAAAGAACCGAGACTGAGCGATAATAACGCATCTTTGCGTTTGAATGCCGATTTAAATTTCGGCCAATGGCCACGGATTGTAAACAAAATCGCAAATCCGATGATGCCCGCAATGAGTCGAATCTGAGTCGATGAAAACGCATCATAATCCGCCATGCCGAACTTGCCGATGATGTAACCCGCAGCCTGTCCGAACGCTCCGCCGAAAGCGAGTAAAATCCCGGATACCGGATGAGAAAAGCTCATTTTTTTACTGTCCTTGTTTTTTACCAAAATCACCGAAGCGATCCCCGTAAGTGTCACCATCATACCAATAATCTGGAGCAGCGTCATAGCCTCGCCAAGGAAAATATACGCCATGATTCCACTCAGTGGCGGAACGCTGGCGTAGATCAGCATTGAAATCCTGGATCCAATTCTTACAAACGCCTCGAACAGGAGCAAATCTCCTATGACGATTCCAACGAATCCAGACATCAATAGCCAAAACCATCCTGACGCGGAAGCATCCGTAGGGAGCAAATACCCCCGTGTCAACAAAGTGAAAACCGATAAGAAAACCATCCCCAGCAGGAGACGCATCAAATTCAAATTCATAGAGCCGATTTTTTTGCCGGCGTCCTCAAACGATGTCGCAGTCACCGCCCAGCATAGTGCCGTCGCGAGTGCTGCTATCTCGCCAACATAATTGCCCAAAATACCCATGGTTGTCCTCTCAAAATATGTGACTTATCTCGAGATATTATACCATCATTTCGTGCCACGTAATATACTTTTGTGATGTGTATCGTAAATAACTTTGTAAATGAATACCGCCATGATCAAAAGTGCAAAAAGCGTCACAAGAACAACACGCATGTACTGCCCAGCGAATCCGTCTTCCGACATATGTTTGAGGAGTATTCCGAGATACGCCCATATGATCACAAGACCATAAGGCACATCCTTGAACCAGGTCGTTGCACGCACACCGATGGCCAGCCCAACAAGTATGATCCCAGCAGTCCAAATGTCCTCCTGAACTCCAAAAGCATCCCAGCCGATGCTCACGAGATACGTGGTCACATTGGCAATGGTCGCAACGGTGATCCATCCGAAATAAACTCCAAATGGCACTTTGATCGCGAGCAGATCTTTTCCTTTGAAATCGGCGTTTCGAATGACTAGCGCAATTCGAATCAGCGATGCCAAAATAAAAACCATAAGCGCAAGCGACACGCCTATGAAGTCGTAATGCCAAGCCAGAATCCAAAGCGTGTTGGCCACTGATGAAGCGGCAAACCAAAGTCTGATCTGTATCAGCGCCGCTTCTCGGCTGGAATCTTTGCTATCTTTCTTGAATTGATAGACCGTAAATACTCCTAGAAGCAAATAAATCACACCCCAGATTGCAAAGGTAATCCCTGCGGGAGCGAACAAATTGCCATAGGCATCAGAAACCTGTCCTGTCCCGACCCCGTTGATCGGCAGGATATTCGCAAGTGCATTCATCATAATCATGAGCACGAAAGTAAAAGCCACAATAATTCTCATAAGATCGCCTCCTGTAGTTGTATTAGTTGCTAGATACCCGAAAGTGAGAGGGAGAAGCAGGGAGAAGCAGGGAAAAGCAGGGAAAAGCAGGGAGAACAAGAAAAAGGGAAAAAAAGGGAAAAAAGGGAAAACCGATGCAATGTCGAATACTATAAAGTAGATTGGTACCTGGGCATAATTTGACCTTAATCTTTTCCTGCACTCCCTGCACTCTCTGCATTACCTGCACTCCCTGCACTTATAGACCTTAAGGAGTCTCAAATGACACATGCGTATTACTTCAGCCCCACGGGCACAACGAAAACCATTTCTTATCGCTACAATAATCATAATCATTTTTCTACCTACAATAAAACTCAGATATAATCAAACGATGAATCATGACTTCATTTCAAATATTGAAAGTAAAGTACTTTCTGCGAATATCAAGATCATTCAGCTTACCTATGAATCAGGATATAACTCGACATCGACTGGAGTGGCGAACCATTATAAACAGTTCCCCGTGTGTACGATTGAGCATGCCAGCGAAAAATACGATTTGGCTGTGATCAGTTTTGTCAGCGATAAAGAGTATGCTATTCTTCCACTAACAGAAAATATTCCTAAATACGGGGATCAGATCGCAACAATGAGCAATCCCTACGGAGAAAGGAATGCCGTCACTGCTGGTAAAATCAGAAGTAGAAAAAATTGGAACTATGAGGACGAATCGGGAAAGTTCATATATGAAGTGATATATCATACTGCGCTTACTTCCAGTGGAAGCAGCGGTAGTGCACTGATCAATGAAAATCTTGAGATTGTCGGCATAAACCTCGGAGGCAATGAAAACCTGTTTCGACAATTCGTATCTGGGAGGGCTATTCCAATCGATCAAGTCCGTATTTTCCTAGGAGAATGGGATGACTATACATTTCCATAATTTATGTCAAACAAAAAAGTGTCGACGCAATTTGCATAGACACTTTTTTTTTTTGCGGAGCAAAAAATCGCGTAGTTAAGTACAATGTTTTGTTAAACGAAACATTGGGCGTAGGTATGGTTCTCGCGAAGCGAAACTATACTAGCCTTCGGAAACTTATTAGCGTCTTTGTATATCTGAATTTCTTAGTACATAGGTACCAATTTGGACCTGTCCCCAAATCACTCTTCCTCCACAGCCATCTGCTTGCGCTTGCCGACGACCATTGCGAGAACGAAAAATGCTGCTGCAAAGCCGAGTTGTACGAGGAAAGTATTGCCGACGCCATTGAGGTTCGACCAGGAATGATTCGTGATACCGGCGATTTGGGCATTGGCTTTCACATACCAGTAAGTAGGGAAGAAGCTTGCGAGTCTGAGCACACCTTCGCCAAGGAGTACTTGTGGTACAAAGACGCCACTGATGAAACAGGTGCCTAGGGTGAAGCTGTTGGCCACTGCTGAGATTGCTTCGCGGCCTTTGACCAGATTGCCGATGAAAAAGCCGATTCCTGAGGCAGTGAGTGCGAAGAGCAATGAGTTAAAAATGAAATACCACGTGTTTGGACTAGAAAGCTCCTTGTGTCCGAAAGCAAGACTCACAGAGACCAGGATTATCCAGCTCACAAAAGTAAATAGCATGTTGGCGAGGTAGAATTGGAAGTTGATTTTCGAGGCACTGATCGGTGAACAGGCGTTTCTACGCTTGATGCTCAGGTCATTGAACACGAGCATGATTACGGAAATGCCGAGGATCAGTACGAACATGAAAGTATAGGCGAGGTAGTTGAAATAATACTGCATCATGCCTTGCTCCCCATAGATCCGTTCACTTGAGAGCATACTTACTTTTGTATCCTGAGAGAGATTACCCAGTACTGCTTCGGTCAGTTCATCTAGAGGCATTTCAGGCATTGCATTGGCGTAGAGTCTTGCAGTGTTGAGGTATTGCTCGATATTCATGTCGATGTACATACTTGAATTAGATCCTGGCACTACTGTCTTTGAAAGGGTAGGAGTGCCACCGGCTAAAAATTCCTCAGTGAATCCACTTGGAATTCTCAGGACATATCCCACTCTTCTGAAATAGAGGGCGTCCTGGATTTGACTGCGCTCATCACCGATTTCAATAAAATTGGCGACATCTGAAAGGGACGTTTTGAGCCCGTCAATCAAAACCGATTCTTCATCCGCAAGGATTGCGATATCCGTTTTGACATCACTGTAACCTGTTTGTGAACCTGAAGCATTCGACATCATGATGAACGAAACCATTATGAAAACTCCGAAATAGATGGACATAACTGGTAAGTTTTTTTTCAGGATTTTTAGGCAAAGATTAAAGACTGGCATATTTTCGCCTCCTTATAATCATGTACGTTGCTGCGCAAAATACGAATGAGAAAATTAAAAGAATCACGATGTTCTGCGAATACCTGACGTAATCATCGTAAAAGTAAAGTGAATAATAGGCATCGGACAAAAGATTGACCGGATTAAGTATGGCGACAATCGGAAACTTGGTCTGAACGATGTACTTCATATCGCCGAACATCATGCCTGCAAGGAATGCCCCAGTCATAGTCATTCCGATCAGTATGCCTGTTTTGACATCCTCGTTGCTTTTGAGTAGAGCTGAAACAAAGGCACCGAGTGATAGACCTACAAGTGATCCCACAAAAGTGGTTACGAGAATCAGTCCGAAGCGGTCTCCAAAATCAACATTCAGGATGTACCTGAGGTATGCCAAAAATACGAGCATCTCGGAATATTGGATCAAAAATGATGCCGAAGTGCTGTATAGGAACGCTTTAAGTTTGTGCACCGGTGCCACATTCACACGAGCCGCGTGGACACTGAGATTCGCCTGGATGTTGTTGACCTCCTCCACACCGAAGAAACCGCCATATAGAGACGCCATTGCAATCAGTGCGTAAAAGTAATTCAGCGTGATGTCCATTTTGGAATCTGTGATCGGTTCCTCCATAGTATAAGTCACTCTGGAGCGAAGATCATTTGCGATGCTTTCATGTGCGGACGGATTGATTGCCAGAATAGTGCTCACCGCATCTGCGGTGTTATTATATTGATCCAAAAAGGATTTGACGATGCTTTGTCCGAATCCCGATTGATTTACTGTCATTCCAATGGTCTCGTTAACAGTAATGATTGCCGCAACTTCTTCATCTTCAAGCCTCGCCTCGGCGGCATCCATATCCAGCACAGTCATGTTGAACAGTGGCTCATCACCAGTGGACAGAGACTCCATAATGTCCATAAAACCGTCCTGCCTGACCTGTTCCACAACAACCACATTGATGGCTCTGAATGTGCCTTGTTCCACTAATCCACCTAAAGAAAGTTTGAAGAAAGTAGCTAGGGCAATCGGGAAAATCAAAGTCCAAAAGAGCATGGACTTGTTCTTCATGAGGACTTTCAACCTATATATAAAAATATGTCTGAACATTTTTCATCCCCCTAATCTCTGAGCTCTTTGCCCGTGATTTCCAGGAAAACATCGTTGAGTGTCGGCATTTCGGAGTAGATTTTACCAAAGCTGATGCCTTCTGATTTGACATACTCAAGCACGCGCTCCAGATTGTTTTTACCTTTGAGTGAACGGATTTCCAGGATTCCACCTGAATACTCCACACTGGTGATATTTCGCAGTTGTCTCAGGCCTTCAATTTGTGCTTCATTAATGTTGAACACATCCAGTGTGATTTTTTCACCAAGTGTGATCATGCTCTTCAGTTCATCTTTGGTTCCGGAGGCAATGACCTTGCCTTTGTCGATGATCATGATTCTGGAACAGATCTGCTCGACTTCCTCCATATAATGTGAGGTGTAGATTACTGTCGCACCGAGTTTGTTGAGATCCACGATGCCTTCGAGAATCTTGTTGCGGCTTTGGGGATCGACGGCAACTGTCGGTTCGTCGAGAATGATCAGCTTTGGTTTGTGCGCGATGCCACAGGCGATGTTGAGACGTCTGAGCAATCCGCCGCTGAGTTTCTTAGGGCGGAACTTCCTGAAATCATTCAGTCCCACGAAATCGATGGCTTCATCCACCAGGGCTCTGCGCTTTGCTTTATCGGAAACATATAGCCCGCAGAAATAGTCAATGTTCTCATAGACGGTAAGTTCGTTGAATACGGCCACTTCCTGCATGACCACGCCGATATCCTTTTTGATGTCATAAGCATCGGGCGTCATCGGTTTGCCAAATACACTAATGTCTCCTTTGTCGTACTTCAGCAGTGATAGGATGCAGTTGATTGCTGTGGTTTTACCCGAACCGTTCGGTCCGAGCAGTCCAAATATTTCTCCGGATCTGACTTCCAGATTGAGATGATCGAGTGCCAGAAGATCTCCGTAACGTTTGACCAGATTGTTGACTTTGACTACCATATATATTCCTCCTCAAAATTTTAGGGTTTCTCTTATGGTTACATTCTATACCGAATCAATGAAACTTCTAAGTGTCATGAATCAATAATGATCATGACAAATGTCACCTTTTTTCAGATTGTGGATTGTACAAAGGAATGATAAACTGAAAGTAGTATATTGAGCAGGGACAGGTACCAATTTGCACCTGTCCCCAATCGGTACCCCAATCGTTACATAAGGAGATAAGTATGAGACACATAGATGCCATAGACAAAATCATACTGTTCATCGGCGCAAGCATGCTTCACGCCACGCTCATTTTGGAGCCGCTCAGTGTCGTGCCATTCATTGTGGCGATTATCGCAATCGGCCTGATTACATACATAGATGAAAACAGAAGGGTCCAGCTGATCATTACGGCTGTTTTTACTGCACTTTGCGCCTTCTTCCCAGTCCTCACTTATTTCCTGCCCGTTGTCCTATACGGCGCATACGAAAAGCAACATTACGCATGGATTTTCATCGCGATCTATCCGCTGCTGTGTATTTACCTGCTCCCGGTGAGTCAGGGGGTCATTATGGGCGTGTTCGTGATTGTGGCCATATTGCTCAAGCACAGAACCCTCGATCAGGCGGCACTCAGGGAACGGTTCCTGAAACTGTCCGATGAGACGAGGGAGCTGTCTCACGATCTTAAGAAACAAAACCAAGCGCTTATTGAGAAGCAGGACAGTGAGATTCATACCGCCACACTTGATGAGAGGAACCGCATTGCAAGGGAAATTCACGACAATGTCGGGCACCAACTGTCCAGTGCCTTGATCCAGGTGGGTGCACTCATGGTCAAAGACCCGTCTAATACAGGGCTTGCCACACTAAAAGACACACTCAATCTGGCCATGGACAACATCCGCAACAGTGTGCATGATCTATATGACGAATCCATTGATCTAGATGCGCAGATTGTGAAACTTGCGGAGGCGTTCACATTTTGTAAGACGACTCTCAACCTGCACATGGAAACCGTACCGGAACCTCGGGTCAAGTACGCGATTTTGGCCATCATCAAAGAGGCACTTTCAAATGTGGTCAAACATTCAAGTGCCAGCCGGGTGGATATATCGCTCGTCGAGCATCCCGGATTTTATCAACTGATCGTGTCGGACAACGGGTCGACGGTGACGTATAATCCGGATGACGGGATTGGGCTCAAGAACATCGCACATAGGATTGAAGCGCTGAAAGGCTACTTTCTCATTAGAACCAACAGAGGATTTGAACTCTTTATCACTATACCGAAGGAGCAAACATTATGAGAGTACTTGTAATTGACGATGATGCACTGGTCAGCTCGTCGCTAAAGACCATACTTGAGGCCGACCCGGACATTCAGGTGGTTGCCATAGGAAATAACGGCTTTGATGCCATAGAGCTTTATAAATCACATAGACCGGACATCATTTTGATGGATATTCGAATGGACGGCATGACCGGCATTGAGGCGGCGGAGAAAATCATAGCATCCGATCCGGACGCCAAGATTCTGTTTCTCACCACTTTTTCGGATGACGAATACATCATCAAGGCATTGCGCCTCGGCTCAAAGGGCTACATACTCAAGCAACGGTTCGATTCCATCATCCCATCGCTGAAGACCGCCTACCTCGGGCAAAACGTGTATGGGGAGGAAATCATCGGCAAACTGCCCTCACTCCTCAAGGAGGATGACAAAGCTGGACTCGAAAACTACGGACTGACCGAGCGTGAACTGGAGACCATCAGTCACGTGGCGGAAGGGCTTTCCAATAAGGAAATCTCCGAGATCATGTACCTCAGTGAAGGCACCGTCAGAAATTACATCAGCACCATCCTTGAAAAGCTGGAACTTAGGGATCGAACACAGCTTGCGATTTTTTATTATAAGAAGAGAGGTTAGTTATTACACCAACTTCGTTGGTGTAATAACTCGCGTAGGTACTGTTTTTCGCTAGAAAAACAGCGCGTAGGTAAGATTTTGCGAAGCAAAAACTTACTAGCGTCTATGTATAGGCTAGCAGAATGTACATAGAACTCAAGCTCATTAGCGTCTATGTAATTGATGAATCCATGATTAGAAACCTCATATAGAACTCAAATAGACTTTTCTTCGCAAATCTTGCCTGCGAGAGAGTCTTTTTTTTGTTTGACTAAAGGTGCTGACGCACTTCATTACAGTAAATTTGGTGAGATTGCAACAAAGGACGTCTACGACATTGAGACTTTATACTTGATCAAATTATGGTAAATAATGGCAATTCACCTAAATTTGTTGTAAACTATAATTAACAAATTTTAGGAGGATACAATGTCAAAATTCAAAACATTCACTACCCCAAGAAATGACATAATTTTTAAAGCGCTTTTTGCTAACGAGAAAGATAAACAACCCTTGATGTCACTTCTCAGTGGAATATTGGGAATGCCAATGGATAACTTCGAAGATCTTGAGATTCTGAATAATGAAATGAACTCTGAAAACATTGAATTCAAACAAAGTAGGCTTGATTTGAGAATAAGACTTAAAGATTTGACAGAAATTGATGTTGAACTTCAAGTGCTGAATCATCAAGCGTATAAAGAACGTGTTCTTTATTATTGGTCAAAAATGTATTCAGGAAGTTTGCAACAGGGTAATGCTTATAGGAAACTTAAAAAATGTATTGTAATCAACATCGTTTATTTTGAACTTTTTACATCACCACGCATGCACACCAAGTTTCAAATACTCGAAACTGAAGAACACAAGAAGTTTACAGACCACCTGGAAATTCACGTACTTGAACTCATTAAACTCAACGCGTATAATAGAAGTATAGAAAATGAATTATTGATCGATTGGGCGGAATTTCTCAGATTAAGAAACGAGGATGATCTTATGAAACTATCAGAGAGAACTGATTTGCCTCTTGTAATACAAAAAGCGATAAGAGAATTGGAAGAACTTCAAAACGATCCTAATTTGCAGCATGAAGCTTTAAATAAGGAAATATTTGTGCTTGATATGGTTCAAAGATTTGATGATGCAATGGAAAGAGGTCTTGCAGAAGGCTTGGAAAAAGGTTTAAAACAAGGCAAAGAACATGGTAAAGATGAAGCAAAAATTGAAATAGCCAAAAATCTAAAACTAAATGGAATTGATGCATCAGTAATTCAATCTGCTACAGGTCTGGATATAGAAGTCATCAACTCTTTATAAAGGTATTACACCAACGAAGTCGGTGTAATACCTCGCGTAGGTACTGTTTTTCGATCAGAAAAACAACGTGTAGGTAAGATTTTGCGCAGCAAAAACTTACTAGCGCCTATGTATAGTCTGGAAGAATGTAAATAGAACTCAAACTTACTAGCGTCTAAGTAACGGCTCACATAATCTACATAGAACTCATATAAACCCAATAAGACTCATTTCGCAAACACACCACTTGCGAAACGGGTCTTATTTTTTCGCCCATT
>JACUUV010000053.1 GCA_014859095.1 Clostridia bacterium | reverse complement strand
CAGGAGCTTGAGTCACTTCCGTTGCCACGCCACCGATTGTAACAGTGACATTGCCGTTTGATCCAGCCACAACTTCAGTTGGTGCCGTTTCGAAAGTAACGCCATTCACTTCTACAGTAGCTTTGGTGATTGTTCCATCACCTGTGACTCTGATTCGTGCTTCAATGTTGAGCTCAGCGATTACTGTGCCTGTAGGTACAACCACTTCAACGCCTGTTGCTCTGATCGTCACTTTGCTGAAGTTACCTTCAAGAATGATTTGACCAGTAGAACCCGCTTCAATGATGATTTCGCCGAAACCACCCGTTGATGTGATATTGCTTTCCTCAAGTTTGACACCTGAATATGCAGTGAGTGTACCAAATGTAGAGTTGCCTACAGCAACGATTCTAATCAATTGATTGGCTTTCCTTACCATGACATTGCCGAGTTTCGAATTCCTGACGTAGATGGAGTTCATACCACCACCGTAGATTTCCGTGTCGCCTTCAACTGTCACAGAGTTTAGTGAAACTGTACCTTCAGCAACCTCTTTGCCAATAATCAAGTCTCCCTTGATGACAAAGTTGGTAAGACTGATGCTTTCAGATCTGACGTAGACATTGCCCTCAACAACTGTTTTTTCGCTGTTTGAGCCATAAACGCCTGGCTCATTCAAAATCCAGTTGTTGGCGTATACATTCTCTCCATAGATTGCGTTGTCAAGCATGACAACAGATTCAGCTCTGGTGATGTTTGCATTTGGTCTGAAAGTTCCGTCAGGGTAACCAGAAATATTCTTCGCTTCAAATGCCGCGCCAATATATCCAGCAGCCCATGGTGGAATCAAATTAGCATCTTCAAAAATGCGGATTGCTTCCGGATTAGCCTTTAAACCTTGAATGTTGACCAAAATAATGGCCGCTTCCGCTCTGGTGATTGGTGCGTTCGGTTTGAATGAACCATCTCCATAACCACTGATGAAACCTTGTGCCGCCATTTGACTCACTGGTCGATAAAACCAATCTGATGTTTTGACATCGTCAAACGCTTTACGAGACGTACTCTCAAGTTCAAATGCATTGTATGCGATTACAGTGAACTCCGCACGTGTGATTGCATTGCCCGGCTTGAATGTTCCGTCCGCATAACCGGAAACAAGACCGATGCCAGCCCATTTTTCAATGGTCGCCTTTGCCCAGCTCACTTCATTCAAATCACTCATATTTACAGCTGCAAATGATGTTGTGAATGTTGAAATAACTAAAATAATGGCAAGTGTCAAAGTCATTTTTTTCTTGAATAATTTCAATTGAATACCTCCCTTTGTGTATTTTGTCCTAGGACTATACCTATACTTGCCTATTTTATATGAATCATCCAGATTATACTTATGCAATTTGCACAATTTTTCATAAAAAAAAGAACATTTTTCAATGTTCTTATTGCTCATATATGGATTCTATTTTTTTGATCATGTTATCAATGGTGAAGAGTTCTTCAAAACGTTCCTTAGATTTCTCTTTCATCTCGGTCCTGAGTATCTCATCTTCCTTCAATCTCAATATTTGATTGGCTGCCTCATTGACATTTCCCAGTTTGTAAAGGTAACCGTTATCTCCATGGACAACCACTTCGTTGTTTCCGACAACATCTGTTGCGACGATTGGACATCCCGCTCTCATGGCCTCGACCAAAGTATAAGGGAGCCCCTCGTAATAGGAAGTCGCCAAAAACACATCAAATACATTCAGATAGGCATCGACATTTTTTTGATGCCCAACAAAATGGAATCTGTCCAAAATGCCGTTGTCTTTGCACCAGATACGGGCATCGACCATCATTTCACCAGTGCCGACCCACACAAAATGAAGGTCTTCCCTGAGCAAACTGAGGGCTTTGGCCACTCTTAGGAATTCGAAGGGATTCTTTTGATAATAAAGTCTAGCTACACATCCGACCACAAATTGGTCTTCGTCAATACCGAGCGTCTCTCTTAGATTTTCAATCGGATGAGTATTGACGTTATGATCAAGCGCATTGTAGACCACTAAAAAATGCTCCGGTTTCTCAAGCCCGAGATCTATGGCAAATTGCCTCTCACCTTTTGAGACGTTGATGGTATTGGTTGTGGCAAATCTTGCCAGAAACCTTTCAATAATCCAGTAAAAACGCCTTTTTGGCGTCCAATGGTCCTGGCTTTGCATGGCATAGGCATGTGGTGTGTAAAACACTTTTTTGACACCGCAAGTCTTTGCGGCTAGCCTTCCCACAACTCCAGCTTTCGAACTGTGGCAGTGAACGAGTTCGGGATTTATTGATTTGATCGCCTTACGGATTTCTCCAAAAGCCTTGATGTCTTTGGAGAATTCAATTTCCCTTTTCAGGGACTCAATCTTATAAAAATGGACTTCATGAGACCATTTTTTGACAATATCCTCGAATCGGTAGTCGGTTCGACCTATCCCATGAAGGACATGAATCTCGTATTTTTCTTTATTCAATTGATCGATGAGGTCCACCACGTGTTTGCCGACGCCATCCATTACCGTTTCCGCTATCAAGACCACTTTACGCTTCATATTTTCTTACCTTTCGCAATCGGACTTCTGTCCAGACACAAAACGCCACTCCAAGAGTCACACCAAATCCATCTAAAAAAACATCAGCAAGACTACCTGTTCTCCCGGGTACGAACAGTTGGTGCAATTCATCGAAATAGCCGGTAAGCCATCCGACACTCATCGCTCCGACTGCGGATTTCCGAATCGCATAGGTTTCCGATAGCGCAAAATATACGAGGATGCCTAAAATCATATATTGAATCACATGTGCGAGTTTTCTGATGTAGACCATCAAATTTGCCGTATCGTCCTCATTGTAGCTCGACATTTTTTCTTCAAAGGTAGCCTCAGTGTTAACCGATCCGGTCTGAAAGACTGTGAGCAGTTCGCCTGTCAAATACCAGGACTTCACACTGTTCATGTGGGACATCATAAAGATCACAATCATCCACACGATGACCATCAGCCATCTGGTATATTTGTTTTTTAAGAATTTAATCACTGTTGCCTCCATCAAACGCGCCGTTGATTTCATCCGGCGTCTTAAAGGTCGGTACGATTTTCTTCATTGCCTCCACAAGGACTTCAGCATCATCAAATGTGGCACTGAGCGCATCGAGAGCGGTTGACAGTTCATCATACGGTAGCGTCATTGGTCTCGCGATGAAAATCTTTTCAATTTCTGTCTCGCCAAGACCTTCTTCCGACATCAATAGTTCCTCATAAAGTTTTTCTCCAGGTCTAAGACCTGTGTATTCTATTTTTATATCCCGTTCAGGTTCCAGTCCAGAAAGTCTGATCAAGTCTCTGGCGAGATTATCGATCTTTACAGGTTCTCCCATATCCAGCACAAATATTTCACCGCCTTTTGCGAGTCCACCGGCTTGTACCACCAGTTGAGCCGCTTCCGGAATGGTCATGAAATATCGGATGATATCGGGATGGGTGACCGTAATTGGGCCTCCGGCTTGGATTTGCTTTTTGAAAAGTGGTATGACACTGCCATTGCTGCCTAGAACGTTTCCGAACCTGACTGCGGCATATTCCGTTTTAACGCCTGATGCCGCATAGCTTTGAACCACCATTTCACATAGTCTTTTGCTGGCGCCCATCACATTGGTGGGATTGACCGCTTTGTCTGTTGAAATGAGAACGAATTTTTTGACGCCGTAGGCATTTGAAGCTTCAACGACGTTTCTGGTGCCGTAGACATTGTTCTTAATGGCTTCTTCCGGACTGTCCTCCATAAGGGGAACATGTTTGTGTGCTGCCGCGTGGAAAACGACATCCGGTCGATGTGTGTCAAAAATCTTGTCAATTCGATTTCGATCGCGTACAGAAGCTATGGCCACAAAAAGATTCAAATCCGGGAAATTTCGCTTCAGTTCCATTTGGATATCATAGGCGTTGTTTTCATATATGTCGAGAACAATCAACTTGCTTGGATTGAATTTGACCAGTTGCCTGCAAAGTTCGGAACCGATGGAACCACCGCCTCCTGTTACAAGTACGGTTTGGTCTTTGATGTATTCGCTGATGATCTCATTGTTGAGTTTGACCTCGTCACGACCGAGTAAGTCCTCGATTTCAACAGGTCTGATTTTAGATACAGCCACAGCGCCGTCAATCAGGTCATACACCTTTGGCAGGATGCTCACTTTTGCGCCTGTTTCCTTGGCTGCGTTGATCACGGCCTTACGTTCTTCGTCTCCCGCAGAAGGCATGGCAATGATGATGGCCTCGACTTTTTCCTTTATGGAAACTTTGAGCAGGTCGCTTTTCCCGCCATATATGGTCAGACCATGAAGCTTCTGTCCCTTTTTGGAAGAATCATCATCCATGAACCCGATCGGGCTGAACTCACCGTGACCCTGCGTATTGATTTCCTTAAGGACCATGACCCCCGCTTGACCGGCACCATAGATGAGTGTGCGCTTTCTAAGCTGATGTCTGCGCATCTCCTTCGGACTCACATGGAAAAACAAACGGTATAAAAATCTGGAACCGCCCACAAAGGCGACGTCCATCATGAACGCCAGTACGAGAATGCTGCGTGGAATCAAAATATGATTGAATTCCGGTTGTCTCGAAATCATGAAAAGCATGCCCATCGTTGCGGCAGAGCCGATGCCACAAGCTATGACCACATCAATGAGTTCGGTGATTCCTGCAAAACGCCATATTTTATTGTACATTTTGAGCACGATAAGTGTCATGAACTTGATGCCCACTATTATGGATACTACTGTCAATAGCGACTTAGTCAGTTCTGGCGGTATGGATTTCAGTTGATCGTACTTGATGACATATGCAAGCCACATAGCGAGGTAAAAAGAGGATATGTCCAGTACCATTAAAACTATTTTCTTATAAAACCGTTTGTTCATTTTCATCACCTTTTATCATTTTTATTCCATCATACACAAAAGTCATAGTGGAACCTTATGCAATTTGCATTATTTGTAATCCGCAGTGTTGAGAAAACCCAGTTCAAGTGCGTGAGTCTTACCATCTTCAAGCAGCAATCTTTCCACTTCTCCATCTCTGTTTATATAAAAACCACAAAACAGTTTGAATGTGCCTTCATCGTGAGGAATTTTGTAGCTCAATGTCTTCTCCTCGCCAGACTTCCACTCGGAAGTGATGATGGGCTCAATAAGACCATAACCTTCCAGTCCGCTCGGAAGCCTGTTTTCAGGCATCAGATGGATGTTGTCCGGGTAACCATGTGCCCAAAACACGAAGTCTTCTGTAAAGTCTTTGAGCACTTCAATTTTGAGATGGACTATAGGATGTCCCTCCTCGGAAGTTGCCGTGTCCACAGCCATAACCTTCAGCCGTTCTCCGAAAACGGTGCCTAAGCTCTGCGAAAAATCAGTAGGCACCTCCATTTCACTTGCCTGGATCCAGTACCAATCCGAGGTGAATTTTTTTGCAAAAGGAGGTTGCAGGAAATACCAATCGTCCATCGGTTTAAGTTTTTCTCCGACAACAAATGCTTTTGGTGTCACATAGTATTTGAGCAATGTCTCATCCAGTACATAAAATGCCACATGAAACTCTGAACTTGAATATCTTGGTGTAAACGTCCTTGTGATCGGACCACTTGCTCCGATGTATCTAAACCTATCAATCATCACTTTGTTGCCTTCATCACTGACTTCATAAACGGAAACCATCAGCCGTTCGGTCTTCGCTTCATTTTGTGGCAAAATGAGATGGTATCTGAATTCAAGTTCATCTCCCGGTTCACTCTCCACTTTCGGCAGTTTCAAAACCTCTGAAGCTTCCAATGTGAGTCTTGGTGATTTCACAAAAGCATTTTTGAAAGTATAGACTGAAATAACCAAAACTGAAATGAGCAGGGCCAAGTTGATCCATCTGAGCCAGCGTTTGCTTTGATCGGGTTCGTGAAGGACTTCTTCTCCCTTGTAGGTTTCAATGAAATAGATGATGACACCGGCAAGAAACCATAGGAATCTTCTGTTTTCCACATTGAGCACTGAGGCTTGCACGCCAAGCGCAAAAATTCCCGACAGCATCCAAATGAAAAGCGCCTTATGTGCCATGAACCATTTCGGATCGATTCGAAACCTTTTCCACGCCGCATGAAAAATGGCGAAGAGTGGAGTGAAAAATAACAGTGTGCCGATGATGCCTACTTCTGCAAACAGACCAAAGTAAGTGTTGTGTGGAATATTGTCTATGAATGGTGCTTCAAGCGATTCAAAATAGGGCAAGGCATTCAGCGGGTAATTGCCCCTGCCCACACCGAAAATCGGATGATCCAGGCCCATGAGCCAAGCCACTTTACCGAGATTGAACCGTATGTCGAATCCCGCTTCTATATTGACAATCTTATTGAGAATCCTTTGAGCGAAAACCGATTCAAACCATGTCGCGTCAATAATAATCGATACGCAAAAGAGCATGACCACTGTGAGGACGATTGCCGTCGAAACACGCCAATTGATGAAAAACATGCTGAAGACCAAAAATGCAAGGCCAATCGCCATGCCGATCATGCCACCACGAGAACCGGTTATGAAAAGACCTACCAACGCAATGGCCATCGTGCTATAAAGTGCGATTTTGACAGGTTTGGATTTGTTGATGAGCGCAAGGGCACCCATACCGAAAAACGTCAGTGTCAAAAAACTCGCCGCATGGTTGGGGTCCGTATCTGTGCCCATATAGTAGTGCAGGTATTTGCCCTCTTCACCCAGCAAAAACGTTCCGTTCTTGGCATAAATGTAAATGACAAATCCACCGAAGACAAACAATAGGGCTGAGAACACCCAACTCCATTGCCACTGTTTAATGGAAAGAATCTTGAGCGTATGGTACCCCACCCAGAAATACGCGATGACGATGAGCGTTTTGACGAGTTCTTCTAAAATGCCCATCCATCCCGCATCGACCAGCTGAGTATTTTGCATGGCAAGATAACCCACACCGGTAATCCAGAGGATCAACGCCAAATAAATCGGATAATGTTTGAATATGGTCTTAAACGTATATTTTCTTAGGCCAAGCAAGAGCATGATGCCCATAATCGGCATGAGAACGTCAGAAAAAGCGACGTTGAACTTCGCTTTTTCCATTACATCGATTACCTTTGTGATGTTCATTGTCAGTACGAACAATATCATGAAGATCTTTTGCATTCTATTCTCCTTGAGGCTCAACCGCCGTTTGCGTACCAGGTACCCTCATGGCGGTATCGACCGCCGTTTGGGTACCTGGTACGAATTCGGCGGTAACTGGTCTGCTGATGAGGTAACCTTGTATTCTGTCTGCACCCATTTTTTCAAGGGCTTTAAATTGTTCTCTTGTTTCGACGCCTTCTGCAGTGGTACTGATGCCCATGGCATTGGCCATGTTGATGATCATGACGACTATGGACATGGCATTGTCATCTTCGAGCATGGCACTGATAAAACTTTTGTCGATTTTTAAGGTATCTATTGGGAATTTCGTGAAGTATGAAAGAGAAGAGTAACCTGTGCCGAAGTCGTCAATGGCGATTTTCACACCCATTTCTTTCAGCTGTCTCATTTTTTCGATCTTTTCTTCCACTTTGAGCATCGCATTGGTTTCCGTGATTTCAATTTCCAAATACTTCGGATCCATCTGGGTGCGCTCTAGCACTTCGCTTACAATCTCTAAAAATCTGGAGTCCTCGAACTGTAGGGGAGACACATTAACAGAAATCACACAATTTTCAAAACCCTCCGCATGCCATTTGTTGTTTTGAATGCATGCCGTCTCAAGGACAAATTTGCCGATTTCAATGATGTCTCCATTCTTTTCTGCGAGTTCAATCACATATGGTACCGGAATCTGACCGTAATCCGAATTGGTCCAACGAATAAGTGCTTCACTTGAAATGATTCGTTTTGTTCTGATGTCGATAATCGGTTGATACAGCAACAGAAATTCGTTGTTTTCAAGCCCATGATGAATAGCCTCTTCTATATTGCGCTCACGCACAACCGCCTCATGCAGTTCGGTGTTGTATATGACGTATTTGTCGCCACCTGATTTATTGGTCATCAGTTTGGCGATTTTGGCACGCTTGACGAGTTCCTCGGGATCGAAATCATCCGACTGTACGATGCTGATGCCAATATTCACATTCAGATGGTATTCGATGCCGCTGATGTTGGTCCAGAAACCGGATGTTTCCAATAGGGCATTGATTCTATCACTCATCTCGATGTCACCGTCATCTCTAAGGAACAAGATCATTTCGTCTCCGTACGAGCTTGCGATGAGCTCATCGTGCCTTATGAATTTTCTGAGTTTACCCGATAGTTCCTTCAAAATCAAGTTGCCGGAATTATAACCCCCGATGCTGTTGATTTTCTTGAAATCGTTCACAGAAATCACTGCGAGGTACGAAACACCTTGTCTTTGCAGTTGCTCCTCATATTTCCCGGGCATTTCAAACATAAAGCGATTGTAATTGTATATTTGAGTGACCGGATCCCTATAAGTCAAATTTTTGATCTGATTGATCATGACATTGAAGCTTTTTCCCGCGACACCGACTTCATTTTTGACGGTCTCATCCGCTTTCACACTGAGGTCGCCATGAGCCGCCTTTTCAAAAACCATCTTGAGATTCATGATCGGCTTTGAGATGCTACCTGAATATATAAAAGAAAATACACCTACAATGAGGATTGCAGATAAAAATCCAGTTTTCAAATCGTTGCTGATATCATTGATTTCTGCAAACGCTTCTCCTGATGATAAAGAGATGATCAACTTCCATCCGAACGAATTTTCTATCGTTGAAAATAGAGCTATTCTGTCCATTCCCGTTGAATCCTTGTAATAGACCGCACCCTTCTCTCGACTCAATATGGAATGTTTGGATTGGGTCTCCTTTATAAGGTCATCCAGAGAGAACTCGATGCCTATGTTTTTATCCGGGTGTGCGACAATCCTCCCCTCATCATCAATGATCCATGCAAAGCCTTCTTTCTTGAACTCGATCTGGCTGACAATCTGATTGAGAAACTCGGCAGAAACCACCGCATTGACAAGACCTACCGTCTCATCTCCATTTCTTATGACGTGAGAAATCGTAATGATCGGTATGCTATCCGGAATGTACGGACTGTAAAAAGGTTTTGAAAGCACATATTCATCACCCTCGATGATGATCTTATGGAATTGCTCCTGACCGGAAATATCAATATCCTGGTCATATGTCGCCCATGCATTGCCATAAACATCAGAAATGGTCATGTTTCGTATTTTTCCTTCAATGACCAACGAGGACAAAAATGGTTTGATCTCCTCCATGTTCATGGATTGGATCACCGGCGTCTGTGCGGTCATCTTGACGAGATCCACAAATCCCAGAAGTTCCTTGCCCACTTCATCAGCACGTGCATCGGCAATCGCCTGGAACTGCATCTCAGTATATTGAGGCAAAGCTTTGAAGGTATGATCCATCAAAAGCCCCAGTCCTCCGAACACAAAAACTGTTACCGTGATGAGATATATGAACATTTGTATTCTTATGGATCTCATAAAAGCCTCTTAATTGAAAAGTCCTATGACACCATTGCTAAGAGTCATAATCAATATTGCAGCAATGATGTTGCCGACAAGAATTGCTGGGAAAGCCCATTTGAAGCGGATATCCAGAAGTGCGGCGGCAAGACTGCCGCTCCACACACCCGTGCCAGGTAGTGGAATCGCAACGAAGAGAAGAAGTCCCCAAACCCCGTATTTTTGAATTCTGCCACTTTTGGACATGGATCTGTGGGTCAATCTGTTGATGAGTTTGTTGAATGTTTTCGTTTCTTTCAAATAATTGAAAATCGGTCTGATGGTGAAAAGTATGAACGGCACCGGAATCATGCTGCCAATCAGGCTGATCACCGTCGCGTGGATTGGAGAAAGGCCAAGTGCGATGCCTACAGGAATCGCACCTCTGAGTTCAATCAAAGGTATTGCCGACGTCAGCATGACGGTAAGTTCGATACTTAAAAAATCCAGCATTTTTTGAAATATATTATCCATTATCCTTTTCCTTTTGTATGCGTCTTGACGATTCCAACAAGATATTCAAGGAACTCATCCTTCAGGTCATCCCGCCTAAGTGCGGTTTCCACAGTCGCCTCCAAAAAGCCTTGCTTGTTTCCAACGTCATAACGTTTGCCTTCAAAATTGTAGGCATACATCTTTTCTTTCTTGGCAAGTTCAAGTAGTGCGTCAGTGAGTTGCACTTCTCCACCTTTGCCCGGTTTGGTATCTTTGAGGATGTCGAATATGCCTGGATTGATGATGTATCTGCCCAAAATGGCAACGTTGGATGGCGCTTCGCTCAAGGCAGGTTTTTCCACCAGTCCATTTACTGTATAAAGGCGATCCGCAATCCTTTCCCCATCGACAATACCGTATTTGCATACATCCTGTTCCGGAACTTCCTGAACACCCAAAATAGAAGTGCCATAAGTCTCATACGTCTCCATCATCTGCTTAAGACAAGGATTGTCCGGATTGTGTACGACGTCATCTCCAAGTAGAACCGCAAATGGCTCGTCTCCAACAAATGTACGCGCACAGTAGATGGCATGGCCCAGACCGCTTGGATTCTTTTGTCTGATGTAATGGATGTCCACCATGTCTGATATACCCCTGACGAGTTCCAAAAGCTCAGTGTTGTGTTTTTTTTCGAGTTCTATTTCAAGTTCCACCGAGCGGTCGAAATGATCTTCAATGGCGCGTTTGCTTTTTCCCGTAATGATGAGGATTTCTTCAATCCCTGATGCTATAGCTTCTTCCACAATATATTGAATGGTGGGTTTGTCCACGATTGGCAACATTTCTTTCGGCATGGCTTTGGTGGCAGGCAAAAATCTCGTTCCAAGTCCTGCTGCGGGTATTACTGCCTTTCTGACTTTCATAAAATCCTCCATATTGGTTTAGTTCAATCCAAATCTCATTATACCATAAAGCCCTGTTGCCAGGTACCTAGATGGATAAGGGGTACCACATAACGCTTACACAACCACTTTGAACACATCGGGACTCTCCGTGAGATAAAGCATGGCCGGATACATGATTTCAAAACTGATTGTATCTCCCAGTTTGTAAGACTTGCTCTGCTCTGAGACCTCAACGATCAAATGGTCACTGCTGCTGCCAATGATTTCAATGGTTTCATCCAGTGAAACCAACTTTTCATGCTGGCCGAAATCCTGTCTGCCCACAGCTAAAAGCATACGTTTTTTTATGCCTCTGTCTTCAAAAGAAGGCTTGTTGCCAAAAGCATCGTAAGCGAGTTCGCCAATTGGATACGTGGGCTTTGTCTTGATTTCCACGATTTCCGCTTCAAGTATGAAAGCATCGGTTGTCTGACCCACGACCGGACTGTGATAAAATTCCGACACTTCTCTGCAGGTCAAAAGTCCCTCGCCGATTCTGAGGTGGTTGATGCCTTTGGGCATCTCTCCGCCAACTACAAGCGGAAGACTGGATGTGGCCCCACCTGATACAATATCAAGTTTTCTGCCTATGAGTGCTTCTATCTTATACGCTATCGCCACCAATTTTCCGAGATTGTCCGGAGTCGCCTTCACAGAGCCGTAGCAACCGACATTGGTTCCTATGCCGGCGAGTTTGACGTATTTCATATCATTTTCAACTTTCGCCGCAACGCTGATGATTTCTTCTTCATTCATATAACCTTCTCTGAGGTCACCCAGATCCATCATCAGAATGACATCGTGTGTTTTTCCCTGATTGTGGCATTCGTGTTCCACAAGTTCGATGATCTCATATTCCGACTGTAGGCTGTAATCGCAAAAAGTCACCAATTTCTCGATTTCACTGATCATCGGAATCCTCAGCATAAGTGTTTTAGCGTCCGGAATCTCTTTTTTGATGGCCTCGATCTGAGACATTCTCGAGCTGCCCACCTGCTTGACACCAGCTTTCAAGACAGCCTTGCTCGCCGCTATGTTGCCGCTACAACCCTTCACAACTCCGGTCACATCTATGCCCTGTTCAGCACATAGCGAAACAACAGCCTTTGCATTATTGTAGGTACGGTCCTTATGAACATATAATCTCGGATACATCTGCGATCCCCCTTTGTGCCTTTTTCTCATTATAACATCAGGGGGGCATTAAACACTATAAAAAAGCCCAAAACAGTTTTGACAAAAGCGCAACTAGGACCTGAGTCTCATTTTATTATAATTTAATAATGTTTATTGTATTAGTTATTAAATTACTGTTATAATATTTTTAGAAAATTGTTATAAATTCCCAAAAATAAAACATGAAAAGAGGACGACAATGAACCCAACTATGAAAACAAAGGAAAACAACCGAAAACAAAAAAACGCATATCCAAAAAAACATGTTGAACCGCAATGCAGAATTTGCAGAACAAATTACGGCTCTATCTCCTTCAAAGAAGAATTGATCTGCGAATCATGTGTCGACTACATAAAAAACAGCCTCTAAGCTTGACTTAAATAGAAAAGGCCTATTTTCACAACAAAACGTGAAAGTAGGCCTTTTCAAATTGTCATTTGACAATCAACCGATTTCATCCAATAATTTGGTCATCAGGACATTGAACTCCGCATGCATCCTTTCCACTTCTTCCGGATCAAATGGTTTTGAAATATAATGGTTTATACCATGTGCCTTGCATTGCTCTTCGACTCCGGTGATGGCATCAGCCGCCATGGCCACAATTCTGGATTCTCACTGGTTCACTACGAACTTTGAACTTTCGAAATATTGATAACCGACACAATAATAGTCCGCATCGTATAGAATCACCAGATAGCCATCCCCGCTGAACACACTTAAAAACCCGCGATCATCGGAATAGTATTGAAGGCCGTATCCAAACTCTTCTCCTGTAAAAATCATCTCCTGAATTCTACGGTTTGTTATATCACCTGCCACACTGAACACACTGATATACTTGAAATCTCTGATGCCGGAAGGCAACAAGGCTCTATCCACTTTGATCGTATAAGCTGGATGTCCACCATCTGTTTTAATGGTTATTCCATTTGATAGTTTAGTTATTTGACTCAGATCCACTTCGGCGACGGTATAATACCCTCGGTTCTCAGTTGCAGGTTCTGTTTTAGGTTCTGGT
>JACUUV010000123.1 GCA_014859095.1 Clostridia bacterium | reverse complement strand
AGTCCTAATCTCATTTGAATGATCTCCTTTTAATATTTTTAGCCAGTCGTGCAAACGCTCAGCAAGTCCGTTCAAACTGTTGCTCGCATGCAATATATCTCTGATTGATTTGGATTGAGTGTCTACAGCCAATCCGACATCCTGAGTGCTTGCTGAATTTTGTTGGCACAGCGCAGACAATGAGTGAATCATATCATTGAGTTGCAAACGTGTTTGTTCGATGACTTGTCTCGCATCGCTGATAGTTCCTAATTTACTTTCAACCGAGTCAATCGCACCAATGATTTCTTCATACTTGTTTTGAGTCTCATGAACAGTTGACACTTGCTTGGTTGCAATCACATTGAGTTTCTCAACCGTTTCAACTACTCGTCCATTCCCTTTATTCAATGTCTCAATAATTGAATTGATGCGTTGAGTGGAAATTTTCGATTGTTCTGCCAAATTTCTTATTTCAGTTGCCACAACCTGAAATCCTCTTCCTTGATCACCGGCTCTTGCAGCTTCAATAGATGCGTTTAAAGCAAGTAAATTTGTTTGTTCCGCAATAGACATGATCATACGGCTGGCATCTTCAATTTTCCTTGAATTTTCAATGGAATCATAAATACTTTGATACATATCATCATATGCCATTTGTGATTCTTCATTGATATTTGCCAATCCTTTAATCAAAACAATACCCTTATTGGTAAGTGATGTAACTTTTTTTAATGAGGTTGTCATTTCAATCATGTTCTCATGATCGTCTTCGATCACACTACTGAGCATAGTTGTGCGTTCGAGACTATCCAGTGCGTTTTGTGCTTGTTCCATCGAACTTTTGGCTATGTTTTTAATGGATTCACTGACTTCATCAGTCGTTCTCATAGATGTCTGCGAATTTAATTTTAAAGCATAGGATGCGCTTTTCACTTCATCGGCAGACTGTTCCATCTCATGAATCATCTGTGTGAAGTTTTCGATAATTCTCATTAGAGCTCGTTGCAGTTCACCGATTTCATCAGTTCTATGATCATTTTTGATATCAATTTTCAAATTCAAATTTGCAATTTCTGTTGCAATGGCAATATTTTTTTTCAATGGTTTTCTGATGGAGTTTGAAAGTCCAAGCGCAATCATCAAACTGACAATCAAGATTGCTATGGAAAGCGCTATAAGATTCTTTTGCAAGTTAAGTACTTGTTCCAAGGCTTCCGATTGCTCAATTTCTATAACAAGTCCAGCGTATTGGTCACCTAGTTCAAATACAGACAAAGCACCAATCAGTTCTTCTCCATTGATTCCATTATAAAACTCAATCTTGTCGAAATCTGTCTCACCTTTTTTTATGGATGAAGAGAGCACTTCAATGGCATCTGTTTTCAAGTGCTCCTTAAGGGCAGCGTTCTCATTATAAGGTGGCTTTACCATATTGGTCAGTAGAAATCCTTCCGCATCCACCAAATATGCATCTCCGGTTTTCCCCAATTGGTCGATTCCACTTTGAACTATTTCATTGATTGCGCTTTGATTTAAAACAATGTTCAGTGTTCCTATTGGGCTCTCATTATCCAACGACTCATAATTATAAATCGGTGTGGAAAGCACCATTATATTGTCATCAATAAATGAATTTCTGAAAATTGGGGACCAATTCTGATTTTCATTCATGGCAAGATTAGTGAATTCTCCGGAAATAACGAGCGGTGCCATATCTAATGGATTGTAATTCTTGGAATAGATCACTTCATAGTATATATTTGTTATGAAAATATCGGTATAGGCATAATGACTTAAAGATTCACCTATTATGTGATCAAAATCCGACTTGATTTGCATTTTCTCATCATTGGTGCTACTGAATGTATTTAAAAGTTCAACGCCAGATTTGACATTTCTTGATTCGGCAATCAGTCTTGCATCGCCCTCTTTTGCATAGAAATACTCTTCAATCCGCGTCTTTGTCATTGATAAGTACAACTGGTTTTTTTCAATCACTTCCGTCGTCATAGTCTCAGTAGCACTGTTGACACTTATTAAACTGAGAATCAAGATTGGAATAGCACATGTCAAAACAACCATTAACAACAACTTCATTGGTATATTTATTTTATCGATAAACTTTAATCGCCCCATTGAACTCTCCTCGACTCTTTACTTGATCAACCGAATCTTCCAGTGATGTAGTCTTCAGTTCTCTTATCTCTTGGATTTGA
>JACUUV010000052.1 GCA_014859095.1 Clostridia bacterium | reverse complement strand
ACGTCTCAAATAAAACTGAGACGCTAATAAGTTTCCTTCGGAAACTTACCTACGCGAAAAATAAGAGCGTGTACAATGTTTCGTTTCACAAAACATTGTACACGCTCTTATTTTTATTATAACGACTTATCAATCGCAGATTTTAAAAGTGTTTCCACTTCAAGGGCCATCTCGCCCACCGAAGGTTGTTCCGCGAAACTCATCATTTTTGTCGGCTCTGGCATACCGATGAAAATTTCTCCCTCGTGTTCAAACACTGCAATTTTGCATGGCAGAAAGAATCCCATATCGATGTTGCTATTCAATACCATGTGAGCTTTAACAGGATTACAAACCTCTAGAATCTTAAAATCTCCGTCGAATTCAAGTCCCTTTTCATCGAATTTATCTTTGAAATTCATCTCCCAAAGTACTCCAAATCCGATATCACTTAAGTGTTTTTTTAAATCGATCAATAATTTCTCAGTAGTTTTATTTGTTTTCCTTTTGTAAATCATATCTTACCTCCATCCATCTACTAGGTTATGTATACCACTCAAGTTTGTATTTAATCAATAATTATTGTCAAATTTCTGCCACATTTGAGTATTATACTGGTTATAAGAAAGGATGTGATTGTATGATGTTCATCGGTGTAATAATAATTGGTTTGATTTTTTATCAGTTATACGGCAATCCAATGAAGGGACACACTGCACAAAGTGGAACAAATGCGGAAAACATTTTGAAGGAAAGATATATCCGCGGTGAAATAGATGAAGAAACGTATAAAAGAATGAAAGATACCATTTTGAATAAGTAGGAGGTATTATTATGATGAGTTACGGTAGAGGCTTCTCTGGTCCCGGTGGTTGCTTCGGCTTCGGCTTCGGCTCGGGTCTATGGTTTCCTTATGTAGTTGGAGCAATTTTACTGATTATTGGAATTGTGATGATCTTTATGATCCTCAAAAAGAAAAACAACACTTCGCACACCAGTTCTGAAGCCATAGAAATGCTAAAAATGAAGTATGTCAAAGGGGAAATTACCGAAGAGGAATATCTGAAAAGGAAATCCGTGATCAATGATTAAACACTTTTAGATTGAAGGAGAGGATGCAAAACTCATATAACGAGTTTTGCATCCTCTCCTTTTCTCATTGTTCGGTCAATAATCTTTCAATATCGATTTCTTCAAATCTATTGATCAGATCATCCGGATAGAGCGCTTTAAGCTCCGCTTCAGTATTGGCTCCAGTGGCAATCGATATGACTTTGCCTCCAAGATGTCTAGCGGTCTTTATGTCAAGAACCGTATCACCAATCACCCAAATGGAATCTATGGAATCTCCAATATCGCTTTTGGCTTTTTCTAACGCCGCATCTGCAATTTCAGGTCTTGTCAGTCCATCCTCACCGAATCCGCCCGACTTAAAGTACTTCCACAATCCGATTTTTTCGAGTTTATATTCTGCTCCCATAGATAGTTCACCAGTGATCAAAGACATATAAACCGATGTTTTTGAAAGTTTTTCAACAAAATCCACAGCATCCGCATTTTCTCTCCATACATTTGAAAATTTGTATGATTCAAGTTTTGATTGGTAGACCTCAAGGAATTTAGCCCAGAGTGATTCTGTGAATTTGATGTTTTGATTGGTTAAAATTTCAAGAAATACGTCTTTATCACTCCTGGCGGCTGTATCTACACCTTTCATGGCATTCTTAATCCCAAGGACCTCATCCACTGCACCTGAAAAAGGCAAGTCTGTGCGCTCGTCACGTTCGATCAATGTTCCGTTGATGTCAAAAAATACTACTGTCTTCATATTAACCTCCACTGCTAAAACTCATTTTCCAGCTGAAATAATCATTATCATTGTTTTTTTCATAACGCAGATAGGCAGAAAATTTCTCGCCTTTTTTGTTGACAAAGCTATTGCTGTAAACTTCTCCCGTTTCAAGGAGTTTTTTTATGGTAAATGCATTCGGTGTCACTTGAAGTGTCTGCAAATATCGATCGTTTTTCCACACGACATACTTGCAACCTCCTTTCCAATTGGTACAACCAAATCCTTTTTCACCCTCGATGACATCCGATCCACATACGGGACATTTTCCCAGTACTTCTCTTTCAGATTTGGTTTTCTCCTCCAAATTTCGAATGATATGAAAGGCATCATCTTTAATGGTCTGGACTGCATCTTTTGTAAAGGAGGTCATGTTTTCCAAAAATTCATCTTTTGAAACTTCACCTTTTCCGATATCTGAAAGTGTTTTTTCGAGTCTCCCTGTATATTCGAGATTGAATAAAGCCTTCACGGGAAATAATTCCACCATTTTCCTACCCATTTCTGTACATATAAGCGATTTGCCTTTTGCTTCAATATAACCTATCCTTTTAAGTTTTGTGATTGTCTCCGCTCTGGTTGCAGGAGTGCCGATGCTGAAACCACTGAGAATGGATTTGATCATTTCACTATCAAATTCCTCATCGGATTCATCCCCTTGCTTAAATTTTTTCCCACAAGTTTCCATGACTCTGAGCAGTGATTTTTCTGTATGCCGCTTTGGTGGATTAGTGCCTTTTGTCTCAATCTTGAGTCCATCGACAGCAACCGAATCGCCTTTTTTCACATCTGGCAACAATATTTCTTTGGTTTGAATGTTCTCTGCTTTTCGCCAACCTTCTACTCTTTGTATTCGACCCTTGGTCACAAACGGTGCCTCTTTGACAGAGGTGATGATCGTCACTTCATCATGTTCCGCGACAGGCATAAATTGTATGATAAAACGATTTTTAACAGCATCATATACTATTTTTTCTTCTGAAGAAAGCCCCTTGCCTACCATATATGTAGGAATTATGGCACTGTGGCTTTCCACTTTTGAATTGTCAAACACTCTTTTTTGGGTATGAAACTCTATTTCATTTTCGTAAGATAATCCTCTTTTGTGAACATTTAAAACCTTCTGCGCTTTTTCAATCAATGATTCCTCAAGCGCCAAACTGGAAGTCCTGGGATATGTGATCAATTTCTTCTCATATAGACTTTGTGCCACCTTGAGCACTTTATCTGAAGTCCATCCCTTGTTTTTACTGGTGACATGTCCTTGAAGTCCTGACAAATTAAATAAAGATTGAGGATACTCACGTTTTCGTTCAGTCGTCTGCTCCTGAACGATGCCGATATTCTTCTTTAAATCTAATAAAAGCTCATCCAGTACTGTTTTATCGGTGAACTTGTCTCCGTCTTCGGTAGTATAGACACCATCATACTTTTCAGCTTGATCTGTCTTGAATGTCCCAATCAGCCTATGATATTCTTCTCTGACAAATCCTTCGATTTCCAAATCTCTATCATATATTATTTTTAAAGTTGGAAGTAATACACGCCCAATATTGAGGGCTTTCCCGGATCCTCGCTGATACTTGAGTGTCGCTACAGAAGTCAGGTTGATTCCAATCATCCAATCTGCCCATTGTCTACTGATCCCGGCATCCCTGAGAGGTTCCATTTTTTGATTGGATATTAGTTTTCCTATACCCGCAACAACTTCATCGGCGGTCCATTCGTTGAGCAATAATCTTTCCACAGGCTTACCTACATTAAGATACTCAATGATGATATCCCCAATGATTTGGCCCTCACGGTCATAGTCACATGCCGAGATGATGCCATCGACTTCATCGGCGGTCATCAGACCTTTGATGATGTTCAGTTGCTCAACCGACTCTTCTTTTGATTTGTACAGAAACTGCTCAGGTATGAAGGGAAAATTTTCCATCCTCCAGCCCTTCATTTTTTCATCGTAATCTTTCGCATCATATAATTCAAGAAGGTGACCATAAGCCCATGTGACTATATAACCCGAGCCTTCAAAATAGCCTTCATGACGTCCTCTGGCACCGAGCGCTTCAGCTATGTTTCTTGCTACAGAAGGCTTTTCGGCAATGATTACTTTTGACATGATTTATTCCCCTTTGGTTCTTTCATATGTGATCTTTATAAGCTCCATCTTGATGGTTCTTTCAATATCTTTCAACATAACTTCATCTTTCGGTGCCACAAAAGTGATTGCAACGCCTTCTTCACCCATACGGCCTGTTCTTCCGATGCGATGGATGTAGATTTCCGGTGTCTCCGGAACATCAAAATTGTAAATATGGCCTACCCCTGAAATATCCAATCCACGTGCCGCCACATCCGTTGTGACAAGATATTGATATTTGCCTTCCCTGAAGTCACGCATGACTCTCTGGCGGGCATTTTGACTCATGTCCCCATGCAATTTCACGCAATTGTGTTTGCTTTGAATCATGTGTGTCTCAAGTTGATCCGCTCTTCTTTTGGTCCGACAGAATATGATGCCGAGATATGGATTGCTGTATTCAAGTTCGTGAAAAAGGGCTTCTTCTTTCCATCGGTCGGAAACCAAAACAACCTTTTGTTCAATAGTATTCAGTGTCACGGATTCTTTTTTGACTACTTTCTCGATGGGCGCTTTCATGATTTTATAAGCCATCTTTTTGACATTAGAGTCCAGTGTCGCTGAAAAACAGAGCACTTGCTTGGTCTTATTTGTTTTTTCAAAAATTCTTTCAATGTCAAATTTAAAACCGCTGAGCAACATTTGATCCACTTCGTCGAGAACCAAAGTCTTGATTTCAGACAAGTCAGCGCTGCCTTTTCCAATATGGTCCAAAAGACGACCTGGAGTTGCGACAATCAATGTGACCGCTTTGTTGAGTTTCTTGATTTGCGCACTTGTGTCAATTCCTCCGTAAATTGGAAGCACTGTAAAAGGGGTGCCCTCGGCCAGCTGTTTGGCCACACCTGTGATTTGGATAGCGAGTTCACGTGTGGGCGTCAATATGAGTCCTTGAATATTGTCGCTATCGCTTTCGAACTTTTGAAACATAGGCAATAGAAAGGCCAAAGTCTTTCCCGTTCCCGTTTGTGCCTCAGCCATGATGTCGGATCCTTCAAGAATATCCCCGATTGTCATTGACTGCACTGCTGTAGGTTCTATGACACCGTCATTTTTCAGTTTTGAAATCCATGTTTCATCTATGCCAAGTGCTTTGAAACTATTCATATGACAATCCTTTTAGCAATTTTATTTCCTCGGCGTATCCTTCCGGTTCATTTGGAGTCTCCAAATAAAAGGGAAGATGTTTCAGCTTTGGATGATTGATGATTCTTTCAAATGAGCGAAAGCTCTAACTTTTTCGTCAGCTGAGCAAGGATTAAGGGTATAAAGAGCATGAGCGAGCAGCGGTGCGAAATGATGATCTCCCATCAATTGGATCAGTGCGTCGACATCCTCTTTTGGAACAGCTTTTGAACTGCCTTCTCGGAAGCATAATTTATATTTGACGTATAATGGTTTTTAATGTATAAATGATTTATACTTAAAGTGGGTGATTTCAATGAGTAAAAAACAAACTCCCTGGTTCCGATTGGATAATGCGGGAAAACTGTATCCTTCCATCGCAACTTCAAGGGTCTCAACAGTATATAGAATAACAGCTGTCCTAAAAATGGCAGTCGATCCAAAATTGCTTCAAGAGGCACTCAATGCGACAGCAAAAAACTTTCCACTCTTCAATGTGAAATTGAGAAAGGGTGTTTTTTGGTTTTATTTTGAACATACCAATGATGTTCCCACAGTGCACAGAGACAGATATTTCCCCTGCACTACGACCAGCATAAAAGGCAACCAACCAATGCCCTATAAGGTCATGTACTTCAATAACCGGATTCATCTTGAGATGTCTCACGCCATTGCAGACGGCGGAGGCGGTCTCGCTTTTCTTAAAGACCTGCTTTCCAATTATTATGACGTCATGAGAAATATAGAGCCTGCCCTGAACATGGTTTCCGAATCCGCTTCAGAAGATGCCTTCCAAAAGTACTATCAGAAAAAGATTCCCAATCCACCAAAAGTGGAAAAGGCATATCACTTCCCTTTCAAATTGATAGAAAATGGAGAATACAGGGTCACAGACGGAATTTTACATGCAGATGAACTGAAGACTCTATCCAAAAAATATGGCACGACACAGACAAAAATTCTCTTATGTTTATATTTTGAAGCCATACAGGATTACATCGAAGAGAACAGGATTAAGACCAATAAGCCTGTCATCATCAACACACCGGTCAATCTTAGGTCACTTTTTCCCTCGGAAACTCTTCGCAACTTTTTCATCAGCATAACTCCAGGTATAGATTTGCGTCTAGGACATTATTCCCGCGAGGAGTTGATCGGTTATCTGGACCATTATTTTGCGATTTGTCTGAATGAAAAATACCTTAAACGCTATATCGCCCGAAACATTCGAAATGAGAGGTTCTGGCATATCCGATTGATACCATTGGTACTCAAAAATCTTATTATACCCATTGTTTATAATTACTACGGTGAGAGTAGTTATACCAGCAGCATCTCCAATCTCGGCCCAATTAGAATCACAGAACCTTATGGGGAGATTATCGAACGCCTCGCTGTATTGCCTCCACCTAGTGAAGGCAACATTATTAAAGGTGTCGTTGCCAATTATGGCAACCTGACCACAATAACATTCGGCAGTCTCACTGATAATCATATCATAGAAAAGAAATTCTTTGAAAAACTCAGAAAAGAAGGTCTGAAAATCAAAATAGAAACCAACTATTCAAAGTAAGGAGGTCACAATGGCTTACTGCAGTCAATGCGGAGTGGAACTCGAAGAAAGTGTATCCGAATGTCCACTTTGCAATTATAAGGTTCCTGAGGATTTGGTCAAATCCGACACTCAAAACTTCAGCGCTTTTCCGGAAGCAATCAATGCCTATGAGCGTCAACAATATGTCACAAGAAATAAAATACTCTACACATATTCCATGATCGTCATTGCTGGAGCTCTCATAGCCCTGACTTTAAATTTTATAACAGACTCTTCAACCGACTTGTTCAAATATATAATGGTATGTTTGATCACCTCTGTAATCATCTTGTTTCTATTGCTCGGATATATAAAGAAAATCGAACGGATCATCGTTGGACTGGGAATCACAGCAATTGTCATGAGTCTGGTGCTTGATGGTATCGATGGCAAATTGTTATGGTCTGTATACTACGCCCTTCCGATGATCTTCTATTCCACTTTGGTCGCCTTTTTTGTCTCGAAAAAGTACTCGAAAAGCGCCTATACCAATCACTTTATATTCATACCGGTTTACATTTGTATCGCACTGGCCATGATATTACCTGTGACTGAGCTGGTGATTGCACTGAACACAAGACATCGGTTTTATATGAGCTGGTCGATTATTTCAACCATTTCACTTTTAGCCTTTTCCGGAATAGTGGCAGGTTTATATTATAAAATGCCTGCCTATATCAAGGAGCGTTTACTCAGGTTATTCCACGTTTAAATCCGATTTGAAACCGTCACCCTTTGAGTATTGACACTGGTATTATTATACCACATGTCGATTCAAAGGGTGTCTTATTGTGAAAATCGTTCCTTCACCTAAAGTGGACTGAACCTCGATTTCGGCACCGAGTCTTGCCAAATTCTCCTTGACCACATATAATCCGAGACCTTGGCCGCTGGTTTTCATGGCGTTTTCACCTCTGAAATAGGCTTCGAACAATTTGTGAAGATCCCTCTCTGAAATACCACATCCCGTATCTGAGATTCTTATTACAGCATGATCACCGCTTACAGAGTATTCAACACACACTGAACCTCCAGGTTCAGTGAACTTGTAGGCATTGGTGAGAAGATTGTACATCACTTGACTCAACAACAATTCATCAGTTGTTGCCATGAGTTTGCCGCTCCCCTTCACATCAATTGCAATATTTTTGTTTTTAAATTGTAGTCCAATCCCTTTGATCACTTTTTCCAGTAGATGTGACAAATCAGTCGTGTCAAGATTTACAATCAAATCTCTATTACCCATTTCGAGCATATTGTTCATATCCGATAGAATAGACGTGATATGGTCGATTTGGTTGTGACAGATTTCATAATTCTCATGTGTCTTTTCAACAATTCCATCCTCAAAACCTTCTATATGGTTCTTGAGTATGGTCATCGGAGTTCTCACCTGATGTACAATTTCATCCATGACCTGTTTTCTTCCCAATTGCTTAAGTTTTAATCGTCTTTCAAGCTCTAAAAGTCTTTCTTGGATGGTTCTTATTTCAGCGATTTTTGAGATCTTCACTTCCACGGTTTCGTTCAGGTCGAGATTCTGGGCCTGACTTGCGGTAAGAATCAAAGCCTTTGAAGTCTTTTTACTGACAAAAAGTCCTAAAAATATTGCCAGTGCAACCACAACACCTATTGCGATCACGCTATTGCGCCAAAGATTCAACTTAAACAGTCTCCCAGTGACAGTATTTTCAAGTGATGAATATCTGACCACTTCCAGGTACCCCACTGTCTGACCCTCATCTTCAATTTTTATGATATCTGTTTCTTCGCCGTCAGTACCCATCATGTAATCCATCATCCGGCTACCCATCATTCGATTAAGAGGTAGCCTTTTGTCGATGTTTGGATCCACAACGCTGACAAGGAGATTGCCTTTCGAGTCAAACAGCCGAATTGTTGTGATTGGTTCCTGCAAATGCGTCTCAAAATCGAGCCGAAGCTGCCTGACGGAATAATTATCACTACCAAGTGCTGCCCTTGAATCAGATTCAATCTGTCCAAGATGTGTATTATAATTCTCTGTAAGATAACTTGTAAACGATTGGTCTGTAAGAGTTCCAAGTATAACGGTATTGATCATCACTGCCAAAACAGCCATAAGAACCAATACGAGCAACCATTGTCTTCTGATTGTCATTCGCTCTCACCACCAAATCTATATCCCGCTCCGTATTTGGTAACCAACAAATCAGGATTCTTGGGATCATTTTCGATTTTTTGCCTCAATCTTTTGATATAACTGTCCACGCTTCTATCGTAGCCTTCATAGGCTTCACCATATGCCTGCTCTATGATTTGTTCACGTGTGAGCACTTGTCCTGTATGCTTGAGAAAGGTCAATAAAAGTTTGTATTCGGCTGTGGTCAAATCAATCGCCTCACCATTTTTATATGCTGTCATTGCCTTTTGATCCAATTTAATGTTCTTATAAACGAGCAATTGTGATTCTCCAGCTGTAGGATTGACACGTTTAAGTACGGCGTGGATTCTACGCATCAATTCTCTGGCACTGAAAGGTTTGATGACATAATCGTCAGCACCAAGATCAAAACCTCTGATTTTATCACTTTCATCCAGCCTGGCCGTCAACATGATCACAGGAACGTTTGAAAACTGTCTAATATTTTCGAGGACTTCAAAACCATCTATTCCGGGCATCATGACATCGAGCACAATCAGATCATATTTGTTTTGTCCAAAAATCTCAAGAGCTTCAATGCCGTTTGAGGCCACAACACACCTATAGCCCTCATTCTCAATATATTTTGATACTACATCACTTATGGATTTCTGGTCTTCAACCACTAAAATTGTGTTCATTTGAGTTACCTCCGTATGATATGATTTTATCATATTTTCATGACTCAAATATGACTAAAAATGTTATACTATTATCGTAATCGTAACTTCGGATTTTCAATCACAGCGCTAAGACTAAGAAGCACTTGTGCGGGCAAGTAAAAGAACCACATGGACACTCTTGTGAATTCATAAAACAGGTTTGAAATCCCATAGTTTGGCAATATATTGAAGAGCAGCACATTGATGTCGCAAATCAGAAAAAAGACAAACCCGATTTTGAATAACATAAGCGACCGCCATTCTTTGGTTTGAAATATAATCAAGTTCCACAAATTCATCAAAAATAGCACCCCATACAAAAGTACTGCCATTATGATCACTGTGCCATCCCAGATCAAAAGAGAACTCAATACTATCGTCATAGTCGCACCAATGCAAATTCTATAATGGCTCCTGAATTGTCCAAATAATGTGATCCTGTAAGCATACAATATTTGTACAAGGATAAATACGACTACTCCGACAGACAACAGATCTGTGAACAACAAAATGGCATCCGCAAGGAAAGTCACCGCAATCACACCAATCATCAACAAGTGATCAAACCCCGATGACTTACGATTGAATGTCAGCAGCAAATACATAAAGCATACAAACACTGAAAACAATTTGATGCCATTAGACCAATCGGCAGACAAATAATACCAAACATCACTGGATACTATCACCATATATATTACGCCTTGAATCACCAGAAAAATTTTCACAGCACACCTCATTTTCTTTTTGTCCTTATACCCAATATTTAAAGAAGTTTTCAAAACGCAAGAGGAGGCTATATGAAACTCGATATCAAAAAAACATTTATTCTAGGTTTGGGATTTTTTGCAGTTAGTCTGGTTTGGCCGCTATACAACATTTATGTTCCGATTTTCCTCAGAGACTTTTTGGACAGCCAATTTCAAATCAATGCGATCATGACACTGGACAATGTGTTGGCTGTAAGCTTGATTCCATTCATCGCTTCACTCAGTGATAGGACACAGACTCGTTTTGGAAGAAGAATGCCTTATTTGATGATTGGTATTCCACTCTCTGCCATAGCATTTGTCATGCTTCCTAATTACAGTGGTTTCTTCAGTTTCATGTTGATCATCACAGTCCTTAATTTTTCCATGGCCATCTATAGAGCTCCTACTGTTGCCTTGATGCCAGATATCACACCTGCTCCTCTCAGAAGCAAGGCCAACGGTATCATCAACTTCATGGGCGGACTTGCATCTGTGTTTGTATTGATTGGTGGATCTTTTCTTTACAAGATGAACAAAAATCTACCTTTTGGATTGACTGCGGTATTGATGTTGTTTGCTCTAGCCATGTTGATTCGCTTCATCAAAGAACCTAAAGTCGGGGTGGAAGCCAAAGAGGATCGCGTGAACCTGAGGGCGTCCATTCGGGAGATCGTCGTTGACTCGGATAAATCAACCGCATTCATACTCCTTGCCATATTCTTCTGGTTCGTCGGATATCAAGGCGTAGAAGCCACTTTCAGTAATTATTGCGTTCAGTTTTTAGGCCTTGAGGTCACCGATGCCTCATTGATCCTGGGATTCTTTGCTCTATCGTTTCTGACATTTGCTATCCCTGCAGGATTTATCGGCACAAAATTCGGTAAAAGAAAGACCATATTGGTCGGGCTCATAGGTGACACACTCGTCTTTCTTTCACTGTTCACCATTGGAACGATATTTCCATACAATAAGATCATCATGATGCTTTTGATGCTCATAGGCGGGTTCTTCTGGGCACTCATCAATATCAATTCATACCCTATGGTGGTTGAAAGAACAACAGAATCAAAAATCGGCACTTACACTGGACTCTATTATTTCGCATCATCACTTGCGGCGATATCCGGGCCACTTTTCATCGGTGCGTTTGTGGACATCATCGGTTTCAAATCCATGTTCATCATTACAGCAGTATCCTATTTTATAGCGTTCTTATTCATCAGTAAGACGAGCAAAATTGCTTCAAGCGTCAAATAAAATCATAAAGGCTCCGATCTCAATTGTTATTGTTGAGACCGGAGCCTTCTTCAGTTAAATATCATTTGAATCATAATCATATACATTGATGTTCCGCCCAATATACTTAAGAGATTGTTCCGTTTCCAAAGATGAAGTATCGCAGTCAATCCCATAGCTAGCGCAACTGGCAGACTCGCCCTGAAAGCCAAAAAATCGACTCCTTTTATGCTGTATACAATAAGCATACCCATCACGGAAGGAGGCAAATACTTTCCGGCGTATTCAACCCACTTCGGTGTTAGGACTGATCCACCGAATAATACAAAAGGAGCCAATCTGACAAAATAGGTCACAAGAGCCATTGTGATAATAGATGCCCAAATCATTGGTCAGCCCCCTCTCCCTTAATAATGAACGGTTTTAAAAACAGAAGTCCAATGAGCATCAATGCCATTGAAGGAATGATCAAACTTCCCTCACCGAACAACACCAGCGAGATGGCTGAAGCCGCTAAGCCCAGCAAAGCCGGAATATGTGTCTTATATGCCAACCACTGCTCTATGAAAATGACAATAAAAAGTGCTGTCAATGCAAATTCAATACCTGTGGTATTGAAAGTGATCAATGTCCCTAGAAATACTCCAATAATAGTACCGGTGATCCAATAAATCTGATTTAAGAGAGATACGGTGAAGAACAAAGATTCCTTCGAAATCTCATTTTGAATGGCGAGTCCACATAGAAGTGAATATGTTTCATCCGTCAAAGCGAATATCATATATTGCTTTTTAGGTCCAAAAGTTTTGAACAGATCAATAAAAGACAACCCGTAAAAGAGATGTCTGATGTTGACAAAAAGAGTCATGAGTCCCACTTGTACGAGTCCTACAGGATTGAGCAAAAGCCCAATGGCTACAAATTGCATGGCACCGGCATAAACGAACAGACTTATACCAAGTGCCACCCAAGGACTGAGTCCCGATTTTATGACAAGCAGACCAAATGGGATACCGACCGAGATGTACCCAAGCATAACGGGTATGGTCATCGGGAATGCGATTCTTAGTGTTTTTTTCATATGTCGACCTCTGTTCTCATTATTATTTGGTAGTTTACAATCTTTCTCTATTTCATTATAATGCATTTATACATTGATCTATTTGGAGGGACCCAATGAAGCTACTCTATAAAGACCTTGGAACTGTCAAATACAACCAAGCCTATGATTTACAAGAAAAATATGTCGAAATGGTCCAAAATGGCTCTCCAGATACCCTTGTTTTACTGGAACACCCAAAAGTCATCACTCTTGGAATCAATGCGGATGTGTCCAATATTCTTATGGATACTGACGATCTGATTGCAAATGGATTTGAGATCATGAATATAAGAAGAGGCGGAGACGTCACTTATCACGGACCCGGGCAATTGGTTGCCTATACGATTTTCAATATCAAAAAAAATCATGGTGGCAGCATCAAGAAATTTGTTCACGCACTAGAACAGATTATCATTGATCTACTGATTGAAGAGTATGGTATCGAGGCCAATAGAGACCCCATCAACTCAGGAGTATTCATTGGACTTTCAAAGATAGCAGCTATTGGTCTATCTGTTCATCGTGGTGTGACCATGCATGGGTTTGCACTAAATGTCAATACTGACCTCAGCGACTTCAAAACCATCGTCCCATGCGGACTGACAACAAGGGATGTCACTTCAATAGAGGCAATTCTCGGTCAGAGTCAAAATATGATTCAAGTCAAAAAAAGCGTTTTAAATCGGTTCACTCAAACTTTTGGGTTTACTTCAATTGAAACTTGAAAGCTGGAATCTTAAGACTTGGGTCAATGGTTGAACTTACTTCTCCAACACGATTTGATCCACTCTGATATAGAAATATTCGAGCGTTGCCTCAATTCCGTGTTT
>JACUUV010000051.1 GCA_014859095.1 Clostridia bacterium | reverse complement strand
CGTTCTTATTGCTCTCAATATATCTGATTTCGGATAATCTTATTGAAGTCAATCTGTCTCTGGATTTAATTACATATACTTTATTCATTATGCTCTGCCATTCTCTAACTGCGCTATATATTACAGAATTGAATTTATTTTTATCAACTGGCTTCAATATGAAGTCGTATGCGCCTATACTGTAACCGTCAATTGCATACTCAATTATTGAAGTAATAATGATAAATAGGCAATTGCTGTCAAACCGCTTAATCAGTTTAGCTGTTTGAATGCCATTTAAATCATTCAATTGCATATCTAGTAAAATGATTGAATACCGGTTACCACTTTCATAGGATTTTATCAGTTCTTCTCCAGAATTAAACGTATGAAGATCAAGAGATTCATTTAGTCCGATTTCGTTTAATAATGCTACTAATGACCGTTGTTGCATAACATCATCTTCACAGATTGCGATACTAAGCATACAGAATCCTCCGTATAACACTTTTTGTTGTTAATTGCTGCTAGTCTTTATTATATCATATAAACAATAATGTTTTTCTTACTACTCTAACCTATCTAGTTGAGTCCATACAACTAATATTCCAAGCGTTTCGACCCAACAACCACCCCAACAAATATATATGTGTGGAGTCGAGCAGACTTGTAGTGACTGTCCTTTTCGCTACTCTTGAGTTCTGCATAAGAGAATGCTCAAGCATTTTCTTGTGCAGAACCCTCTTGGGGTTCAACCTCCCTCATCTCCACCAACGATCGAGTAGCTAGAAATTCGGATAATTAATCCGAATTTCTTTGCTCTCACAGAACCGTGCTTACGTTTGCCGTACACGGCTCCTGAAATTTCTCTCCGAATCAATAATAATTCGACAATAATCCTACTTCATATGAATGCATATCAATGAGCCCTAAGTCTTCAAAAAGTTTGTTTGGCAAAAGCATGTGTATGATGTACGTAGTGGAGTTCTTCCATTTCCTTACATCCATTTTCTCGCCATTTCCTTTGATTCCTCGTTTTCTCATTTCTTTATGCATTTTCTTGTACGTTTTCCATTGCTTCATTCTTATCATTCTCAATCTTCTTCGTATCCAACTCATCAATCCTTCTGTTAGCTTCTTGATGTTTGCTATACGATAATAGTTCATCCACCCTCGTAATATCGGATTTAGTTCCTTTATTACAACCTCAAGCGGTCTTCCACATCCCCTTTTGGTGATGTTTCTGACCTTGTCTTTGAAGCGCTTTATTCTTTTGGGATTGACAGCTAGATGTGTCTCATAAATTTTGAATCCCAAGAATTCTACGCCTTGGCTTGCTTCTGTTAGCTTCGTTTTCTTCTGGTTGACTGTAAGTTTAAGTTCTTCTTCCAAGACTTTTCTTGCATAGCTCAGATAATTTCCCACTTTCTGCTTATCCTTTGCGAATATCAGAATATCGTCCGCATAACGGACAATTCGGATGCCTTTGCTTTTCATCTTTTGGTCAAACTTATTTAGGTAGATGTTACTGAGTAATGGCGAAATAACCCCGCCTTGACAACTGCCGATTTCTGTTGCTGTGAAATCTCCATTGTGCATCACTCCCGATTTAAGAAACTTCTTGATGAGTTTTAACACTTTCCCATCGCTTATATGTTCCGTTACAGTGTCCATGATTATTTCATGGTCTAATGTATCAAAACATTTGCTTAAATCCATGTCTACCACGTGTGTCAATCCGTACTTGTTCATGAAACGTTCAGCCTTTGCCACCGCTTGATGCTGCGAGTGGCCCGGTCTATAGCCATAGCTTGATGGATGGAATGTTGCATCGAAAATTGGTTCGATGACATTTACAATGGCTTGTTGTACAACCCTGTCTTTGACATTGGGGACTCCTAATAAACGAGTTCCGCCATCAGGCTTTTGTATTTCTACCCGCCTTACTGGACTTGGTTCATATGTTTCAGTTTTCAGCTTCACATGAAGAAGCTCCGTGTTCTCCTCGATGTTCTCCGCATAATCCGCTACAGTTTCTCCATCAATCCCTGGAGCTCCATTGTTTCGTTTTACTCGTTTGAATGCTTCGATGAGATTTTCTTTCCGATATACTTTATCGATAAGGCTGTACCACTTCTTCATGTTCCACCTCCATTCTTGCTTCGCCTTCCTTTAGCTATCCTTTCCACTATTGGTTCTTTCCCGATTTCCTTTGACGTCTCTAGCTCTTGGCAATCTTATCTTCATTCCATCGATTATTCCAATCCGTGTCGTCGATCAACCTCGTAGCGGTGTTTTGTACCAGATTGTCGTACCTTCAGGCGTTTCAGCCTTCTTTTAACACTTTCGTTTCCATTTCTTCTACTCTCAGACAAACTTTGAAATTTCTTCAGTCCTTCGCATCTATTGCAGCCTTTTGGACTGCAACAGTCATCATGACAGGCATGATGTCTCCTGTGTTTTGTCCTCCACACCATTACTGGGCTTCTATGGCACAAGGTTAGTCACTACTACGACTTCATCTGTATACTGCACTCTCTTTCTCTTCCTTGGTTTCCCTTGTTGGAGAATCTACAGCTACGAGTACAGTAATTCCGAGGTTAAGTATGCTTCGCTTGTTGTTAAAACGACCATTCTAATATATGTGATTCAGCTAATTTTCGGACGTCCCCATCTTTTGGAAGGTTATCCATCACATCTACCATATTTGGTTCACTTGCGTTCCGTTCCAACAACCGCCATCAGCTTCCTTCAGACCCTTTCGTCACCGAAAACGCCCTTGCTTACAGCTTGTCTTCCCATTAGCTAGGTGACAGGTCTTTCTTTCAAGACCATTAGCTCGGCAACATGCCTCGCAAACAAAAAAAGACCGCCTATAGCGGTCCATTTCATTGGTGGAGATAGGCCAACACCGCAGTAAAGGGGTGTGTTAAAAAGTTTGCCTAATTGGATTAGATTGGTCTAGTCTTAAAGTCTAACAAGCGTATCATCAAAGAAACACGGTCGTTGCTCCAAAAAACCCATCAGAAAATCTGAATCAAAATCTTCAATTACAGACTCCGGTGATTCTTTACCATTTTCATTGACGATTATTTCATGCCCGAATTTCTTGGCATACAAAAGTTTTAAAAGCCCTTTGTCTAGCATGATATAGCTGTATAGCTTAGGTTTATACTCTCTAAGCCATTTTAAGTAACCGTATTTTGAAGAAAGCATACAAGCCCAGCACCCCACTCGCGGCTTAAAAGTGACGTTGTCTTGATCATCTGTAAGTGTCATATCATAGATCGATGCATATGGGATATTCTTTAGTTTAGTGTACTCCCATACTTTTTCATCTGTCCAAAATATTATTGGATTAACTCTGTACAGACTCCATGACTTTGCATAATAGATAGGTCCATCTCTTTTAGCAGCTAGGTCCCTGGCTCTTGATTCATCAGCTCTTAATCCTGCAAAGTTAATGTTCCAATGATGCTCATTTATCGCTTCTTTAAATGGCAAGTGTTTTAATAGTGTACAGCATTTCTCTGAGACACTAATTTTCTTGCCTGCATGATTTTGTACTCTACTCCCCTTTCGATCAAAATTCAAACCGTACTCATCAACTAGATTCCAATAAGATTCTTTGTTTTTCCCGTAATGCAAATGTTCACGTTTTATAATTCCCGATTCAAGAAGTTTTCTTTCGACTTCGTATACTTCGGGAAAATTAAGCCCCGTCTTGCCATGATACACATCAATGTTTGGATAAACCTTATTCACAAGAATATGTGTCAAGACTGAGTCCGCGCCATATGATGTCGACATTACAGGATTGCCTAGAATAAACAATGTCTCTTTTATGAGATAAACGGATTGTGCCTCAAAAAGTTCTAATTCACGTTCACTCATATGTTTTGGCAACTCTAGTTTTAGACCGTGAACGGTAGAATCCTTCATAGGATAAATACCATAAGTTGCCGATTCGCTTGATCCTCTTTCTTTAGAAAGGCCAATCAATTTCAGCGACGTTTCACTAAGGAATGTGCTTATGATTTTTATTAACTCCAGTCCAGTAAAGGATGTCTTAAACTTTTTTGTAAACATCAGCTTTCTTACATGCATTTGTCTTTCTATTCCATTCATGTAAAACGACAGTTCAACCTCATCTGAAGATGTTTTACCTTCAATCATCCTTTCCATAGGAATGTCAAACTTCGATAAAATCTCTATCATGTTTTTTAAAAAATTCTCTGAATCAGTATGACCATACAGTACTGGCAGTACAGATTCCAGTTCACTTTTACTGTTTCTCAAAGCCTCGTACTCCAGTACGTCCGGTGTAAAATCATCAGACGAGTAGGCAAACATTGGATATGAAGAAAGTGGCAGCGGCGGTAAATCATCAACGTTATAAAGTGCATTCGAAAAGCCTATTATCTCATCAAAGACTAATGGATCCTCTTGATAATAAGCTTGAGGAAAGTAATTCATTTGTTTGATTAGATCACGAAGATGTTCATGGTTCACTTCAAAATAATAGGAAAAGACCTTATACTTCTTCAGATTATCATAAATTTCATCTGCAATCACTTCGATGCCGCACTTGCCTACTGGATTGTACCTATGAATCCAATTGATGTTCTCTTCTTCGGATTCGTGTAACTGAAAATAGACTTTAGAGGCGAAACTGTAAATGTCCTTTATCCAGTACGGTGCATACTTTCTCACTTCATGCTTACCATCAAGTTCTAAAGCCAAACTGGATTCGCTGATAAACTCCTCTATATACTCGTAAATGATATCTTTCATAATGGCCTACACATCAAAATGAAATCTGTATTTTAAAGTATACCGGTCTTTACATAGTTTTTTTATAACTGGTTCTCCACCATATAAAGCACCAGTACAATCATGTGCTGATACAGGTGGCTCAAGGTACTCAGTTTGAAGATTCTGATCTTTAATAAAACGCCATACATCATCTTCGCTTTTGCACTCTAATAGATAAATCTTATTATACGATTCACCAGTTCCATCATCAGTCACAAAGTACTGAAGCAATTCCATTCGTCTTTCATCTCTTAAGACAAGTCTCCAGTTCCTTAACTCATCAAATCTACTCTCATTGATAATCTTTTTTCTAACACTACTTCTTTTCTTGTAAAAGCATATCATCCTTTGAGAGAATTCAATCTTTGAATCACTCCACTTGTTTTCAAAATACATTTTATTCCTCCAATCTCTTAGACCTGCTAATTAATTTCTTCTAACCTGTAGAAGTGGACTAAACTGTTGTTTTACTCTATTACAAAATCGATTTTGTGAAATGGAAATCCCAGTAACTTATGATTCATTTTTGCTTTGATAAAGGCATGTATATAACTGCCTGCATCGACATCAAATGTGTTAATGGGTACCTTTCCGCTCTCAAAGAAACGAAACTTTAAAAGACCAAAATCCATTACATTGCTAAATATCACTCCATAAGATGTCACGATGTAATTTGAATATGACAACTTTAGCAGCAGTTTTGAATTCAAATAGAACCGTTCTTCATCCTCAGAAAAATACAAGAACTGCTTTTTCATGTGCTTAACAAAATTTTGTGTTAAGTCGCTTCTTGCACCAAAGATTTCCATGATATTGTTATGCTGATCAAGATTGATTTGAAATTCAGGAATAGTGCCAATTGGATATCGTCTTCGTAGTTCTGTGTAGACTACCTTCAATAATTCCTCTGTGTAAACGGGTATTGCTTTCATAAATGCTCTCCTCCCCTTTTTAGGCAATAAAAAAAGTCTACCCAAATGGATAGACTTATTGCCTCTTAGTTTTGTGCCAGTCGTTGCTGGACTTTGAAATTATAAAAAACATAACTTGAATTAAAATTATTATAACAAAACACAAGCTATTCATCAACATCAACCTAGAAAATAAACTGGTCCTCAATAACATCTTCATATTCAAGGAAATCAGAATTTCCTGTTCTTTGCCTACTGAGTACGATCACTCTCAAAGAATCATAATTATGCGTTACTTTACTTGAGATCATCAATTCCAATTTCAGTTTATCAGATAAACTAACTGATGGTTCCAAGATCACAAGCGCTACTTTCTTACTGCCAATTGTCAGTATTCCTGAACTGATATTTTTCTTGATTGTCTTACCATCGGCATTAATGGCAACTGAACAATAATCAAATGACTGTCCTTCAAGGTCAAATAGCACTTCAAAATAACTCTTGGCATTTCGAATGTTGAATGTTCTTTTATCGAAATATCTCATTGTGCTATGCAAGGTATCGATAATCAACTCATTTTCTAAAAGAAGCGATTTAAAACTTGGAATATATGTGCTGCCAGAATCATTAATAGTATGTTTTGAAAGAATTTCACTGTTTTTCATCAAATACTCTTTCTTCACTTCCACAAAATCATCAGAATCAACTATTGCATCAATAATTTGATTTACTCTATATGTGGTTTGACCTAATAAAGCAATTTGAGTTGCATTGTCCAGTGCAATTTTCCTGTTTGTGTCTTCTTCATGATATTTTGAAAGTACATCTTCTTTTGTCTGAAGGTTCATTTCTTGATTGATTTCTAAAAACCGAGTAAGCAAGTTTATATTGTCGTTTATGATTGCATAATGATTAGGATCAGGTGAATCGCTATAATAATCCTTTATTGCATCAACAAGCATCTCTATATCCTCAAAGCTTAACTTGGACATAACTGATTTTGTACTGCGCAATATTTTAACAAGCTCCGTCAACTTTCTTACGCTTGACGATTCAGCAATTTCCTTAGCTTTTTTATTCTTTACCATTTGTTCCCTTGACACCGTGAAAACTAAATTGACCGTTTCACCGCTCATGATATATAAACCATAAGCTAAATTTAACTTATCAAGAAGCACTTTTTTAGTTTCTGTACCTCTATCGTGCTCAATATAGAAATGTTCTGAAGTTGTCCCATAGTTAATTATGATCTCAGCATCAGGTCTTAAAACATCTACCCCACCAACAGTGTGTGTTTGTTCTCTAGTAAATTCTACGCTCTCACATTCATTATAAACAGCATAGTATAAAGAGCCTGCTTCAATAAAATGTTCTAGCTGCTTTTTAAACGGTCTATGTTTTATGTCATAAGCACATTGAAGAAAAAATGGACTTATATATTTCTTGCCTTTTGTCGTTAAACTATACCAACTTGTAGGATTTCCATTATACATGAAAATTTGAGATTCAAGCAAACCTTTGCTGACACCATGACTCATTGACATAACAATTTTACTACGTTCCAAGTTAATAACTTTTGACAATTGATCTGTAGTGGCAATCGTCATAACAAACAAATGATGAAGCAGATATTCATATTGACTGGACATTAATTCTATTCCATATACCTTTTCAATGTTATTTACATTTTCTAAAATTGACTGCATTTTCATATTCAAATTTGTACGTTCCATTTTCACCTCAAAAATTCATAAGTAGTTGGGAAAATTTTAAAGAAAAATGTAATTCAAGGGTACTCTTAGATTTTTTTACATAATTCCATAAATTTCAAAGGTTTCACCCACTTGTTCTTACGTGGATTTTATCACAAATCAACTTATGAGACAATAAGATATTCTTACATGCACTTTATATGCACTTCATACGAACTTCATAATTATCATTTTTTTACCATATCTTGAAATTTTCATGACTTCTCTGGATCTGAATAATTCTTATTTTACTTTCTCACTCCCCTCTTGAAATTCTTTTGAATTTTTTTTGTTCAGAGTGTAATACCTTAGACATGTTGCAAACTATAATAAACATAGATAGGGGTACTCTAAGTACCCCTATCGAGATGTCAGAGTACCCCTATTGCACTAACAAGGGTACTCTGACAAAAAACAAAGTACCCCTATATAAAATCAATAAATATTGAAAAAAGCAAACATCACAAGCAATGGAGGAAGACATGGCATATCAATTGCAAACAATCGAAGATATTATATCAAGCAATTATGATCGTCTGATTACAGATAGGATACTCAATAAAGCATTACTATTTATCATAATTGAAACAAAAAAACATATGAAGCAGGTTACAAAGAAGGCAATTCTAAAAGAGTTTCAAGAGAGTAAACATACAATAAATTCAGTTTTGCGCTTTATGGATGGATTAGGCTTTATTGAAATTGAACATCAGGGAAAAGAAAAATTATATACAGTTACTGAAACGGGTGTGGCATACCTAGATAAATATTTAGCGACTGCTCAAGGTCTCATCTTCTATTCAGAAACAGGTTATGACAAGAAAATTTAGATATTAAAATCAAATAAATGGAGGAAAATATGGCAAACAAAATCTATTCAATTCCAGAACTAGGCAACATTAAGTTAGAAGGTCACCTCATTAATCCAGATGCAAAAATTGACAAAGTTAAGTATGGTGTAGTAGCACTTGGACAAGGCGGTGGAAAACTCTCCATAGAGTTCAACAGGGTTGGTCACTATGTATCATTGTTTAACACAGCTCAAGAGGATCTGACCAATGCAGAACTCACATTAAAGAAAATTGGAAACACTAATTACAAAATTACTCGATTCTCGGGTTTTGATGGTGCAAAAAAAGATAGAAGTATTGGTCTGAAGGCGGTTCATGAAAACATTGAAATCCTTCAAAATAATCTAGTTGAAGATGAAAATCTCAAAAAAGCCGACTTCATTTGGGTAGCTGCTGCTTTTGGAGGTGGTACAGGTTCCGGTTCTGTTACAGATGTTGTGAGGATCGTTTCAAATCTGATAAGAGATGGCCACTCAAGAATTGGTTACGAAGAGGATGAGAATGAAAACATAATAAGCGAAGGAAAACCAACGGTAGGAGTAATCGCTATGATTCCTGATGATTCTTCAGGGCATAGAGTAAAACTTAATGCAGCAGAAGCTCTTCAAGAGCTAGTAGAACTTCAAAATGATGGAACCCTAGGTTCAATTCTTTTAGTAGACAATGAGAAACTCATGCAAGAAGCTCTTAGGAATGACAAGAGTAAGCTGAAATGGCATGAACAAGGTAACGCTTCTGTTTTGTCTCTTATTACTGAAGTTACTGTGACTTCATCGCTTCCTTCTGATGAAAGCTTTGATAAATCAGAGTTACTAGATATATTCAGTGAACCTGGTTTCTTATCATTCTCAAAGTATTCTTTTAACACACGCTTAAAAGATGATTTGGATACTATTGTAAATAGTAGTACTGAAAGCTCAGTATTTACTGATGGATATAATTTGAGTGAAGCCATTATATCCGCTTTATTAATTATCAAGAATAAAAAATCCACCCTTTTGAATTCGCACGATGAACTTATGATAAGGACAAAAATGTCTGAAAAGCTTAGCAATGTACGTTACTTGCATTATGGTATTTATGATGTAAATACCACGCAAGATTATGAAACAGCAATTAGAAATATTGGCAAACATAGTTATCAAGAAAAAGAAAAAGTGATAATTTACTCACTAAGCATTCTAAAAAACCCACCAAAAAGAATCATTGAAATGATCGAATCGGCATTATTAAAGAGACAACAAGCAGAAGCTTCATTTTCAGAATCAAGAAGTAAACTTTCTGATTTCAATTTGACACAGAAAAGTGAAGTGAAAAAGAAGTCCGCTAAGTCCTTGCAGACGTTATTATCACAAAAGAATAAAAAGCCAACCAACCTGGTCACTGCTAGTGAATCAACCAATGAAACATTTGCTAAGAACGTTTCAAGTATTCTTGAATTAAAAACGAGGTGACAATAAATATGTTAAATACTCCAAATTGCATTTCAGATAAGGACATCCCTTTAGAAATAACACTAACCGGACCATACAATTCAATGGATGATTTGGAACTTATTAGACAGATTTCATTGAATGATTCCAGCAGCATTATTAATACGTTTGATTTCACAACGTTATCGCAAGAGTTACTACATAGTAACTCTTGCGATATTATTCGCAAAAAATATAAAAATGTACTGAAATACTGTCGAATTTGCAAATATTATGATCTAAACGTATTGTCTAGACTAGAAAATGAACTGAAATTGTTAAACCACGTTTACCATAATGGTCCTGATGAAAGATTTGACGAAAATACATTTCAATATTATGTACTAGATCAATACAACGATATATGTGATGCCACAAAAGAGATCTTTGGCATTATCGTTTCTAAGCAAGATAATAAAGAGCTTTTAGATTCAATTCTACTATCACTATTTCAAGATGATAATACTATCAGAGATAACATTAAGATATTTATTGATAAGATCATTGAGCGAAAGATTAACTTCGATATCGATCTGTGCATAGATCAGTTAACAAACACGGCAACAAAGAAAACCTATTCATCAAACATTATGAAGCAACTGATGGCTGCCAAAGAGTCTACAAATTCAAGTACCAGTTTAGGTTCTTCAGACATTGCAAATAAATCAGATAAAAAAATTTCCAAACAAACCATAGAAAAAATCATAAAAAAGCCAAGGCAAAGAGAAAAAAACGACAACAATCCCATCAATCAATTGAGTGTTTTGAACGAGTTAGAACATTTTACTAGCGTTCACGATAATGAGAAAAAAGTTAAAACAAATGTTTCTGATATCCCCACAACAGTATGCCAACAGACTCAAGAAGCAAAGAATAATCAAATCAATTATCACGAACTTCAAAGCATATGCATATCAAAGGGTGAAGTGTATGTTTCAACTAAAAGAAGCTTCTCAATAGCTTTTGATATTGATAACATTACTTCTCTTCCATATGAAATTACAAATTTTAACGAGGATGCTACCGAATTCATAAAATTATTGTTCGCGAACAATAATATTGTAAAAGTAGTTGACGACATTTCTACTCTAGCCCAGCGCATGAACTTAACAATACTTGTATCTACGCTCGATATGAGCCTGATCTCCGATAGCGAATACTTTATTTCAACTTATAAAGAGAAGTACAAAAAATTTTCAGTCGACGAATTAAAATCGCTCAAAAGAAAAACTCAATTAAAGATTCTCAAGCGATTCCAATACTCGTCTTTAGGGAATGTGATTTTCAAAGTGGAACATCAATCAGATTTTTTTGATGACGTTTTATATACTGCATATTGTAAGAAAGTATTCGATAAATTTGATGTTAAAGTAGGCAATTTAACTAGCAAGTCGCTTGAACTTCTAATTGAAGGGTCTACTAAACCAGCAGCAATTGATTATTTCTTGTCCATCATCCGCACCACATTGAAGCTAAAAGGATTAGGAAAGTCATTCGAGGTGATTATAAAATGAAAATTCTATATGTAACTGATAACAAAAACTATTTTGATCAACTTACCACAAGCGGATATAGCTGTTATTATTGTGATTCAGAATTTATGGTCGGTTTCAATACCGTAGGTACCGTCATAAAAACAATCAAAATCAAGAATAAAGCATATGAAATCTGTCTTAATTCAACCAATTCAAAGCATATTAAGGATGTTGATAAAATCATAAGTGAATCAAAAAGCACAATATTGGTGAACCTGTTTAATCCTTCTGAAAAAGCTCAATTCAACTTTGATATGATGGTTTCACAATTAGAAAACAAGCATAATATTGTCGAAATAAAGCGAATTTGGATAAATGATCCTGGTATCTTACTTAGAGCACTTGATACGGACGTCGACTTGTTACAGGATAATATCGACTACAAGAACATCAGCCATTTTTATTTGGCAAAAAAACTCATTGACTATTATTGGCATAATTCATCAGCCGTTTCTCACTCAAGTATTAAATTGAGCATTCATCAATATTACATTCTAAGCCTTCTTCTGCAACACGAAGAGCAAATGAAGGGTAATACTCTATCCGATTTTTATACTGTTGAAATAAACTTGGACAAAATAAATGGAAAAGTTATGCGCAATGGTAAATACAAATTCAAAACAATAGAAGATGCCAATAAAGTCTATTCTCTTGCAAAAAACAACTTTACAATTATCAAATCAAAATACGCTGAAAGAACTTCATCAAAACATTTATTATTTACATTCCCATCAATTGTAAAAATTGCTAAAGATAAAGCCAACATTGAAGAAGTATTAAGAAATCTATACAAGAAAGGCTATATTACCAACCCTGACACTCGAACACCATTTATTCATTCCAGTATGGTAGAAAAATTGATTAATAATCTAACTTTATTTGATAAAAGATATTCACATCTTATTGATCATATTGAAAGCCATGGAGTTTCAGAAGGCTGCATCACTGATCACATCAAGAATAATTACGTTAATGATTATGTGGTTTCTATGGATCATACTCATGCAATTCTTCCATTACCAAAAGAAAATTTATTTGAGCTATCTCAAAACGAATTAAGCGTATATGACATGATAGTTTCCAGATATATGTCTGTCTTCTTACCAGCTCCTAAAGCGTTCTCTAAAATAATTGAAGGTTATGGAAGCGCCAATATTTCTATCGTTTTAAAGAAAAATTCGGACATCTACTTTGGTAGCAATATCTTTGAATGTAGTAAATTAGATGTTTTTGAAGAACTTCTGATTGACACCAACTATTACAAAACTCTTTATCCAATTGGATCACAAATAGAATTAAATAGTAATATTATGGAAATTAAAGGATATATTACCAAGTCAATCAATCCTTTGAATAGAAAGCAAATAATCAATAAACTGATAAACATGGGTAAACCAATGCTTTCAAAGAAAGACAAAACAAAATATAGACACTTTTCAATTGGTGATGCTCAAAAATGGAACATGTACATTGAAAAACTTGAATTATCAAATATTATTAGTCGTGATGATGATAAAGCTTATTTTATTACTCCTGAAGGTCTTTCATTCATTATGAATTCTAAATCTCCATTACTCAATACTGATAATTTAAACAATCTATACATTGATCTTGTAAATATATTTACCGGTTATAAAAATATTGAGACAGTCTTATCTGCTCATATTATTGCAATGGATACTTATGAACAGTCGTTGGCATATTCAAAAACTTTAATTCCTAACTATTCATTCTTAATTAATAATTTTAAATGTACTTGTGGCGCAGCATTGAAAGAACATGAAAATTTTCTGGGTTGTTCAACATATCCAAATTGCAACTTTGTAATTTCAAAAAGAATAATATCTGGAGATGAATATGTGCTTACTGAAAGAGATATCGTCGAGTTACTACAAAAAAAACGGACTAGTAGCATTATTGAAAATTTTACATTCAAGTCTGGTAAAAAGGCCAATATAACTTTAGAAATAAATGCAAGCAATCGAATTGGGTATGTTTTTTGTAATAAAAAGCCTACTGGTTCACGGTGAACCACTAAGCTTTTTGTATTTGGTTCACGATGAATCAATAAGCTATTATATTTGGTTCATGATGAACCAATAAGTTTTTTATATTTGGTTCACGGTGAACCAATAAGCTATTATATTTGGTTCATGATGAACCAATAAGTTTTTTATATTTGGTTCACGGTGAACCAATAAGCTATTATATTTGGTTCATGATGAACCAATAAGATATTATATTTGGTTCATGATGAACCAATAAGTTTTTTATATTTGGTTCACGGTGA
>JACUUV010000050.1 GCA_014859095.1 Clostridia bacterium | reverse complement strand
CCTCAATAAAACAAATCTCAGCGAGATGTTGTTTTTAGGTGGTGAGTAGTTCACCGATTTATCATCAATAAAATCATCGAGTCTGAAAAACAGATCATTGGATTTTTGGATTCCGAAATTGATGAATTTTCAAAAGGGATAGGATAAAGAGCAGGGAAAGTTGGAAAAGATTAAAGCTAAGAGGGTGCTTTTATCTATATCGGATTGTGTATAGTCCAGTGTGCCTTCCATGCTGTTCCAACCGTAATTGCCGCCATTTTCGACGAGGTTTATTTCCTCCATGATTGCCCAGGTTTTGAGCATTGTTCAATGGATCACCACTGGATCCACCATCACCACTGGCGATGTAAAGGTAACCATCGGGGCCAAAAGTGATATGCCCACCATTGTGATTGGAATAGGGTTGAGGGTAGGTGAGCAACACGGTCTCACTGTCGGGCAATCCTTTGAATCATCATTATCAATGACTTGGATTTTTCCTGTCTTTTCAACGACGTTGATTTTTTCCAGCCTTTCCAGCCCTCCCTGCTCCACCCTGGCGCGTTTTTTGCGCCCCGCCCCTGACTTCCCTGCTCTCTGTCCCCAGGTACCAGTTCAGACCTGTCCCCAATAAGCACTTCCTATGTTATAATGGTATTAACGTACATTAGGAGGCAACTTATGAGTAAAAGCTTAGTATTGGCGGAAAAACCGTCGGTCGGTAGGGATATAGCACGAGTATTACAATGCAATCAAAATGGAAACGGATATTTTGAAGGTTCAAAATATATCGTCACTTGGGCACTTGGTCATCTGGTGACACTAGCTGATCCGGAATCATATGATTCAAAATACCAGAAATGGAAACTTGAGGATCTTCCGATGCTTCCAGAGCCACTCAACCTGGAAATCATTCCAAACACAAGGAAGCAATACAACACAGTCAAGCAATTATTGGTCAGAAAAGATGTCGACCAAATTATCATTGCTACTGATGCAGGCCGAGAAGGTGAACTCGTCGCAAGATGGATTCTTGAGAAGAGCAAAGTGAAAAAACCTGTAAAAAGACTTTGGGTGTCATCGGTAACGGACCAGGCCATCAGAGAAGGATTCAACAAATTAAAGGATGGCAAAGCATACGAAAATCTTTACATGTCCGCACGAGCTAGATCCGAAGCCGATTGGTATGTTGGGATGAATGCGACGAGAGCGCTCACCACAAAGTTCAACGCCCAGCTGTCATGTGGAAGGGTGCAGACTCCTACACTTGCAATGATTGCTGACCGTGAAGCAGAAATTCAAAAATTCAGATCACAGGAATTTTATGGCATCACTGCAATGGCTAAAGGCATTCATATGACTTGGACCGATTTCAAAAGCCAGTCTACACGATCCTTTGACAAGGAGCGCGTTGAGAATATTCTAAGCGTTCTCAAAGGAAAAACGTTGAAGATATCTGAAATAGAAAAGCAGAACAAGAAGTCTTACTCGCCGGGGTTGTATGACCTCACTGAACTTCAACGTGAAGCCAACAAACGTTTTGGATTTTCTGCGAAACAGACTCTGAACGCCATGCAAAAGCTCTATGAGGAACATAAGATTTTGACCTATCCAAGAACGGACTCGAGATTTATCTCAAAAGATATCGTGCCGACACTCAAAGATAGGATTCGGGCATGTGGTACAGGTGAATTTGGAGCCCTTGCAGGGCAAATTTTGAGATCTCCTATCACAACCAACAAATCATTCGTGGACGATTTCAAAGTATCGGACCACCATGCCATCATCCCGACTGAACAGAGCGTCATGCTGAACAGGTTGTCAGTAGATGAGAGAAAAATCTATGATTTGGTCGTAAAGCGATTTCTGGCAGTATTGCTTCCGCCTTTTGAGTACGAACAGACCAAGATTGTCGCCAGATTAGGTGAGGAAACCTTCAAGGCAAAAGGCAAACGGGTGATCCATATTGGATGGAAAGCCGCATACAACAATTCATTCGATGACGATGACCACTCAGACGAACTCAAAGACCAGATGCTTCCACTTCTAAAAAAAGGAGACGTGTTGGAGTGCGCTGGGCTCAAATTGACGTCAGGATCCACTCAACCTCCAGCTTATCACACGGAAGGCACTCTATTAACGGCAATGGAGAAACCGAATAAAAATATGACCTGTGGAATCGGAACAGTTGCGACCAGAGCGGATATCATTGAGAAATTGATCAATTCGTTTTTAATAGAAAAAAAGGGGCAACACCTTCATATCACATCCAAAGGCAAACAACTTCTGGAACTCGTACCAAAGGAACTCAAAACACCTGAACTCACCGCTGAATGGGAAAGCAAGCTGGAGCTCATCGCTTCGGGAAACCTTAAAAAAGAGAGTTTCATGAAGGAAATCAAGAATTATACAAAATCATCTGTCAGCGAAATCAAGAACAGTACAGCCCAGTTCAAACATGACAATCTTTCACGAGAAAAATGTCCGGAGTGCGGGAAATTTCTTCTAGAAGTCAACGGGAAAAAAGGAAAGATGTTGGTATGCCAAGATAGAGAGTGCGGCTATCGCAAATCTCTTGCAGTGGTCACCAATGCAAGATGCCCTGTTTGCCATAAGAAACTTGAACTCAGAGGAGAAGGTGAGAACAAAACTTTTTTCTGCAAATGCGGACACAGGGAAAAGTTGGAAGCATTCAACAACAGAAGGAAAGAAGCCAGTGGGAAGGGTAGCGCAAAAGATGTGCAAAAGTTCCTGGAAGAGCAAAAGAAGGAAGCCACCTATGAGTCGCCTATGGCTGAAGCACTAAGAAAATTAAAATTAAAGTAAAAAGTACAAAACACTTTGTTAGCTATACTTTTTTAGTGGGTATAAAATCCTTGAATAAAGGAGGGTGCCCATGAAAACCTATAATGGAAAAGAATTGTTGATGTTGTTGGTAGAATCTGAGAAAAAGGTTGCTGAACTTTACCACGATTTGTCAGGTAAGGTGTCACACCCCAAAGCTAAGGCCGTATTCGAGAAACTTGCTAAGGATGAAGAAAGACATGAAGAAATCTATACCGCTTTGATGAACAAATTTGAAGGGGATCTTTCAGTTGAAGTGGATGACGATGCGCTCGAGTTTTTAGAGTCACTTGTTAAATTCAGTTATTTCAGAAACGATGCGGTCAAAAAAAGATTTGTTAAGGAAGACGCACTGGTAGTTGCTGAAAAAATAGAAAGAGACACGTTGATTCTCGTACAGGAATTAAGATCTTTATACCCAAACATCGCTCCTGATGAGATTGCAGTAGTGATGAATGAAGAAAAGAAGCATCTCAATTTTGTTTTAAGAACACTAGAAAATCAGATGTATCCTACATTGGGGTTATAAAATCATCATGTCGCTTTCCGATTATAGGAGGCGGCTTTTTTTTGCAAAAAATCAAATTGTTTGAACTATTAAAAAAAATTAATTTATTTGTTACTTTTTGTTATGTTTTGTTATTTTTATATTATAATTGAGATAACCAAATATAAAAGGGGGTTCAAAAATGAAGAAAAAGAAGATGCAACTGACTACGAAAATTTTATTGGGTCTTATTTTAGGTATCATTGTAGGTATGTTGCTTCAAGGGGCACCGGAAATTGCCCAAACGTATATCAAACCGTTTGGTACTTTATTCCTCAATTTGATTAGAATGATTATCGTTCCTCTGGTTTTTTCGTCATTGGTCGTTGGGGCGGCTAGTATCGGAGATCCGAAAGCGCTTGGTCGAATTGGCGGAAAGACACTGGGATACTATCTCGTCACTACAGCGTTCGCTGTTACAGTTGGCCTTTTGTTAGCTACAATTCTTCAGCCGGGGGCAGGTCTATCCATTCCTGTTGCCGCTACTGCAGAAGCAGCTGAAGTCCCTTCCATTATCAATACTTTGCTCAACATGGTTCCTGCAAATCCTTTAAAAGGACTTGTTGACGGCAACATTCTTCAGGTCATTGTGTTCGCACTTTTCCTCGGAATCGGTTCGACATCACTACCTGAAAATATTTCAAAACCTTTCATCGGTTTCTTCAACAGCCTTGCTGAAATTATGTACAAAATCACAGCATTTGTAATGTTGCTGGCTCCAATCGGTGTATTTGCATTGATCGTTCCAGTAGTATCCTCTTATGGACTCGATGTGTTAAAACCACTCAGCATGGTAATTTTTGCAGTTTATTTGGGTTGCGTGATTCACGCCGTATTGGTATACTCCACTGCGGTAAAAGTATTCGGAAAAATGAGCCCGGTCAGATTCTTTAAAGGCATCGCACCTGCTGCAGTCACTGCATTTAGTACTTCCAGCTCCGCGGGTACTCTGCCGGTCACCATTCGCAACACTAGAGATAACCTTGGCGTATCTGAGAAAATCGCATCGTTTGTTCTGCCACTTGGCGCAACAATCAATATGGATGGAACAGCACTATATCAAGGTGTTTGTGCGCTCTTCCTGGCTCAGGTCTATGGAATAGATCTTTCAGTTGGACAAATGGTAACAATCATAATCACTGCAACACTTGGATCCATTGGTACTGCAGGCGTTCCAGGAGCAGGTTTCATCATGCTCACATTGGTTCTTCAGTCAGTTGGATTGCCGCTTGAAGGATTGGTTCTTATTGCTGGTATCGACCGTATACTTGACATGGCAAGAACTTCTGTCAACGTCATCGGAGATGCTTCATGTGCCGTTGTTGTTGCTGCAAGTGAAAAAGAATTGGATATAGAGAATGATGCAGATCAAGTCGCGCTTGCGTGACATGTTTCTTATTAAAAATTCTAAACCACTCCAAATGGGGTGGTTTTTTCGTCATCATTTTTGATAAACTATAATAAGTGAATAAGTATGCATGATCAATCTTACAAAAAAAGGAGGCCACACCAATAATGACACTATCGCCTGACAACATAAATCATTATGATATCAATTACACACTTATGGATGACGAAATTTGGATCAACACCCACATCTCTGAAGTGATTACAGATGTCTATTCGCCATTGACTTGGTCAATCGGCAAAATTCTTGACGAATGGTCTGGAAACATTTGTGGCAGACCTTATATGAACATCAGTAGACGCATAAATGTCATTAAAGCAATAATGGGTCCATTATCTAAAGGCGCCATGAAAAGGATATTCGACCTCTACGGAGAACTGCCAAAAGGCATGACCCTCCCAAATCATCCGATGAGCAGAAGTGAAGCGCTTAAAATTATGGTTCCAAAAGCTTTAAACATTGGCAAAGAGTCGCGAAATGCGGCAAGGAAACTTAAGCCATTTTTAAACGGAACGCCTGAGTGGCATAGGCAAATGCATCTAAAGCTAGAAAAAGCAGAAACCCCCGAGGCGTTGTTGAAGATTTGGAAAGAGGGCCTCAAACCCTATGTTTTGAAGGCTTGGCTAAGCGCCGGCGCTGCAGCTATTGGCATGCCCAAAATTACGGCTTTAAACAAAAAACTCACTAAAATGGTTGGCCCGGAGCACAGCAGCATGCTAATGTCTAATCTCAGAGGTGATCAGGAACTGGAAATCCTTGGACCAATGATTGGCATTTCAAAAGTGCTATCGGGTGAGATGAGTCATGAACAGTATAACCTGAAGTACGGTCATCGAGGTACTCAGGAATATGAACTCAGTTTACCGGTGGACTCAGAAAATCCGGAGTGGATCGAAAAGCAAGTGAGAGAATATGAAGCGCTGGACATAGATGTAGAGTTAATGCTTAAAAATCAGCGCAAGAAATACGATGAGGCTTTTGTGAGGTTTATAGAGCGCTATCCCAACAAAATCATGTGGCTTAAAAAAGAATTGAAAAGTGCGTCTGATGCTATGAATTTGAGAGAAAAAGCACGTTCCGAGTTCGTGAGGGTCTATCGATTGATCCGATTATTTGCACTTAGAACCGGTGCATACCATGATCTTGGAGAAGAGGTATTCTTTTTATACATCGATGAAGTGGAGCAGTTGCTTTCAGGTGGAGAAATCAAGCGTGAGCTCATCCCGATAAGACGAGCGAATTATGAGAAATATAAGAGTTTTCCTCCATTTCCATCCGTGATCAAGGGACGATTCGACCCTGAAACATGGACAAATGACCCTGACCGTCGAAGGGATTATTATGATGCGTCAATGCTACCATTAAACTCAAGACCGGAGATAAAGTAAAATTGGATGGTGGACAAGGCACTGTGGAAATACTATAATTAGGAACAAATCAACATACCGCTATTAACGTATGCAAGGAGAATAATATGGGAAGATTGGTCATCATTGAAGATGTGGAAATTCTGAAATTGAGGCTTGAGAAGGCACTAGAGGACAATGGAATCAAAGGATTTGAAACAATGAGCAACCACCAAGTCAGAACAATAAGATCAAATATAGTTTTTAAAGAAGCTTCATTGGTGATCATCGATCTTGACAATCAAGACCTCGATCTTCAAGCAACCATAGAGAGTATCAGAGAACACTCATCACAAATCAACATACCGATTTTAGTGTTGAGCAAAAATTCCGATCTGAACACGCTCAACAAAGCGATTTCTCTAGGATGCACGGATTTCATTCTCAAACCGTTCACCAATGAAACATTCATTAGAAAAGTAGTCCTCAGTTTATCCAAGAAGGATTTAGGTCAAGTTCAACTTGGGCATGATCCAAGAATTCAACATGTGGAAGAAGGCATTCACATGTTGAAATGGAATTCTGGATTCGAAATTGGTGTTCAATCAATAGATGAAGACCATAAAAAAATCATTGAACATTTTGAGAAACTGTATTTATTGATGAAGAGCGGTCAAGGACATGCTTATTATCCGGAGTTTCTTGAGTTTCTTGAGGATTATGTGGATACTCATTTCGAAAGGGAGGAAACGCTTCAAAGGGAGATCGGATACGATGATTATGAACAGCATCTTCAACTTCATAACGATTTCAAAATTAAAGTAAAAGAGTTGATTATGGAACATGGTAAGGATGTGGTGACCAACAGTGATCTCATAAAAATAAATTTGTTCATTAAAGATTGGCTGATTCACCACATATTGCTTGTTGACAATAAGATAGGTCTATTCATGAACTCAAGGAAATAGATGAAAGAGTATCCATTTTGAGTGAAGTAATCATGCTGCCACAATAGACTGAGCCAACAGTTCCAACAACTGTGGAGATTCATGAAGAATGTGGTCCGGGCTTAGTGCTTTTATGGAATTTTCGTCAAGTATGCTCCATGCCACCATGACGCTTTTTATGCCGGCAGCTTTAGCGGCCAATATATCATTGTCGGTATCTCCAATAAAGATAGCATCATGAGGATGGACTTCAAACTTGTTCAGGACTTTTATCAAACCGTCTGGTTCAGGTTTTGTGGCACTCACTTCATCACGGCTTAGAGTTATATGAAATACGTCCTCAATGCCCAAATGTTTGAGTCCCATTTCAAGAGATGGCCTGCTGTTGTTGGTCACGATTGCCAGATTGAGATTCAATCTCCTCAGAAAGCGTAGCAATTCTATCATTCCTGGGAAGGCGGATGTTTTTTGATTGTGGTGATTGCTGTACCATACTTTGAACTGCTCCACCAAGAGTTTGCTCAATTGTTTGTCTATGGCAGCCATTTGTGTTTCGAGTGGTTTTCCAGTTAATTCAAGCATTTCTTCTTTTGTGAAATGGTAGCCTCTATGCATATATGAAAAATGATTGAGACCTTCTTCTATAAGTGAATTTGTGTTGATAATCGTTCCGTCGAAATCGAAAATAACTGTATTGATCATGGTGTTACCTCCTTTGTTGTTCTGATTGTAACACCCGAATGTCAAATCTGAATGAGCATCTCTTGAAGACTGTGTTAAATATAATGAAAATTTAATGATAAATAAAGAGTTTTTTAGTCTTTGGGGGACATAATATAGATATTAGAGTTTCAATTGCGGGACAATGGATGGAGGGGCTCATGTACAAGAAGATTTTAGTATACATCTATGATGATATGGCTGATTTTGAAGTGACACTCTTGTGTCATATGTTGGGAGTGGATAATGGCTATGAAGTCATTACCATCGCTTCGGATTTGAGAGTCAAAACGAGTAAATGCGGCATCGCTTATGTGCCAAAGATGACCATCAAGAACTTCACACAGAGCAAACTAAAAGTGGATGGCATCATAATACCAGGCGGATGGCATTTCGGGACCAACCATGAACTTTCAAGTCTCTTGAAGAAGCTGTATGAAGATCAAAAAATGATTGCGGCCATTTGCGCAGCGCCTTGGATGCTAGCTATATCGGGTGTTCTGGGGACTCACAGGTATACTACAAGCATCGAATCCTGGAGCAACGATCAAAAATCGGTCTTTGGAGTGGATAACCCATTTGACTGGGTTTATTACAGAGATCAAAGAGTTGTAGTGGATGAACACATCATAACAGCGAAAGGATATGCTTTCGTCGATTTTTCGATTGCTGTCTGCAGCTATCTCAACCTGTTTAAAAATGATGCTGAAATCATTGAATTCAGGGAAAATATTACTGGAATCAACTGAAAAAAAGCCACCTTCGACTTGAGGTGGCTTATTCTTGTGAAAATTCATTTTTTTAGTCCGATCATGACAAATACAAAACCGATTATGACACTGATTAAACCTGTCATCAACATGGCTGCAACGCCAAAACTATCAATCAAAGTGCCTCCAATCATACTGCCTGCGACATTTCCAAGAGTCGTTGCGCTGACAATGAGCGTTTGGCCTTTTACCCGGTCATTTGCATGGATTTTCAGATTGATATACGCAACTGAAACGGGAATGTAAAGTGCAAACGATATCGCTTGCGTCAATTGGGCGATATATATACCGGTCATACTGGTGGCCATTACAAACATTGTCCCACGGACGATATAAAAGAAGATTGAGATGGCAAATAGTTTTTCAATTGAAAACCTTTGTATGAGTTTGGATGAATAAAGCATGACAGGAATTTCAATTGCGGCCATCATCATAAGCGCCAAACCAAAATCCTTTTCAGAACCGCCTACGGATTTGACAATATAGATCATGAACACGTTAAGCATGGAATGCAGTACAAATATGAACATCATACCGGTCAAAAGGTACTTGAAACGAGGGTAGCGCTTAAAGAAGGGCGATTTGCGTTCTTCTTGTTCGTCCCGGTTATGTCCACCTTTTTTGTCTACTGATTTCACTGGAAATGTGTAGACGACCATTGCAAGTGCAATCAACATTCCAAGTGAAATTTTAGGTAGGATGTCAATGGACGTTAGTGAGATAAAATAACCAATGGATGATGAAGCACCGGCAAAAGCAAGTGAACCAAATGCCCGAGCCATACCGAAATTGATGGTGGATTCATCTGTACTTGCATTGAACATGAGAGCACTCATCAAAGGTTGAAGAGAAACTATGGAAATCAGACTCAATACATAACTGATTAAAATCACATTATTCAAATCTCCTCGGAACTGGATCAGAAGGTTTGACATGATGGCGATGGATACAATTGAAAAAATAAGCCCACGCAATCGCTTCGGATGCCCTTGATCCGCCCATGAGCCCATGAGGGGTTGAATCACAGCGGCAACCATTGATGCTGAAGCCATCAGAGCACCCGAATAGACGCTTGAGAAACCTTTCGTTTCCAAAAACATAACCGCATAACTGAAAACACTACAAAAAGTCATCCAGTACAATGCTTGAAGCACAATGCCATAAATTTGAATATTTTTAGATTTCATTTCAATCCTCGCTTCATACAGATCTATTGAACCATATTTTGCTTTAAGAGTGCGACAAGTTCTTGATTCAATGACATTTTCTCCATGATTTCAAAAGCGGCTTTACCCGTATATCCCCTTCTGTAGGGACGATCAGTGGTCATTGCGCTGTAGACGTCCGCAACCGCGAGAATCTGAGACGATAAGGGTATTTCATCTCCCTTTAGACCATCCGGATACCCTTTGCCGTTCCGGAGTTCGTGGTGGTGCTTGACGATAATCGCCACCTCGTTCAAATTGGGGAACTGGGATACAATTTCATATCCGATGGTGGAATGTTTTTTGATCTCATTAAATTCTTCCTCATCCAATTTTCCGGTCTTGTTGAGGATGCTTTCCGAAATGCCGATTTTACCGATGTCGTGCAAATAGCCTGCTTTTTCAAGCGTTTTTTGCTGTTTTCGGTTCATTCCAAATGATTTTGCAATAATCTCCGCATATTTTGCGACGTCCTTTGAATGTTCCGCAGTATAAGCGTCTTTTTTTGAAAGGAGCATGACAATATTTGCGAGACCTTCAATCTCATAATGTGAACTGATGGAATATTTATTGAAAGTATGCAGAAAGAATATGCCTAAAAATCCTATAAAGATAGCGCTGATAAAATGGAAGAATCTTAGTATATTTTCATTGCTGGAAATCTGTATGTCTTCGACGCGCTCACCATCAAGGATTGTGATATTGAAATTCAATTTATTGGTGACGAGAACTTGGTTCAGAAGATTGGCAGGATTGAATTTCATACGGATCATTTGATCTTTGATATAAAGATCGGTAGCGCTGTCAAATATGCCGAAATATAGATAGAGTTCCTGATTTGCAGAGTAAAATTTATAAAAAGTCGAACCGTCGAACGGAACATTTAGGGTTTCGATTTCATCCACAATAGTGAATGTGGATAGAATGTCGTGTTTGTAGTGGTCCAAAAAAGATTCGTCCTTCGATTTGACTGAATCGTACATATCGTCCCACTGAAAATAACCGACACTGATGCCATCCGCACTGGAAATGACAAATGACTGTATGACACTTTCCATAAAATCTTCAAGTTCTGTGATTCTTGATTGATTGAGTCTAAAAAATCCGGTTAATGATATGAAAAATAGTAGAACAAATACTATGATTTTAGCTTTCCGTTGTTCTTGAAATATTTGCTGTAAAAATCTCATAAAATCCCCCTTGGTTACGTATAATGTCATAAGGTGATTGATGACTTTATCATTTTAACACTAATGTTTTGTTCCGTCCAATAAATGTTAAGTAGGTGTAACATCATGAAAAATATGCATGTTTCAATCACGCTTTTAGGAGCTTTAATTTTAATTTTCATAAACACATGGGCGACCATTGCCCTCGGGTTTGTTTTGGCTGGGATGAGACTGATGGTAGGGCTCATACTCAGAAATCATATCAAACTTGACCATATGGAATTGTTTGACCCTGAAAATAATGCTTATGTTATCCTTTCGAAATTTGTACTGTGGGATAGTCTTCAGTTCGATCAGACAAAAACACTGATCACAGCAATCAAAAAAGGCAACTTTTTTGACATGGTGATTGCACTATATGCAGGTGCGGATAAAGAACTTGGCATGATGGCCAATATCGCTTCCAGTGCCTTGAATCAAGAAGCCATCAAGACTGTTTTGATTCACTTCGGTGCTGAACAAATTGAAGGTGAAGACAAAGAGGCGCTGTTTGTGGACGAGCTCGATTTGGACAATTACTATCCAATCAGAGATCTTTCCATGAATTTTCTGGAAGCTACGGGGGTTATCGACGAGGGCTCTCGACCAGTGAAGTTGGATCAGATCAAAGGTGTGTTACTCGCTGTGGAACGATTCGGGGTCAGAAAAAACGAAAATATCGAGACAACGCTTTCGCAAAGCAGAGCGGATGTGAAGACAGAGGAAGAAATCGACAATGAAATCCGTACATACCTGTCCAGGTTTTCTGTTCATGATACAATCAGAGACGAGAAGTTGACGTTCTATTCAAAAGCTCAAAGAGTGCCTTGCATCAATCCGCTATGTCAATATGGAAAGGTGACCTGCCCCTCGTGCAACGGATCAAAAATGTTGATTTGCAAGCGATGCAATGGAAGTGGAGTGTTTGGTAGTGATGCTGAGAACTCAGTTCCTGTTGCGGAATCTATCCCGTGCCAAGAATGTAAAGGAAAGGGAACCATGCCTGGAAACGTGACCGAAGTCGAGTGCGAATGCAGAGAAGAATCAGCGACCTTTATACCCAAGGTGGACTGTAAAGTCTGTGGTGGTATGGGCATCATCAAAGAGGATTATTGTCACAATTGCGAGGGCAGTGGCAAGGTTTGCGCTTTATGTGGTGGTTCGGGTATACAGAAGATCATCGAGGATGGTCCTGTTTGTAAAGTTTGTGGGGGTGCTGGCGTCATTGAATCTTTGATTGCGAAGGTGAAAGATGGACCATCGACCTGCAGTCAGTGCGAGGGGACCGGCAGTGTGACCTGCAATACCTGTCTGGGAACAGGAAAACTCGATTGCGACAGATGTGAAGGACAGGGACACATGTTTAGAAATGTAAAACTGAACATTGAACTGGACGCATTTCCTGGTGGAGACCATACTTCGTTTATAGAGTTTGATCAGGAAGAGATGAATCGGCTGTTTGTTTCAGACCATGAATCAATCATAAGCTGTATGAGAACTATTGAGGATGTGAAAGTCTATCGCCATGAAGACCGGATGGTAGGAAAATTATTCCATAACCCCACCAATTCGCTTTTGTCTGGTGTGAACAGTTTTCTGGGTGAGATTGAAGCACCCTACAATCAAGCGTATGAAAGAGTGGAACTGATTGTTGCGACATATCATTTTGTCAGCTTGAAGTGGGATGACGGAACAAATAAGAGGATATTGTTCATCCATGAAAAGGAATGTCTGGCTCGATAGTCATCGACATATGTCAGAAAAATTGTTAAAATATTGTTAAGATTGAACTTCAAATTTTTCCATTGAAAGGAGCACTATCATGTCGGATTATATTCTATCGTGTTGTTCTACTGCAGATCTGCCTTATGAGTATTTTAAGAAAAGGGAAATTCCTTTTGCCAGTTTCCATTATATCATGAATGGGAAAGACCATTTGGATGATATGGGGCAGACTATTTCATTTGATGATTTTTACAAGAGTATTGAGGAAGGTGCTATGCCCACAACCTCTCAAGTGAACGTCGGGGAATTCATGGATTTTTTTGAACCTTTTTTGAAGGATGGAAAAGATGTGTTACATATTTCGTTTTCATCTGGGCTTTCTGGCACGTATAATGCTGCCAACCTTGCAAAAGCTGAGCTTTTGACAACTTATCCTGAACGAAAACTTCATATTGTGGATTCATTGGGTGCATCTTCTGGTTATGGTTTGCTTATTGACCTTGCTGCAGACCGACGAGACGAAGGAGAGTCCATTGATGCACTTCAGAAGTGGTTGGAAGAAAACAAGCTTAAGGTTCAACATTGGTTTTTTTCAACCGACCTGACTCATTATAAACGAGGTGGCCGTATTTCGCCTACTGCCGCAATGGTGGGCACGCTGCTCAATATTTGCCCTTTGCTAAAGGTGGATCAAGAAGGCCATCTGACACCTCACGAAAAGATTCGTGGGAAGAAACATGCCATCAATGGTATCGTTAAAAAGATGGAACAACATGCTGAAGGTGGCAATGATTATTCAGGAAAATGTTTCATATCACAATCCGCATGTTATGATGACGCTCGTCAAGTGGCGACCCTGATAGAGGAGAAGTTTCCGAATTTGAATGGCAAAGTACAAATCAACAGTATTGGAACTGTTATCGGAGCACATACTGGACCCGGAACAGTTGCACTTTTCTTTATGGGAGAAAGTCGTTGATAAACTTTGTTTGCACATGAATAGAGAAAAGCCACGGGATATGATCCTGTGGCTTTTAATGTAATTCTACGACAAAGACTTTATTGCGGCCATTGTCTTTGGCATTATAGAGTTGTTCATCTGCTAGCTTTGTAAAGAGGTTAAGATTCGTTGCATTGATTTGACCAAAACAGCCTCCAACGCTTATGGTGACTTTTGTAGGGGATAAGCCTTCCAAA
>JACUUV010000017.1 GCA_014859095.1 Clostridia bacterium | reverse complement strand
GCACCTTTTTGATTTTGCATTGAGTCTATAATCAAGTCACCCATACGACTTGTACTCACAACTTCTTTAGTCTGATTGCACTTCAAATCCTGCGTTCTATGGCCATCATTTAATACCGATTCAACAGCCTCATAGATACGTTTTGAAGGTTCATGTAAATTGAAACTATAATCTAGCATCATTGCTAGAGATAAAATAGTTGCTATCGGATTGGCAATATCACGTCCAGCAAGATCAGGAGCTGATCCATGAATCGGCTCATATAAACCAGGTCCGCTATCACCGATACTCGCGGACGGCAATAAGCCTATGGAGCCTGTTAACATACTCGCTTCATCTGAAAGTATGTCTCCGAAAATATTATTAGTGAGTAAAACATCAAATTGCGAAGGGTTTTGTATGAGTTGCATCGCTGCATTATCCACATACATATGTTCAAGCACAACATCTGGATAGTTCTCAGAAACTGCCTTCACCACTTCGCGCCATAGCCTAGAACTTTCTAAAACATTGGCTTTATCCACACTGGCAACACGGCGCGATCGCTTCCTGGCAATTTCAAAAGCTTTTTTTGCAATCCGCTCTATTTCAACTTTATTATACGCTTCTATGTCGTAGGCACGCTCATGGCCCTCTTCGCTTAGATCTCGGCCCTTAGCACCAAAGTAAATTCCACCTGTTAATTCCCTTACCACCATAATGTCAAACCCATCACACACTAAATCTAGACGCAGTGGACTCGACGATGCAAGTGGCTTTATTAACTTTGCAGGTCTTAAATTCGCATAGGTTCCAAGTGCTTTTCTTAACTCTAGAAGCCCCCTTTCAGGTCTTAAATCACCTGCCAAATGATCCCATTTTGGACCGCCGACAGCACCAAGCAATACAGCATGGCTTTTTAAGCAGGCATCTTTAGTTGCTTCTGGCAGTGCACTTGAGCATACATCAATGCCATGTCCACCAAATGGAAGAATTTCTATTTCAAATGTTAAATCAAAGAGTTGTTCGACAACTGTAAGTACTTTTAAGGCTTCGCGAACAACTTCTGGGCCAATACCATCTCCAGGGAGCACCGCAATTTTATAAATCATTTAGATCTCCTCACTTCCTGCCATAGTTCGTTTTGTATATTCAATTAAGCCGCCTTCATCTATAATATTTCTAATGAATTCTGGAAATGGAGTCGCTTGGTATGTCTCTTTTTTTGTGAGATTAATAATTTCTCCTGTAATAAAATCGACGCTAACTTCATCTTGACTCTCAATTCTTTTTGCAGCTTCTTCGCATTCTAAAATTGGCAAGCCAATATTGATGGCATTTCTAAAGAATATTCTTGAGAAAGAACACGCAATCACACAGGAGATTCCTGATGCCTTAATCGCTAATGGAGCATGTTCTCTTGAAGAACCACATCCAAAATTGTGCTCCGCGACAATCATGTCGCCAAGTTTGACCTGACTTGCAAAATTCGAATCAATATCCACCATACAGTATTTCGCCAAATGCTCAGGATTGGATGCATTGAGATATCTGGCAGGGATAATAACGTCTGTATCCACATGAGATCCATATTTAAATACACTTCCTTGTGCCTTCATATCAACGCTCCATTCATCAGTTTTGCTGGATTTGTTATAACACCAGTAATAGCAGATGCCGCCGCCACTGCTGGACTGCATAAATACACTTCAGACTCGGGATGTCCCATTCTACCCACAAAATTTCGATTGGTAGTCGATAATGCTATCTCACCTTTTGCTAATACGCCCATATGTCCACCTAAGCAGGGGCCACATGTAGGTGTACTCACTACAGCTCCCGCTTCAATAAACACCTGTATAAGTCCCTCTGATATCGCATCTAAATAAACCTTTTGTGTTATGGGAATCACAATCGTTCTAACTCTTGGGTGTATACTCTGGCCTTTTAAAATAGCAGCTGCTACACGTAAATCTTCTAATCGTCCATTTGTGCAAGACCCTATAACAACTTGATCCACTGCCACGCCACAGGCATCATCTATCGAGCGTGTATTTTCTGGAAGATGCGGAAATGCCACTGTTAGCGGTAAGGAACTTAAATCTATAACAATTGTTTTTTCATAGTGAGCATCCTCATCAGCTTCAAAGATAACCCCAACGCGCTTTGCATGCTGATTTAAATAATCTATTGCTTGTTGATCTACGGGGAAAATACCATTTTTGGCCCCTGCTTCAATGACCATATTCGCCATACTAAAGCGATCATCTATACTCAAGTAATTCAGCCCCTCTCCAAAAAACTCCATAGACTTGTAGCGAGCACCTTCTACACCTATCATGCCAATAATGTGGAGAATAATATCCTTTCCACTGACCCAAGCAGAAGGTTTGCCTGTCAACACAAATTTAATGGCACTCGGCACTTTGAACCAACTCTTCCCCCTCGCCATACCAGCTGCCATATCAGTTGATCCTACACCAGTAGAAAATGCACCTAAGGCACCAAATGTACAGGTGTGTGAATCTGCACCAATCACGACGTCACCTGCGACAACCAATCCTTTTTCAGGAATCAGCCCATGTTCTATGCCCATTCGGCCAACTTCAAAATAATGAGTAATCCCTTGTGTGTGTGCAAATTGTCTCATCGTTTGACATTGAATGGCTGAAGCAATATCTTTGTTTGGCGTGAAATGATCTGGCACTAAGGCGATTTTATCGCAGTCAAAGACCTCTGTAGCTCCAATTTCATCATACGATTTTATTGCAACGGGTGTCGTAATATCATTACCCATAACCAAATCAAGGGTAGCCTCAATCAATTGCCCTGCGACGACTTCTTTTAATCCTGCATGAGCCGCTAAAATTTTCTGAGTCATTGTCATACCCATTAGATCACCCCCATGACAACTGCTTGTTCTTTGTGAGCACTTAAACGATTAAGAGCATCGACATAAGCCATTAAACTCGCTTCCAAAATATCCATACTCACGCCTTTGCCAATCACACTTTCTTGATTAAACTTTAGAGTGACTCTTGCTTCGCCTTGGGCATCTTCACCTTCAGTTATGGCTTGAATTTGATAATCTTCCAAAAGGCCGTGATGCGTTACTAGGCTATCCAGTGCTTTAAATGCTGCATCTACTGGCCCTTCTCCCATGGCGACACTTTCTTTTCTTTCACCAGAGGCCATAATACTGACAGTGGCTGTAGATCGCATCTCATTACCCGTGTTAATCACATAACTACAAAGCTCAAAAGGCTTTTGTTTTTCTAGCCATGTACCTTCTACCAATGCTTCTAAGTCTCGATCATCGACTGATTTTTTCTTGTCGGCCAGTGCTTTGAATGATTCTAACACTTTATCGAGGGCTAAGTCTGATAAATCATAACCCAATTCTAGAAGTCGATTTTTCACGGCATGACGACCAGAGTGTTTACCTAATATCATGCGATTTTTCTTCAAACCTATAGAATCAGGTGTCATAATTTCATAGGTTTCCGGGTTGGCTAGAACACCATGTTGATGTATGCCGGACTCGTGTGCAAATGCATTGTCGCCAACAATTGCTTTATTTCTTGCAACTTTTGCACCTGTCACTTGTGAAACAAGCCTACTGGTCGGGTAAATTTGAGTTGTATCTATGTGAGTTGTGACGTGATACAAATCATTTCTAGTCCTTAGTGACATAACCAACTCTTCCAAGGCTGCATTACCCGCGCGCTCGCCTATGCCATTGACAGTGACTTCAACTTGCGTGGCACCTGCTCTTATGGCGGACAAACTGTTGGCTACTGCCAGCCCAAGATCGTTATGACAATGAACGCTGATAGACACATAATCTGGCATTTTAACATGTTCTCTAATCCCTGTTATTAAGCGATAGTATTCCTCTGGTGTCGTATACCCAACCGTGTCTGGAATATTGATTACTGTAGCACCAGCCTTTATAACACCTTCTAACACCTTATATAAAAATATTGGATTCGATCTTGAAGCATCTTCTGCCGAAAACTCAATATCATGACACCTGAGTTTTGCGTACTTAACCATATCAATCGCTCTTTCCAAAACCTGATCAGAAGTTGATTTAAGTTTATACTGCATATGCAAATCTGACGTTGCAATAAATGTGTGTAGTCTTGGATATAAAGCATATTCCAGTGCATCTAACGCACAGTCTATATCTTTTTTTGTCGTTCTTGCAAGACTTGCTATTTTAGTGTGCTTCAAAGTTTTAGAGATTGTCTGTACCGATTCAAAATCCCCTTTGGACGCTATAGCAAATCCAGCTTCTATGACATCAACACCAAGTTTCTCTAATTGCTTTGCCACGAGAATTTTTTCGGATAGATTCATACTACATCCAGGGGACTGCTCACCATCTCTTAATGTGGTATCAAAAATCGCAATATGTTTTGCCATAAAATATATTCTCCTTTAATTTTTTTTAATCAGTTCACCAAACAAAAAAGCCCCGTCTCTGCATGCGCTTAAACGCTTACAGGGACGAGGCTATGCCACGCGGTACCACCCTAATTGTCTCAAAGAGACCACTTTAAAAGGTTCAATCAAACCTCTAGTCTATAACGGGACATCCCGTTTACCCTTACTACTTATTTCAGGGTAACTGCTAAGGAGTGAGTTGTTTTAGTGTTGTCGTACCAATTTCCACCATCCATTGGCTCTCTTAAACGACATAAATCACAAAACTAATTCCCTTATCGCATTTACGTATACTATTGCTGATCTTTCATTGCATTTATTTATTGTGTTGTTATGGATATTAGCAACATTTCAAGCATAAGTCAACAAGTATTTTAAAAATTCAGTTTTTTTATGATTCACATGTGATTACTTAAGATATTTTATTAAGAAATGTGTTGACATAGGTTTGAGTAACGTGTAATATAAATTTTAATAGATTTGAAATGCGTCGATTGAGAGAAACATATCGGGTCATTCATTACAGAGAGCTACTGGTTGGTGGAAAGTAGCATGAAGGCGATATTTAATACTCACTCATGAGCAGCAAAGTTTAAAGGGATTCCGAGTAAACTGCGCCGGGCTGACTTACGTTACATTGTCAGGATTAATTTGATTTGAGCTCAAATCGAACGATCTGGTTAGCAGCTAACGCTGGAATGCAGGGTGGTACCGCGGGATCAATATACTCGCCCCTCGACAAATAATATTTTGTCGAGGGGTTTTTTGTGTTCATAATGTATAAAAAGTGGAATAAGGAGGAAAATATGGAAAGAACACTAAGAGCCTATATCGAAAATGAACCTGAAGTAATGATGCGAGTAACTGCGCTTTTGAAGCGAAAAGGTTACAGCATGAGAAAGATCCTAATGGAGGCTGATGAGCTCAAATCTGGTGCATGGCTGAATATTACGCTAGCTGATGAGGGGCCAACATTTACAGTCGCTATGAATACAGTGGGAAAAGTAGTGGATGTGCACACGGTAGAAGAAATATAAAATTAAATGGAGGTAGTTATGGCGAAGATGTTTTATGAGGATTCATGTGAGTTATCAGTATTCAGTGGGAAAAAAGTTGCAGTATTGGGTTACGGTAGTCAAGGTCATGCTCATTCACTAAATCTCAAGGAAAGTGGTATTGATGTCGTAGTGGGATTGTATGAAGGCTCCAAAAGCTGGGATTTGGCGCTAAAAGCAGGACTGGATGTGAAAGTCAGCGAGGAAGCTGTTAAAGGGGCCGACTTTGTCATGATGCTTTTGCCAGATGAAAAGCAGGCTAAAGTCTATAATGATGTGGTCAAAAACAATATGAAAAAAGGTGCTGCACTGGTTTTCGCACATGGGTTCAATGTCCACTTCAATCAAATCGTACCACCTGAGGATGTGGATGTGTTTATGGTCGCACCCAAAAGTCCGGGGCATCTCGTAAGAAGACTTTATACTGAGGGCAATGGCGTACCTGCTCTTTTTGCTGTCTATCAAGATGCGACAGGCGATGCCAGAAAATTCGCAATGGCTTATGCTGCGGCAATCGGCTGTGCTAAAGCCGGCATAATCGAAACCACTTTCAAAGAAGAGACCGAGACGGATTTGTTCGGTGAACAGGCTGTTCTTTGTGGAGGCGTCAGTGAACTGATCAAAGCGGGGTTTGATACTTTGGTAGGCGCTGGATATCAAGAGGAAGTCGCTTACTTCGAATGCCTCCATGAACTTAAGTTGATTGTGGATCTGCTCTATGAAGGGGGATTTGAGCGTATGAGATATTCTGTGAGCGACACCGCAGAATATGGGGATTACAAAGTTGGAAAGCGGATCATAACTGATGAGACACGACTCGAGATGAAAAAAGTACTTTTTGAAATACAAAGTGGAGAATTCGCTCAGGCTTGGATCCTTGAAAACATGGCCAATAGACCTATGTTTAATGCGCGAAGACGCCAAGAAAAAGAACACCCGATGGTGGCGGTTGGAAAGAAACTCAGATCAATGATGAGTTGGCTGCCAAAACAGGAGGATTAAATGCGTAGCCATAATCTGACCAAGGGCATAGAGCGTGCCCCCCACAGAGCGCTACTTAAAGCTCTGGGATTGACAGAAAAAGAGATGGGACAGCCCTTGATTGGTGTTGTAAGTGCATTCAGTGAGATCGTACCTGGCCATTCCCATCTGAAAAACATCACAGAAGCGGTCAAAGCAGGTATCAGAACGAACGGAGGCACTCCACTGGAGTTTCCAACGATAGGTGTATGCGATGGGCTTGCCATGAATCATGAGGGGATGCGATATTCACTGGCCAGCAGAGAAGTAATCGCCGATTCAATTGAGATCATGGTGACAGCTCATAGTCTCGATGGAATTGTGCTTGTGCCAAACTGTGACAAAATTGTGCCAGGCATGTTGATGGCGGCTGCGCGACTCAATCTCCCTACTATCCTCGTCAGTGGTGGTCCTATGCTTGCGGGTGAGACAAATGGAACCATAGTAGATCTCAGTAGCGTATTTGAAGCTGTCGGAGCTGTCAAAGCAGGTAAAATGTCCATAGAGACATTATCAGAATACGAAGAAAACGCATGTCCAACCTGTGGGTCGTGCTCGGGCATGTATACAGCGAATTCCATGAATTGTATGACTGAAGCAATCGGAATTGCTTTACCGGGAAATGGAACGATACCAGCAGTTTATTCTGAAAGAATCCGACTGGCAAAGGAAACGGGCATGCGAATAGTTGAGCTTATCAAAGATGATTTCACATGTTCACAGTTGTTCACGAAAGAATCCTTTCATAACGCACTTAGACTGGATATGGCACTGGGGTGTTCCACCAATACAATTTTGCACCTTACAGCCCTAGCGCATGAATCTGATGTGTCATTCGATCTCGAATGGGTGAACACGATCAGCAGGTCCACACCAAACCTTTGTAGACTAAGTCCCGCAGGTCAACATCACATGGAAGATCTTTACAAAGTGGGTGGGCTTCAAACAGTGCTGTATCAACTCAATGAAGCCGGCCTCCTATATGGAGACTCCCCTACAGTTCAGGGAAACACACTTTGCGATGGCGTCAAAAAACACAAGAAACAATCTGTAGACGGTAACGTCATCAAATCAGTTGATGCACCCTATAGTGAATCTGGTGGAATTCAAGTCTTAAGAGGTTCTCTCGCTCCGGGAGGTGCAGTAGTCAAGAAGTCTGCGGTAGCAGAGTCTATGATGAAACATACCGGACCAGCACGTGTATTTGATGGAGAAGCGGCAGCGGTAGAAGCAATACTGAGTGGTCAGATTCATAAAGGGGATGTGGTCGTTATTCGATTCGAGGGGCCCAAAGGTGGCCCAGGTATGCCTGAGATGCTCACTCCGACTTCAACACTTGCAGGCATGGGACTTGATAAACAGGTCGCACTGCTTACGGATGGTAGATTTTCAGGTGCAACGCGAGGTGCGGCCATAGGACACATATCACCAGAAGCGCAAGAGGGTGGACCTATTGCCCTCATTGAGGAAGGTGATCAGATCAGTATTGATATATCAAAAGGGACACTGGATCATCATCTCACAGATGAAGAAGTAAGGAAACGGTTGCTTGCATTTAAACCGAAACAGCTCAGTGTCAAAGGGTATTTAGCCAGGTATGCGAGACTCGTCTCGTCAGCATCAGAAGGAGCAGTGTTTGGGAAATAAGAATAAATAGGAGGAGTGACAATGAAATTAAGTGGTGCGCAGATAGTAATAGAGTGTCTCAACGCTCAAAAAGTTGAAACCATATTCGGTTTTCCCGGTGGAGCTGTGATTCCTTTATATGATGCGCTCTACGACGCGAAGTATCCAATGAAACACTATAGGACGTGTCATGAGCAAGGAGCAGTTCATGCGGCTGACGGTTATGCCAGGACTACAGGGAAAGTGGGCGTTTGTATCGTCACATCAGGCCCAGGTGCAACCAATACCATCACCGGTATTGCAACGGCCTATATGGATTCCGTGCCTCTGGTTATCATCACAGGACAAGTGGGAAGACCTTTGTTGGGCAGAGATTCTTTTCAAGAAGTGGATATCACTGCGATGACTCTGACCATAACCAAACATTGTGAAATGGTGAAGACCGCCAGTCAAATTGAAAGTACACTTATGCGCGCTTTTGAAATAGCAAGGTCGGGTAGACCTGGACCCGTGCTGATCGATATTCCCAAAGATATTATGATTCAAGTTGCCGAGTATCGTGGAGAGGTCATGAAACCCAACTCTGTACATCAGGAGCTGGACCATGAAGCCATTCAAATCGCTATAGATGCGCTTAAAAACGCAAAAAATCCTGTGATTTTAGCAGGTGGGGGCGTCGGTCTTGCAAGTGCCAGCAATGTGTTAAAAGAATTTGCAGCTCGCTCTAATATTCCCGTTGTCAACACACTTATGGGCAGCGGAGCATTCCCACAAAGCCATCATTTATCTTATGGATTGATTGGGATGCATGGTTCTGTAGCCGCCAATAGTTGCCTCTCAAACTCCGATGTTATCCTCGCAATTGGAGCGCGCTTCAGCGATCGCGTCGTAGGTGCCTCAGAAAAGTTTTGCTCTGGTGCTAAAATTATTCAAGTCGACATAGACATCAATGAAGTCGGGAAAAACAAGGAAATCATGTACCCTATTGTAGGTGATTTGGGGAAAGTTTTGTCAATCTTCAGTGAAAAACTTGACGGTTATAGGTGGGAATCCCGTTCAGATGCAGGAAAGAAATGTGATGTGGATCATAAAGCAAAACAAATGCTCTCAGCGATTAGGCAAACATTTGGTGAGGATGCTATCGTCGTGACAGAAGTTGGGCAGCATCAAATGTGGACGGCTCAGTATTATGGTTTTGAAAAGACACGAAAGTTCATAACATCCGGTGGCCTTGGCACAATGGGCTTTGGTCTTGGAGCTGCCATAGGATCCCAAATCGGTAATCCTGAGCAGACAGTTGTCCATATAGCTGGAGACGGTAGCTTCAAGATGAATTCAAATGAACTGGGAACGGTGAGCAAATATAATATTCCAATTAAGACGTTTGTTATCAATAATAATGCTCTAGGTATGGTCAGACAGTGGCAACGTATGTTTTGTGAATCGAGATTCAGTGAGACAGATGGAGATGATTCCGTTGATTTTGTGAAATTGGCAGAAGCCTATGGTATCGCTGGATACCGAGTGAAAAGCCAAGAGGAACTTGAAGCGGTCTTAAAAAAAATCAAGAACAATAAAAGTCCTGTTGTTGTGGATTGTATCATTGACCATGATGAGAATGTTTATCCGATTATCCCCCCGGGGAAAGGCATTACTGAAATGGTCACTGCTTTCGAAACGTTAAAAAGAGAGGTGTCATTGTGACAATAAAGACAATTTATGAACGCATTCTCGATGCTGATTTGAGACTTAAAGGCATACTCGATAACACCGATTTGATTTACAGTGACTTCTTCAGCTTTGAGTCCGGCAATAGTGTTTTCATCAAACCGGAAAATCTTCAGAAGACTGGGGCATTTAAGATTAGAGGGGCTTACAATAAGTTGGCCCAAATGTCTGAATCCGAACGAGAAGCTGGTGTAATAACCGCATCGGCCGGCAATCATGCTCAGGGAGTAGCATATGCAGCGAGTCTTATGGGTATTGATGCTACCATAGTCATGCCGACTACAACACCACTAATTAAAATCAATGCGACAAAAAATTATGGTGCCAAAGTAGAGCTTTATGGAGATTCTTATGATGATGCGTTTGCTCATGCATTAAAACTACAAGCTAGTCGAGGAGCAACAATGGTGCATCCGTTCAATGACCTTGATGTGATTGCTGGACAAGGTACAATAGGAAAAGAAATCCTCGATCAATTGCCAAATGTGGATATCATACTGGTACCAGTCGGTGGCGGGGGACTAATCAGTGGAATTGGTGCTTATGTGAAGAGTGTCAATCCAAATTGCAGAGTGGTTGGTGTCGAACCAGAAGGCGCAATGTCAATGAAGACTTCAATGGATCAAGGGAAAATCATCAGACTGGGTTCGGTTCATACAGTAGCAGATGGGGTTGCCGTCAAAGAGGTAGGTGATAAAAATTTTGAGATTGCAAGACATGTGGTTGATGAAATGGTAACAGTGACTGATTATGAAATTATGGATGCATTTCTCATGCTGCTTGAAAAACATAAAATTGTTTCAGAAAATTCAGGTGCTCTCAGTTTGGCAGCCATCAAAAAACTGAATGTGAGAAACAATACTATTGTCAGTGTGCTTTCAGGTGGAAACATAGATGTTGTCACTGTTTCCGCAATGATCAACAAAGGTCTGACAAAACGGGGACGTATTTTTTGTTTTTCTGTTGACTTGCCTGACACACCAGGACAATTGTTGACGATATCACAAATTTTATCGGATCAGAAAGCCAATGTCATTAAACTGGACCATAACCAATTCATGAATTTTGATAGATTTAATCATGTGCAATTACAGGTTACGGTTGAAACCAATGGGCATGAACATATTCATAATATTGTTCATGGACTGAATAATGTGGGATATGTCGTGAAGCAAGTCTATTGATTGAAACCAGGCGCCGTGGTATGTGATATTGTTTACAAGCCACATCGGACGTTTTTGCTCCGCAAAGCGTTAATGGCAGAATTTGAAGCCCTCCACAAATAGTTTAAATTTAGCCTTTAAACAAAAAAAATAGACAAAAAAATACAATAATGATTGACAGGCTTTAACTTTGCGGTTAAACTAATTAAAAATAAGGGTCGAATAAGGCCCGAGAATGGATAAAAACCTATGAATATGTCATTGAGTACACCTAAAATGACAAATGAATATTTTGGTTACTTTAGCTGGAGCTTTTTCTTTTATAGCGCTGGCTATTTTGCGTACAAAAAATTCATAGGAAAATTCATACTTAGAGACAAATGAAATCAACATGCTACGGATATAACGAGGCATTTCTTTAAGTAATTTAAAGAAATGCCTTTTATTTTTTTTAAGGAGGTGGTTCGTTGAGCGAGGAACCCTTTTATGCTTTCTGTGTAAAAAAAAGTAAAAAATGCAAAATAAAAACAACAAAATTAGGAGGAAAAAATAATATGATTGAAATTGTTGAGGACATGAAATGTGTGGAGAAAGTCGTTAGGATCAAAGTGCCTTATAAAATGGCGAGCAGGGCTTTCCATCATCAGGATAGTGTCATCAAGGTGGGGAATCACTATATTGGTAACGGAAGCCTTACTGCGATTGCAGGCCCTTGTTGTATTGAGAGCAGAGAACAATTATTTGCTATTGCCGCTGCAGTGAAGAGCGCGGGGGCACAGATTTTGCGAGGTGGTGCGTTCAAGCCCAGAACATCACCTTACAGTTTTCAAGGGATGGGTGAAGAGGGGTTGAAACTACTCAGAGAGGCAGGAGATAAATATGGCATGCCAGTATGTACCGAGTTGATGTCCACAGAGGATTTCGATCTGGTGGATACTTACACGGATATCATTCAAATCGGAGCCCGAAATATGCAAAATTACTCGCTACTAAAAAAGGTGGGTAGAACACAGAAACCAGTGTTGCTAAAGCGGGGTATGTCTGCAACAATTGAGGAGTTCCTCATGTCAGCAGAATACATCATGGCGAGCGGAAACCCAAATGTGATTTTATGCGAACGTGGTATTCGCACCTTTGAGAGCTACACCAGAAATACACTGGATCTTGCAGTCGTATGCGCGATCAAGGAACTAAGTCATCTTCCGATTATCATTGACCCTAGTCATGCAACAGGCAGATGGAAAATGATTGAGCCGATATCTAAAGCAGCAGTTGCGGTGGGATGTGACGGTTTGATGATTGAGGTGCACCATGAACCAGATAAAGCATTCTCTGACGGCCCACAATCCCTCAAACCTGAAAAATTCGCAAGATTGATGACGAACATTCAAAGGGTCCATTCTGCTTGTGAAGAAACGCTTATAACTGAAAGTGTGGCGAAGATACATGCAGCTATTTGAATCATCAATGGATGAAGTCGGCTTTTTTAATAGTATTGCTGTAACGGGACTGGGACTGATTGGTGGATCAATGGTCAAAGCACTGAGACTGAATGGATACACTGGAAGTGTCATCGGAATTGATCCGGATTCGGAAACCCGAAAACTGGCAGAGGCATCCGGACTGTTTGAAATGGTACTAGAGAACGTATCAGAATCGTCTAGTCAAGTAGATTTGCTTATTCTAGCGGTTCCACTGGGCAGGTTCGCTGAAGCTCTGCGTGTTGCATCGCATTTGATTGGCCCGGATACATTAGTCACTGATGCTGGAAGTGTGAAAACCACGGTTCACCGTATGACAGAGAAAATTTTTGAGTCAACCATTTCTTTCATCGGAGGACATCCAATGGCGGGTTCAGACCGATCAGGATTTTCAAGTGCCTCACCGATATTGTTTGAAAATGCATATTACTTCCTTACGCTAGGTTCTCACTTTCAGAAAAAGCAACTGATGAAACTACAGTCACTGGTGAAAATGATTGGTGCAATCCCTGTTATAACTACGCCTGCTGAGCACGATGCGTTGGTAGTTCAGCTCAGTCACTTGCCTCACCTGGCAGCCTGCGCACTCGTAAGCACATTTAAACAGCATCATCCGGAGGATTCCTTAAAATTTGCAGGAAGCGGGTTTCGTGACACGACCCGGATTGCAATGGGGGAGCCCGAGTTATGGCGTGACATTTTTATTCAGAATAAACAACAGTTGTCCATCGGCATTGATGGACTGATTGACGAATTGTTGAAATTCAAATTACTGCTCATGAATGAAAATCATGAAGAAATTAAAAATAATCTGATAAGAACTCAGAAAACACGTTCAAGTTTAGCCGCAAGAAGGCCAAGTGCAGAATCATCACTCTATCCGATAATCTTGGATGTTGAGGATAAACCGGGGATACTCGCCACTGTAACGGGATTATTCGCAGAACAACAACTGAATATCAAGGATATCGCTTTGGATCATGCGCGTGAAACACTGCCAGGCGCACTGATTTTAAGTTTTGCAACAAACGCAGAACGAACGCGAGCCATAGCGATTGTAAAAGGTGCAAATCTTTGCGAAGTATATATAGAACAGGACTGATCATATGACGATAACAATAAATCTGGCAACGGCATACTATCCTATTACAATTGAATCGTCTCTACGATTTCAAATAAAAACACGACTTGAGGAAATGGGCTGTAATCGGCTGGCGGTGGTTACCGACAGCACGGTTTGGAAACACCATGGGGTATTGATGACACAACAACTTCTAGATTTTCAGTACGACCTAACTGTACTTCCTCCTGGTGAAAGTTCCAAATCCCACGAAAACTTGATGTTGCTTTACCGACGTTGGATAGACTTTGGCTTGACCAGAAAAGATATGGTTCTGGCTTTTGGTGGCGGGGTTATAGGCGATTTAACCGGGTATGCGGCAGCAACATTTTTGAGGGGGATACCTTTTATACAGATACCAACGACACTTTTATCACAAGTGGACAGCAGTATCGGCGGTAAAGTGGCTGTAAATCTCCCTGAAGGAAAAAACCTAATCGGAACGTTCTACCATCCTAAAGAAGTCTGGATTGACCCCGATTATCTTCTGACGCTATCTGATCGAATCTTCAGGGATGGGATGGCAGAGGTCATAAAAGCCGGCTGTATTATGAACAAAACGCTATATCAGATGCTTGATACATGTGCCTGGCCACTGGAATCCCAAGAGGCCATCAAAATAATCAGCATGGCGCTGACAGTGAAAAAACAATTGGTAGAATCCGATGAGAAAGAATTTGGGTGCCGAAAGCTACTGAATTTTGGCCATACGCTCGGACATGCACTTGAAGCTTATGGACAATATACGAGATGGACGCACGGAGAGGCAGTAGCCATGGGAATGGTGTGGATAACAAGAAGTGCTGAACGAGCTGGATTGAGTCAAAAAGAATCAACAGCTGAACTTGTCGGTTTACTTGAAAGAATGGGACTTCCCACAGAATCGGGGATTGCCCTTGATGAGTTGATGATTTGGCTGAACCGTGACAAGAAAAAGACGAACCGAGGCATCGAACTAGCCCTTATGAAAAAACCGGGCATCAGTTTTCTCCATGAGGTGGCTCAGGAAGATCTATACACATTTCTTTCACTACGATAAAAATTTTATGAGAATAAAACTAAAAGGAGCGCATCATGACTAAAACTGTACAATCAGCCATACTTAACGGAACCGTTAAAATACCGCCATCAAAAAGTTTAAGCCACCGAGCTATACTTGCGGCTGCATTGACTGATGGAGAAAGCACAATAGAAAACCTGGTGTTTTCAGAAGATATTGAGGCAACTTTAGAGGCCATAATGGGATTGGGTGTTGAAATTTCAAAAAGCAAAAATTCTCTCAAGATCATGGGGCGAGGAAAACTGGAATCGCCTATATGGCCGCTACATTGCAAAGCGTCCGGATCTACTCTAAGGTTCCTGATTCCCTTTGCGTGTCTAGTAGATGGTCCGGTTGTTTTCACTGGAGAAGGGAAACTGGGTACACGACCTCTTGATCCCTATTTAGATTTATTTGATAAGCAGGGTATCCGGTATTATTATGATGGAAAGTTGCCGTTGCTGGTGGAAGGCCAGTTAAAGGCGGACACTTACAGGATGCCTGGTAATGTGAGCTCACAGTTCGTTACAGGACTTATGTACGTGCTCCCATTATTGGATGGTGATTCCGAAATCATCCTTACCTCACCCCTTGAATCTAGAGATTATGTTGAATTGACGATACAGGTACTTGAACACTTCGGGATAAATGTCGAAACCGTTACGGCGGAGCACTACATTATTCGTGGCAATCAGCAATATCTTCCAGCGAGGTACCGAGTTGAAGGTGATTTTTCCCAATCGGCATTCTGGATTGCGGCAGGCCTTATGGGAAACGGACTTGAACTTGCGGAACTGGATCAGAATACGCGTCAAGGAGATAAACGTATTTTAGAGATTGCAAAAACTATGGGCGGTAACCTAAAGTGGGATGGTGACATGCTAAATGTTACAGGAACCAAGACGAAAGGGGCGGTCATAGATGCGTCACAGTGCCCAGATTTGGTACCGATAGTTGCGACGCTTGCAGCAGTCAGCTCAGGAGAAACCCGGATTATTAATGCTGGAAGAGTCCGAATCAAGGAGTCCGATCGCTTGCTTGCGATTTGTACAGAACTCAACAAGTTAGGAGCGAATATCAAAGAAGAGCCGGAATGTCTTGTAATTAAAGGTGTTGAAAGACTCACTGGTGGGGTCGTAGAAGGCTGGGAGGATCACCGGATTGTTATGAGTTTAGCGGTTGCAGCTATGAAATGTGATGGCCCCTTGACAATTAAAGGCAGTGATGCGGTTCGAAAATCGTATCCTCATTTCTTTGACGATTTCAAAGCATTGGGAGGCATGGTCAATGAGTAGTAGTTGGGGCCGGCAAGTGGTTTACTCACTTTTTGGTGAATCCCATGGATCAGGTGTTGGGATAACCATTCATCATTTGCCAGCAGGCTTTCAACCTGATTTTATACGGATACGCAAAGAGATCCTTCGCCGCAAGCCGGGCTCTGGAATTCATGCCACGACCCGCCAGGAAAGTGATGATTACGAGATACTGAGCGGGGTCTATAATGAGAAACTCACAGGTGCACCACTCACTGTTTTTTTTCGGAATACAGATACCCGTTCGAAGGATTATCAAAGCCTTTCTATTACCCCACGGCCTTCACATGCAGATTATGCCGCAACGATGAAATACGGTGGACATCAAGACCCTCGCGGTGGTGGACATTTTTCGGGACGCCTCACTGCGCCAATCGTATTTGCTGGCGCGTTGATAAACCAGTTTCTGGAAAGGGAGGGCGTATTAATCGGTAGTCGCATCTTCCGTATGGGATCGGTGAAAGATCATCCAGAAATGCTAGAAGAATCCAGTGTGGTTCGGATTTGCAGTGGTGAACTGAAGGGCCGACCGTTGCCTTTTTTATCCGATGAATCAATTGCTGAAGCTCTTTTTTTACTTGAACAGCTACGAAGTAGTGGAGATTCTGTAGGGGGGCAAATTGAGGTCTGTATCACAGGCGTTCCACCAGGCTGGGGAGAACCGTTTTTCGATTCTTTGGAAAGCAGCATTGCACAGCTGGTATTCTCAATTCCTGGCATCAAAGCACTGGAATTCGGTGCAGGCACTGAATTTTCAGGTATGAAAGGATCACAGGCCAATGACCCTTGGACAACTGAAGGGGATCAAATCCGTACAAAGCACAATAACAGCGGCGGTATTAATGGGGGCATTAGCAATGGCATGCCCGTCCGTTTTAAGGTCACATTCCGTCCAACGCCTAGTATTTCAATGCCTCAGAATACCGTTAACCTCACTACGGGCAGTGATACTGTCCTTGAAATTCACGGCAGACATGATCCTTGCATCGTACCTCGAGCTTGTCCAGTCGTAGAGGCAATTGCGGCGATGGCACTTATGGAGGCGATGCTGGATCAGCAGCTTCAAAAGAAGGAGGCGTGGAGATGAACACGCTTGAAGAATACCGAAATGTAGTAAAGCCTATTCGTCCAAATCTTGACGATTCAATCACTGCCGGTTACTGCGGTATCCCTGGATCATTCGGAGAAAGTGCTCTTGTTCGTTACTTCGGAGAACTTCAGAAACCGATTCGAAATTATCCAACATTTTCATCGGTTTGTGACGCAGTAATAAAGGAAGAAATTGGGTATGGCATACTACCTGTGGAAAATACGACGACTGGTGGCATCAAGGAAGTCTATGATCTGATTAGACAGAAAGATTTATATATAATAGGTGAGGTTTGTCTTCCTATAATCCATAACCTTATAGGTTTGCCGGGTGCGACACCAGAGGATGTGGAAGAAATTTTTTCTCATCCTCAAGGATTGGAACAGTGCGAAATTTATCTTAGTGGTCTGAAATCCGCTCGACTTATTCCCATGAATAATACAGCCTTTGGTGTAAGACATGTGGCAGAGCAGATGAACCCTGCGTTTGCAGCAATCGGTGGTGAACGGGCGGCGAAACTCTATGGTTTGGAAATACTGATGCCTTCAATACAGAACAGCACTTCAAATAGGACACGATTTGTGATCCTTTCGAAAAAACAGGAAGTTCAGGCCGATGCTGACAGCACCAGTATCGTATTGACGACGAGGCATACGATAGGTGCACTTTATGATATCCTAGGTTTCTTTGCAAAAGAACGGGTTAATCTCTTTCGTATTGAATCCCGTCCTATACCGGACCGTCCATGGGAATATTTTATTTTCCTGGATGTGGAAGGCAGTATTGAGCGTGAAAATGTTCAGCGTGCACTCGCTGGTGTTCAAACACAGTGCTCGTATTTCAAGTTCATTGGAAGCTACAAGAAGGGCGCCTTTTTTGATATCGACACAGAAAATGTTGAAATAATGTAAAATCACTTAAATTCGGATCCAGACTGCTTGATCTTACCAATTGGTTTACTCAATCTTTTTTTTTCAAGCTCAAAGACCTCAAGAAGTTTGTCATATGCAAACATCGGGTATCAATAAGGTTATAAAGGAGATGAAAAGATGAAAAATGTGATTATACTGAGTATGCTGTTACTCTTTTCAATAGGCATGGTAGGTTGCGGTCAGGATCAAAGCATGGATGATGCACCTGAGGTTATACAGGTTGCCACAGTCAACACGATAGATGCGGAAACTGCCATAGAAATGATGGCGTCTGGGGAAGATTTCATTCTTGTGGACGTTAGAACGCAGGCTGAATTTGATGAAGGTCATATAGAGGGTGCGCTGTTGCTGCCCGTTGACCAAATTGAAGCTTTATCTGTGGAACAACTGCCTGATAAAGATGCCGTTATTTTGGTCTACTGCAGAAGTGGTAGACGCAGTGCACAAGCGAGCAAGATTTTAGTTGACTTGGGTTACCAGAGCGTATACGATTTCGGTGGAATCATTGACTGGCCTGGGGAAATCGTCAAATGAATAAAGTCATTTAGAAAACCGCCGTTCGGGTACCTGGTACCCGAACGGCGGTTTTCCGATTGCCCCTTGTTGAAAGATTGCAAAGTAAATGTTAAAATGAAAAAGATAAAGATTCATTATTCGCGAAAAGGGGGACTGGCATATTAATACATATAGAAAAGTCAAAACACTATTAGTCCTTATTATTTTAATGGTTTTGTTGAGTTCGTGTCAAAAAGAAAGTGAATCCTTTTTTTTAACCGAAGAAGAACAAACTTGGCTGACTGAGCATGAAGGACAAATTAGAATTGGCTATACCACAGACTATCCACCGGTTGAGTTTTTGATTTCTGATGAATACATTGGAATCTCTGCTGATTATTTTAAACTTTTGGAGACAAAGTTAGACACCCGTTTTGAAATGGTGAGATTTGATCAGTGGAGCGACTTGATTGAAGCAGCACGCAAAAAAGAGGTATCGGGAATAACTGCTGCAACAAAAACTCCGGGGCGAAGCACCTATTTGGATTTCACAGTCCCATACATCATGAATCCAAATGTCATCATAACGCGGAAAAATTTTTCGGAGAAGTTGACCTTTGAAAAACTATCAAACACGAGTATGGACATTTTGGTCATTGAAGAATATTCAATAGTTGAATATCTTGAAGATAATCATCCGAAACTGGAGTTCCGCACGGTACCAAACACCTCGGATGGTTTGAGACTCGTGTCATTTGGAGAAGCAGATGCAATTATTGTAGAAGTCATGAGTGCCTCAGCAGAAATTGAGAAAGATAAGATCACCAATTTGATGGTGAATACTGAAATCTCCTACGACTCCAATTTATCCATTGCCACCCGTAACGATTGGCCGACACTGAACGCCATTATAAACAAAGGACTTGCACAAATCACAGATACTGAAAAAAAAGATATCCTAAACAAGTGGGTACCATTACAAAGAAAAAGCATAGTGGAAAATCGTTTTTTCTGGATTGGGCTGGGGATAATTTTGTTTGGACTGAGCGCAACAATTGTCATGATTATGGCTTGGAACCGTCTGCTCAAAAAAGCTGTCCATGAAAAAACAGAGGAGCTTAGATACAAATCTTATCATGATGACTTGACTGGTCTTTACAACCGTGCATATTATAGTGAGCAGTTGGATTATTTCGAGAAGATGAAAGTTATGCCATTGTCCATTGTATTGGCCGATCTCAACGGATTGAAAATCACCAATGACACATTAGGTCATGAATTAGGTGATCAATTGCTAAAAAAAATCGCTGAAGTCCTAAAATCAAGCTGTGGTGAGAATGACATTGTCGCACGCATAGGTGGTGATGAATTTGTTGTGTTGATGCCCGGTGGATCAGATCAAATGGCACAAATGCTATGCAATAAAATAAAAATCTCCTGTAATCAAGCAACGATGGATCCAATTAAGCTTTCCGTTGCATTAGGGCATTCAGAAAGAGTAGATATGAATCAGAGTTTGCAGTCCGTCTTTAAAAAAGCGGAAGACCAAATGTATGAAAACAAAATGTTTGAAAGAGAACGCACACACGAAGATATTCTGGGTTCTCTCAAGGCAACGCTAAGTGCTGCCAATGAATAATAACAAAGAGAAGGCTGCCATTAAATGACAGCCTTCTCTTTGTTATTACCGCCGTTTGGGTACCTGGTACCCAAACGGCGGTTCTCATATGCTTTTTATTAATTGTTGCCAAGAAACTTCTTTTTCAGTTTTTTTCTGACAATTCGAACTTTTCGCTTGAGGACATTTTTCACGATCAAAGGTTTCAAATCTGGAAAATCCACGCCATAAGCATCATACTTTTTCTCCATTGTGATGGCTTCAAATTTGCATCTTGTGGTACAAGCGCCACATCCAACGCACATGAACTCGTCAACAACCGAAACGCCACATGATAAGCATCTCATGGTTTCATTTTTAATTTGTTCTTCAGTCAGAACACCTCTGGAATCCACAAACGAATTTTCAAGGTTGTCCACATGGAGTGTATAAACGCGCTCTCTACTCACCTGATCATAGCCGCCGTAGTCGACGTTGTCTTTATCTATGCTGACAAAAAAATTGTTGTTACGACCATAAACCAAACTCTGACCCCGGTTTACAAAGCGGTGAATCGAGATAGAGGCTTCTTTTCCATGGGCAATCGCATCAATGGCATATTTTGGACCTGTAGCCGCGTCGCCACCTGCAAAAATATCCATTACAGTCGATTGCAATGTTTGAGCATCCACTTTTATGGTTTGATTTGGATTCAATTCAACATCGAGGCCATCGAACAAATGTCCCCAATGAATTTGCTGTCCAACAGAAAGAAGAATATGATCCGCTTCAACGGTGATACAATCATTCTCATCAAATACGGGTTTGAATTGATTGTGTTCATCAACAGTGCTGAGACATTTCATGAATTCAATGGCATAGGCCTTTCCATCCCTAACGAGAATGCGCTTCGGACCATAGCCGTTTTCAATATGGACGCCTTCCTCGAGAGCTTCATGAACTTCATCTTGTAACGCAGGCATGGTATCTCTAGATTCCAAACAATACATTCGGACACCTTCATTCTTTAAGCGTAATGCGGTTCTCGCGACATCAATGGCGACATTGCCTCCTCCAATCACAACTGTTTTTCCAATAGGGGCATCAAACTGACCAAGTGATGTACTCCTTAAGAAATCCACACCGGTTAGGACATTGGTAGCGTCTCCGCCTTCAACAGAAATTTTGCGTCCCTTTTGTGCGCCGATGGATACATAAAACGCCTCAAATCCATTTTCCCTTAGGGCTGGAATAGTCTGGTCAATACCGACTTCAACGCCAGTTACAAACTCCACCCCAATCTCTCTTAGAACGTCAATCTCAGCCATGATGACATCTTTTTGAAGTCTGAATGCAGGGATACCATAGCGGAGCATGCCGCCGAGTTCTTTTTCCTTTTCGAAGACTGTGACTTTGTAACCTTCAACAGCAAGATAATAGGCGCAGGTCAGACCAGATGGTCCGCTACCGATTACGGCAATTTTTTTATCGTAGTTTTTCTTGATTTCAGGGATATACCGTTTGTCTGTGTTGAGATCGAGTTCTGCAATGAATTTCTTAATGTCATCAATCGCAACCGAATCATCAAGACCATTTCTAGTGCAGGCACTTTCGCATAAGGCTGGGCAAATACGGCCACATACCGCAGGGAATGGATTATCTTTTTTTATCATTTCAAGTGCTTCAACAAATCGCCCCTGAGAAGCCAATTTGATGTAGCCAGGAATGGAGATGTGTGCTGGGCATTCCGTTTTGCACGGCGATGTGCCTGTATCCAAAGTCTCTTTGCGGTTGATCCTATAGTCTGGATTCCATTTATCTGGACCCCATTCGGTATCGTGTGGGAAGTCCACGCGAGGAGGCACTCCGACTTCGCCACTAACACAAAGTTTGTGTCCGAGTTTAATCGCATTGGTCGGACAAACTTCAACGCATTCTCCACAGCCTACACATTTGGTCTCGTCTATGGTGCTGACAAAATTTGAACGCATCATGTCCGGATTGTTATACATTCCTGCAGCTCTAAGGGCATAGCAACCGCAGCCACAACAATTGCATATCGCATGAGTATGTCCATCCCCCTCAGTGTTTGGAATGGAGTGCATCAATCCATCTCTTTCTGCTTTACGAATAATTTCATAAGCTTCTTCTTTTGTGACTTCACGTGCTCGCCCCGTCCTGATATAGTATTCTGCGGCATCGCCCAGTTGTATACACATATCTTCTTTCAAGTGACCGCAACCTTGATTCAACTCTTCTCTGGATGTTCGACAAGAACAATCCGAAACCGATAATACCCGAGCCTCCTCAATGTATTTCGAGACTTCTTCCGAGGAAGCTTTTCTAGAGGACGCATCAATTGAGGACTGTATGGGGATGACCCGCATCAACCCCAATCCGACGGGGAAATTTCCAGCGGCGATAGGATTCCTTAATAAACCGTAGTCATCAAACGCTTGGCCAATCTGTGGATATTTAGAGACATTTTCCTTGTGATTCACAACCATTTCGAAAATGCCAGGCACCCATGTCTCGTACCAAAAAGTGTCTTCACCATTTTCGCTTTTTACTGTAGCAACGCCTGCCGTTGCAAGGTCCCAAAGTAAATCTCGTGTGCGTTCAACAGACTTTTTGCATTTGACTGAGATGGCATCCGCATTCAAATGAACGCGATACTCCAGTGCCAATGCCACTTCTGCCATTTCCTCAGTAACGACTTTTTCCAGCAATTTAAAACGTGGATCGTTTTCTGTGACGCCATTTTTCGATCCCATTTTTGTCATGGAAACCTTGTTGACAAATTCCAATAATTTCACTTGATCAGTCAATTTTCTAGCCCTCCTTGTTAGTATCCATAGTACTTTTCAGAGTACTTCAGCACATAGTCTTTGTTTCTGTATTTGTAGAACCAGTAAACCAAATATAGGACATGGAAAGCCAAGTTAATGCCACCCCAATAATATAAAAATGAAGCGCTATACCATGCACTGGAATCCATGACAGGTGTAAAGATGTCGTAGGAGGCGCGAATGAGCAGATGGACAGCCAACGTGTAGACTCTTGCCATCAACCAGAAATCCACACGCTTTTTATAGAACATCCAAATCTGAGGTACAATCAAAATGCATAAACTGGAAGCGAAATAAGCGATGTTTTCGCCATAAACAAAAGCGGCATTCCAGGTCACATAGAGCAGACACCAAGCCAGTGGCAAATCAGCAAGGACTTCTGCAAAGGTATTCTTACCATCATTTTTCCCGATTCTCCAATGGTTGGTAGGAAGTGGAATTGTAATGCATAGAATAATGCCACATATTGCGTTGAAATAGTTGGATGCGTTCATATCTTGGATCATGGCTTCCACGATGTTTAAAATCAAAATGAAATAGAGTATCCACATCGGCCACTTTTTTTTCAGAGATTTGAGAACCTGCTTGTGCTTGCCATCATTCGAAATTCGTACAAAATTGAAGAAACATAGAGGTATTAAAATACTGATGGTCTTGGCCCATCTGAACCATGAATCGATATTCAAGAACCAAAGTGGAAATGAGCAAATGGCAATGATTGAGAACCATTTGTAAAACTCTTGCTTTTCTCTTGAATACTCTAGAAATAAAAATAGAAACAACATGTAAAAAACCATTGAAACAAAAATACTGAGTAGTGACATTGTATTCCCCCCTTTTTTTTAATTTTGTTACTTTATTCACAATCATATTACTTGATATTACTAATTGATACAATAGAAAACGGAGTAGTTTGGTCAGCTAGATTGTCATATTTTCATAGTTGTGATAAGATGATTATTAAACAGATGTAACGTGGGGGGATTATGAGGCAGAACTGTGTGGATGCTTTGTTTGAATATGAATTGCCATTTGAATGTTATTTCAATGCCTGTGTGGACCATGATGAAGAAATTCATGATGAGCTCGAATTCATATGGTTACTAGAAGGGCACGTTTCAATTTGTTGTGAGGGTAAGAACTATGAATTGATACCGGATCATGTTTTTATCATTTACATTAATCAAAAGCATGCCATGAAATCCTCTGGGGAAACAATTTCGTTTTCATTTAGGTTCAAAAAATCGTATCTTAAGAGTCTACATCTTTATTTTGATCGTCTGCCCTTCAAAAATCGCATTTTTACGTTTGATGAATTGGCTCATAAATACCACGAAGTTCCACTCATCATGTCGCAGTTGATCATTTTGATGAAGTCTTCGGATTCTGTGGCGAATACGCGTTATCGACTCATCGGTTACTTCAATATGTATTTGTTTGATCTTTATTCTGTGAGATTGAAAGAGAAGTATCTCGACCAAAAAAAGAAAAACTATGATTTGTATCTGATAAGGTTTTATAAGATTGACACCTATATCAATCGTTTTTACTATAAAAAAATCACATTGGATGAGCTTGCCAAACTTGTCGAAATCAGTCCTCACCGGGTGTCACATTTTATCAAAGAGATCCTTGGTATCAGCTTCCAAGAGTATTTGAGCAATGTCCGTCTGGGAAAAGCACTTGAAGAACTTAAAAACACCGACAAGTCTATTCAAGAGGTTGTTAAAAACTGTGGATTCAGTGATCAAAAATATTTGAATGCCATCATGAAGGATAAATTTCACATCACCGCTCTGAAATATAGAAAAATCATGAAGGACGATGTGAATTTTGGAGTTGAAGGATTCAATTATTCTCATATGCTTCAGGAATTGACTCAAAAATTGCACAAAATACATGACGAATCCAGTAGCCAAGATACTTATGGTCTAAAGATGAATGTTCTTGAATCCCAAAAATAAAATACCGCCGTTTGGGTACCTGGTACCCAAATGGCGGTATTGTTTAAAGATTAAGTGCATTATAGATTTCTCTCGAACTATAGGCGATCACCTTGCCTGAACGGATGACGTATCTTCGTTCGGGCTGGAGACTGATGGCCTCGTCTATATTATTTGCATCAATGATGACGAGGTTGGCAGGATTTCCTACGGAAATGCCATAATCCTCAAGCTTCAGAATTTTTGCGGCATCTGTGGTAATCATGTCAAATAGCTTCTCACGTTCATGAGGGCGGCTCATTTGAGCCGCATGTGCCGTGATCAGTGCCACCTGTAACATATCTGCGCTTCCGAACGGGTAGAAAGTGTCGCGTACGCAGTCTTGACCGAAACTCATGACGATATCGCGTTCCAGGAGCTCCTTGACACGTGTTATGCCTCTGCGTATGGGTTGTTTGTCATTTCTACCTTGCAACATGAGGTTGGTCACTGGATTGGTGATCATGAACATTCCAGCATCTTTTACCTTATCCATGACATAATTTGCATAGTGATCGTCATAGGCGGCGAGTGCACAGGTATGTCCGGCGGTGACTCTTCCTTGCCAGTGATTCTTTATGGTAGCATCCGCAACCATTTCAAGTGTGCGATAAAATGGATCATCTGTTTCATCCACGTGCATATCCACATCGACATTGAAAGCCTTTGCGATTTTGAAAATGAGATCCACATGGTAATGGCTATCTGTAGGTGATGCCTCGTTGGCTGGCATTCCTCCAATTATATCAGCACCCATTTCCATTGCTTGCCATAAAAGCTCTGCGCAGCCATGATTTTTGACGATGCCTTCCTGAGGAAAAGCTACGATTTGAAGATCAATCAAATGTTTGACCTGTTCCTTAAGAGTCAAAACGCCTTCAAGAGGTTTCAATCCACCGATGGTGTCCACATCCACATGGGTACGCATGTGAAGTGTTCCGTTTTGAATGGCTTTTTGAATCACTTTCATAGAGCGTTCAACTACGTCATCAACTGTGTAATTTTTCTTTTTAGCCCAGATGATTTCTATAGCTTCGGTTAAAGTTCCGCTGGCATTTGGCCGAACCACATCGAGGATGTTCACTTTGTCCAGATGGATATGAGGTTCAATAAAGGGTGGGGTGACAAGCATACCTGCCGCATCAATTTCTTCAGTGCCTTTTGAAGGAATATTGGAAGCAATCTGTGAAAACTTTCCGTCAGTGATACCGATATTCGTTAGTTCACCTGTTCGTAAGCGTGCGTTTCTAATAATCAAATCCATGTCATACCTCCTTCTCTTTAAAGGTATTTACCCAATTTTCAAGTTATTGACCACACATCTGTAACCTTCGGTGTCTTCCTGTAGAGAATTTGATTCAAATAACGTTTCAACAATAGCTTTGTAATCACTCAAATCCTTGCTCTTCCTGATCTGATCCGCAAACTTCGCATTGTCCTCAAAAATATGGATCATATAGAACCAGATTTCTTTCATCTTAGATAGAGCATATTGCTGTGTGCGCATTGTCTCCAGATAGTCGTGGAATAATGTGTCATGAAAACTTTTGAAGACAACCTTGTTTGCAAGCTTGGTCTTTTTAATGCTTCCAAGTAGCGCTGGATTGCCGATTATGCCTCTTCCAAGCATCAGATTTTGAACATCAGGATACTTTGAAATGATGTTTTGATGTTCACCTGGAGTGAAAATATCGCCGTTGTAACAAACCGGTGCTTTGACTTCATCCAGAACTGTACTGAAGACAGCCAGGTTGGGAGTGTTTCTGTACATATCCTTTTGAATTCTAGGATGGATGATCATTTCTTCCAAAGGGTACTTATTGAAAATTTTGACGAGTTCATAAAATTCTTCGGGATTATATTTGCCGAGTCGGGTTTTGATTGAAATTTTCATTTTGGCTTGACTGTATATTTCATCTAAAAAACGATCCAGCTTAACGGTATGGAACAGAAATCCGGACCCTTTGTTTTTAGCGACTACGGTGTTTGACGGACATCCGAGATTGAGGTTGATCTCGTTGTAACCGTACTCGTATATGACATTCGCTGTACTAATGAAATCGTCTGAATTGTTGCCTAGAATTTGAGGGACGGTGTATTGCCCTATGTTGTTTTCAGGCAGAATTTCATCCAGTTCCTTCGCGGAAAGACGAGCATTGGAATTGGTTGAGATGAATGGCGTAAAGTATTTGTCCATTTTTTCAAAATGATTGTGATAGGCATTTCTATATATATAATTGGTTACACCTTCTAGTGGTGCTAGGTAGTAGGTCATTAAAATTCTCCCCGATATTAGGTATTTGTATTCTATTATAATGTATTATTCATCAAAAGAGAAAACAAACTAAAAAAGTGGTATACTATTTAGTGGTATAAAATAAATAAGTATGAGAGGACAATACATATGAAAAGAATCGTACTTTATTTACTGGGAATTATCGTGTTGTTTTCACTGGTTTCAATGGTGGTGAGCAAAATTATCTATGATGGACAGTTTCCAAGATACGAGCGACACGACGAAACAGTTTCTGCAAAATTGAGATATGGAGACCTGGAAGCGGACTACCCAAGACAACTGGTGGATTTCAAATCAGGCGACAATCTTTTAAAGGGATACATTTATGGTTCTGAAAACTCTCTAGGACTCGTTGTGGTTGCACACGGCTTGGGTGGTGGCGCAGACAGTTATCTGCCTCAAATCATTAATTTTGTCGATCATGGATGGCGTGTTTTTGCTTATGATGCAACTGGAAGTTTTGATAGTGAAGGGAAAACCACTAAAGGCTTTCCGCAGGCACTGCTGGACCTTGATGCCGCACTGAATTACATCGATTCTATTGCATCGTTTGAAGCGCTTCCAGTAGTGCTTTTCGGTCACAGTTGGGGGGGCTATGCAGTTGCGAATGTGCTACATTTTGATCATGAAATAGCTGGAGTGGATGAAATCACCAATCCAAAAGTTGAAACTATCGTCCAAAGTGATCCAGGTCGAAATGGGCACAACAGCCTGTTCAAATCTGAAGCTGCAGTGACATATATTGAAAAGGTGAATGTAGAGTATAAGGCATTATATGAACAATATGACGAAAATATCCCATATGAGATCAGACAGGAATTCTATTTGAACATTGATAGAGCATTGGCTCAAGATTTGGATGATGATCTCATGGGTGAAATTCAGCAGTTTTTCTTGAAATGTATTCGTTGATTTTCATTTTTTTCGGGTATAGTTTTGTAATTATGAGAGGACGTGACAAAATATGATCAAAAAGACAGCGCTGAGAATCAACAAACATTTTTATTACGGGTGGATCGTTCTCGTGACAGCGACAATGGCGGCATTTTTTTCATCGCCAGGTCAGACCTATTCGATATCTGCGTTTATAAATCATTATATTAGTGATTTCGGTTATTCAAGGACTTATATTTCTTCCATATATTCCGCGGCAACTGTCGTTTCAGGTATACTCATGATTTTCATGGGAAGAGCGGTAGACCGTTTTGGACCCAGACGAATGCTCATTGTAGCAGGCCTTGGTCTATCCATGACCACTTTTTTTAATAGTACTGTAATGAACATCCCGATGATCTTCATGGGATTTTTCTTGCTGAGGTTCTTTGGTCAAGGGTCGCTCAATTTGATTTCTGGCACGCTTGTGCCTCAATGGTTTGAAAAGAGAAGGGCCTTTGCACTCAGTATTGTGACAATGGGAAACATTCTTGGAAACCTCATTGTACCAGTATTCACCACAATAATCATCGCAAGCAAAGGGTGGCGCTTCGCATGGCAGGTCTGGGGCGTGTTGCTTCTAGTGGTTTTCATACCATGGGTCATCGCCACTTTAATCAACAAGCCTGAGGACATAGGTCTATTGCCAGACAATAGGATTGCGCTGGATGAAGAGGAGATGAGAGCTGAGCTGGAACGAATGGAGCTGAGTTCGTTTTCCATGAATCAGGCCATCAAAACTTTGGCGTTTTGGGCCATTGGTTTTATTTCAATGATTGTGCCGCTCATCAGCACAGGGATGATGTTTCATTTTTATTCTCTCATGGGTACCAAGAATGTATTGCCGGAACAAACGGCATTCGTCATTGGACTTGTTGCATTGCCGGGACTCGTCTCGCCACTTGTTTCCAGATGGGTCATTGACCGTTACAGGCCTAGAATCATACTTTTTTTCACACTATTCGCAATCGCTATGGATATGCTTTTCATGTTGACTGTAGGATCAGTGATCGGAGCGATGATATTCATTTTAATTTATGGATTTGTAACCAGTATTCAGAACATTTCAATCAATGTGCTGTGGGTGCAGTACTTCGGTCGAAAACACCTCGGAAGTATCCGTGGTGCGGCGACTGTGTTTTCTGTTGTGGGTTCAGCATTTGGAACTGTACCTTTCGGAATGAGTTATGACCTCACAGGAAGTTATTCCACAGTTTTTATTTCTATGGCAATTCTGGCATTCGGAGGAATGATTCTCGCAGGTTTAGTACATCAACCAGTGAAAAAGTGATGAAAGGGGACAGGTCTGAATCGGTACCTAGCAATGCTAGGTACCAATTTGGACCTGTCCCCTTTTGTTCAAGTCTTTAAGTGAGCCGATTCCTGATCTCATGACAAGTTTACGGATGTTTTTAGAGTACATGGCAGGACTTTTGAGATTCTTCATGAAAATGTTACGCCTGATGCTATCACATGATAGTTCATATCTCAGTTCTGCAGATTCCAGTCCGTGAGTTAGAGATTCATAAAGTTTGAGTGAGGTGCCTAGAGCATAGCTGAAGCCTTCAGCGGATGTTGGACTCGTGGCTCCCGCGGCTTCTCCAAGCAGTGCCAGAGAGAGTTTCTTGCCTGTTGAAAGACTCAGTCTGGATGCAAATCTGAGTTGCCTTACAGAAGTAGACCGCTCGATGAACGCACCTTCCGTTTTAACTTCAGACTCTAGTGAGATGCCTAAGTAATTGGCTGTTTTCTCTCTTAATAAATCAAATTTCGCGAGGCGTTCCTTTGGTCCGACTGCATGAGGCCCGCTAATAGGGAGTGCGGTTCCAAGTATGAGCTTGTCTCCTTTTTGTATGGTCCATGAATAATAGTCTGTGATTTCACTGTCAAAAATGCCCGTATAGTATGGTGTTGTGGAAGTAGTCGGATACCATTTCTGTATGCTGATGTATTTCTCAGGTCCAGCATATTCTCCCAAAACAGTACGTCTTACAAATGAGTTTGCACCATCTGCAGCAACGAGAAATTTAGCATTAAGTATGGTTTTACCATGATTCAAGTGAATCTCCCAGTGATCGTCTTTGACGTGGATGGCACTTACCACTTCTCCGAGATGTTTTTCGACTTCGTCAGGAATGAGCGAAAAGAGATAGCGATCGAATTTTTCACGGTCCATGTTGTAGTAATACCTTTGATAGTAGCGTTCCAGTGAGTTGTCAAAATCGATGGTTCTGACTTTGAAAATCTGAGGATTCACAAGAATATCCGATGGTATGTTCAGATCGAGTTTGGCGAGCATCTTTTGCGCATCGGGTGAAAGCAGTCCGCCGCAAGCCTTTTGTCTCAGTGGATCAATAGGGTGATCAAGTCTACGTTTGTCGACCAGTGCAACTTTATATGGGTTTGTTTTATCTTTTGCAAGAAGCCTCGCCAGATTGGATCCAGCCGGTCCCGCTCCGATTATAAGTATGTCGTACATTCCATTCCACCTCCATAGGAACAGAATACCATACAATTTGTTGATAAACAATAAATTTTAGCCGCAAAAGAACAATATTATTTTGTGACATAAGCCTATCGGTATAAGTGTTGTGGTAAACAACTAAGTCACTCTTTAAAATTTAGAAAACTCCACAGCCAATTGAGCTGCTACTTTTGCATTGTTGTAGACGAGTTCTATGTTTGAATCGAGGCTGTCGCCACCAGTGAGTTCTTTGACTTTTGCAAGCAGGAACGGAGTGGATTCTTTGCCTTTGATTCCAGCTTTTTCCGCTTCTGATACTGCGATATGAATTGCTGATGTAATCGCATCAAAGTCCATCTCATAGGCTTCAGGGATTGGATTGGCTACCACAAGACCGCCGCCTAACCCAAGGTCCCATTTTGCTTTAAGTGCCTCGGCGAGTTCAAGAGGGGAGTCCACTCTGTAGTCCACTCCGAAACCACTTTTTCTTGTATAGAATGCAGGAAGTTCATCGGTTTGGTATCCGACTACCGGAACGCCGTTCGTCTCAAGGTACTCAAGGGTCAATCCTATGTCGAGGATTGATTTGGCGCCTGCACAGACAACGGCTACGTTGGTGTGTGCCAGTTCTTGTAAATCGGCTGATATATCAAAAGTCTCCTGTGCACCACGGTGAACACCGCCGATGCCGCCAGTCGCAAATATTTTTACTCCGGCAAGTGCCGCTAGAATCATCGTTGAAGCCACAGTAGTCGCACCGTCGAGTTTCTTCGCAACGATGAAAGGAATATCTCTTCTGGAGGTCTTTATCACATCTTTGGCTTTTCCAAGGTACTCGATTTCTTCTTCAGAGAGACCCACTTTGAGTCTGCCACCGAGGATGGCGATTGTCGCTGGAATCGCTCCGTGATCACGGATGATTTTTTCGCAATTGAGTGCGGTTTCAACGTTTCTTGGGTATGGCATGCCATGTGAAATAATGGTGGATTCCAGTGCCACGACTGCTTTGCCGTCTTTGATTGCTTTTGCCACTTCAGGACTGACGTCCAAATACTTTTCTAACATAATTTTAGCTCCTTTACTTTTTCAAAAATAGTCTCTTTAGACATTTGAGGGTTGATTGTATTTTCATGTGAAAGTGCAATAATGGATGCAGCTACTGCAATTTCAGCGGTTTCACTTGTGCTCATGCCTTTGAGGAATCCTAGGCCGAGTGCTGCGATAAAAGCATCTCCGGCTCCTGTGGCATTGACGATACTGACTTTTGGAGGGCGAATGACGCCTTGGGTCTCGGCGCTACTGTAAAAGACGCCACGTTCACCAAGACTGATGAACACTTGTTTAACCCCTTTTTTATGCAGGATGTCGACAGCTTTTTTAAGATCCGCCTCATCAATGATTTTGACGCCTGTCAGCATTTCCGCTTCAATTTTATTGGGCTTGATGGTGTGAAAATATCCGATCAGATCTTTGACTTTTTTTGCCTTGGTGGTGGATACCGTATCCAGGAAGAAAATCTTGTCTTTGAAGGCGGTCACGATGTACTCAAGCACTTCAATGGGTAAATTGGTGTCGAGAACACAAAATGCAGCGTTTTCAATGACATGTCTTTTGCCTTTTATGAAATCCACAGTCATTTGGTCACTGATGTCCATGTGGGAGATCGCGAGGACCATATCTTTGGTGTCATCGAGGATGGACAGATAAGTGGAAGTGGATGCACCGCTTACAATCAGTGAATCCTGCATGTTGATGCCTACCATACGCGCCTCATCGAGAATCTTTTGACCGTACACATCGTCACCGATCGTGCTGATCAGTCTGGTGTTCACACCCATTCTCACGAGGTTTTCAGCGATGTTTCTGCCGACGCCTCCGAGTGAAACCTTCACTTCGCCGACGTTCGAATCCTTATAAATTAGCTCTGATGAAGGGAATCCTTGGATGTCGATGTTCGATCCGCCAATGACGCAGACGTAATCGTCTTCTCTGACGATGTAGCCTTTTCCAAGTATGTAGCCTTTTTTCATAAGGTTTGTAATGTGAACCGCAACCGATGAACGCGTGATACCAAGCGATTCGGCAAGTTCACTTTGTGAAATGAGGGGATTCTTTCGCAGACGTTCAAGGATCTCCTGTTCTCGATTTGTCACTTTGACCTCCTTACCAATATATAATCAAATGTTTATTCAGTAATCTTAAGCTTATATTACTCCTGCGAGATATGTTTGTCAAGCGAAAATCATTAAAAAAACCTTAAGCAAGACTTAAGTTGCATTAACAATTGAATAAAGCGAAATTTCAAGTGGTATAATGGTCATATATGGAGGTGCAATATGGAACCCGATCAAAAACAAAAAGTTGCAGTCAAAACGAAGTTTGAAAACTTCACTTACGGACTGATCAAGATGGTGAAATACATTTTGCTTATAGCGGTTGTGGGATTTGTGATCAGCTATCTGATCCATTACTTCAGAGCTTATAACTTGTCAACGGTCCTAAAAATCGTTGGCGGCGTCTTAGTGTTCATCGGACTCGCATCGCAGCTGGGCACAGGTGGATTCAACAGAGATTACAATTACAACATGGTGAAAATGACCAACCCTGATCTCGTGAAGTATGAAAGAGGTGCCGCCAAGATGGATGAAAACCTGATCTTTATGACCATTTTTGCCATAGCGGGACTGATAGTTCTAGGAATTGGATTTCTCGTTTAAATGAATTCTGTCTGGACCACCAATCATCACATCATACAAAGATGTAAAGGCCATCAAAAAAGGTAATAGAAACATAGAACGCATTTCAGGAGGTCGTTATGAAGTGGTGGAAAGAAGGCGTCGTGTATCAGATTTACCCTCGCAGTTTCAGTGATTCCAACAATGACGGGATAGGTGACATCAGAGGCATTATCGCACACCTGGATGATCTGAGCGACCTTGGTGTCGATGTTCTATGGCTAAGTCCGGTCTATCCCTCACCGAATGCGGATTACGGTTACGACATCAGCGATTATAAAAGCATACATAAAGATTATGGCACAATGGATGACATGATGGAGTTGATCCATGAATCCGAAAAAAGGAACATCAAGATCGTGATGGACCTCGTGATCAACCACACATCCGATGAACACGAATGGTTTAAAATGAGCCGTGATCCGGAGAGTCCTTATAGGGATTATTATTACTGGCGTCCCGGTAAAGAAAGTGGACCGCCCAACAACTGGACCAGTTTTTTTGCAGAGGGTTGCTGGGAATACGATGAGGTTTCCGGTGAGTACTACATGCATCTTTTTGGTGCCAAACAGCCGGATCTCAACTATCATAACCCTAAAGTGGTTGATGAGATCAAAGGCGTCATGAAATTTTGGCTGGAAAAAGGTGTTTCCGGGTTCAGATGCGATGTCATCAACATCATTTACAAAACAAGTCTCGAGGACGGCAAAATGAAATTGGTTTTGACGGGGAGTGAACATTATCTGGCACAGGAAGGTGCACATGATATTTTGAGAACGCTCAGAAAAGATGTCCTTTCTGGGTTCGATTGTTTCACCGTGGGCGAAACTGTGTTTGTCACACCGGAAATGGGCAAGGACCTTTGTGATGAAAGCCGTAAAGAGCTCGACATGATTTTCTCTTTTGAACACATGGAGACAGATCAGTTCATTGTCAAATGGTTCAAAAGAAAGTTCAATCCCAAAAGATTTGCCGATGTGCTTTTCAAGTGGCAGGAGTCGATCGAGTGGAATGCCAATTACCTGGAAAACCATGATCAACCTCGAAGCGTCTCCAGATTCGGGGACGACCAAAACTTCTGGAAACCATCTGCGAAAATGCTTGCGACATGCCTGTTGACGCTGAAGGGCACGCCCTTCATCTATCAAGGACAAGAAATCGGGATGACCAATTATGGGTTCACTAAACTCAACCAAATCAAAGATATTGAGACGCACAGTGTTGTGGCATTCGCCAAAAACCTCCGCATACCGCAGTGGTACCTTTGGAGTATGATCAGAAAAAATTCCAGAGACAATGCGCGCACACCCTATCAGTGGAATTCAAAAGACAACGCAGGGTTCTCGGAACATGAGCCTTGGATTTTGGTCAACCCCAATTATTTGATGATCAATAGGGAGAATCAGGAAAAGGATCCGGGCTCGGTGCTGAGTTATTATAAAATGATGATCAGACTGAGAAAAGAGAACCAGGTTTTGATTGAAGGTGAGTTCATACCTTTAAAAGCCTCCAAGACGTTGATGATTTATCAAAGAAAACTTGGAAAACAACTCTGGACAATAGTTCTGAATTTTTCAAACAGATCAGTAAAATATCAAAACGAAGGAAAAATCATCATATCCAATTATGGTGACGAGCATATTTTTGGAATGCTGAAACCATTCGAATCAGCTGTTTATGACAATTCTCACATTTGAATTTCACCGAATGATGAAAAAAATGTTTGTGCTCATATAGATTTGGTATTATAATCTATCTAGAGCCATGCAGGTGTGGTGGAATGGCAGACACGCTAGATTCAGGTTCTAGTGAAGGCAACTTCATGCAGGTTCAAGTCCTGTCACCTGCACCATTATTAAAAGCATTGACGTAAATACGTTGATGCTTTTTTTAAGTTTGTGGTATATAGAGAATATAGGTTCAATAATAAAAAGATGAGGTGGTTTCATGAGAATAATCATAGCTGATGATTCGGCATTTGTCAGAAGTATAATGATCAAGGCCATCAAGGACAAGTTCCCGATGCCAAATATAATCGTGGCATCGGCAGATATCCAAAAAGCCACCCATGAAGAACTGAATCAAATGGGGATTTTCAAGTACATCAACAAACCACTGACTGCTGAGAAGCTTAGTGCAATTGTGGATGCGATCAAAGGAGAAAGTTATGCTTAATGATATGCAAAAAGATCTTTTGAAAGAATACGTCAACGTGTTCATCGGTCAGGCCGCAAATATGCTCTCAGAGATGGCAAATCAACGTGTATTGCTTTCGGTACCCGAGGTCGAAGTGATCAATATGGCCGATGAAGTCGAGGCTGTTGGAAAAACTTTTTTCAAACAGGGGCACATAGTATCGAGTTCCATGCGTTTTGGTCAGGATTTTTCCGGCCGGGCACATCTCATATTTCCTGCCAATAAGGCGAAGTTGCTGGTGGATGCATGTATGGGGCTCCACTTTGAGGATCTTGGAAGTGAACTCACAAAAGAACTGGCGGATACGGATTTTGATGTCCTGAAGGAAATCAGCAATGTCATCTTGAATTCGGTCGTTGGTGAATTCTCAAACCTGGTCGGCACCCGAGTGGATTTTGGCATCCCGGATGTGGAGCTTGTTTTCGTTTCTGAGGATGAGCAAAAATTATATCTGAAAAATGATGTTTACATGTTGATGCTCTATACAAGCTTCAAGCTTGAGGCAACCGAAATTGAAGGTGTGATCATCATTGCCTTCGGTCTTCATTCGTTGAATATGGTTGTGGAAAAAATCGATGAGATTATAGGAGAAATGAATGAATAATCTTTTGGTGAATACCCTGAACAAATTGAATAATGGAATTGTTCTTATCGACAAGGATTTCAAGGTTCAGTTTTGGAACGACTGGATTATGAACAAGACTGGTCTTGTGATTGTAGAGGTCCTTGGGAAGCCACTTGAGCAGTTTGCTCCAAAATTTGGACTGCCGCAATACCATAAGGTTTTAGAAAGTGTCATGGAGACAGGACAATCCAGATTCCTGTCCGGTGCGCTTCACAAAAATTTTTTCGGAGATTTTGTCCAGAATATCCAGATTGACCGTGTGATTCAATATCACACCAGTTATATCATGATTCAAGTGACGGATATCACGAACCAATATCAAAAGGTTCAAAAGATGAAGGATTTCATCAACATACTTGAAATGGAGAATGACGAGATCAGACTTAATGAGGCGGAATCCAGAAAAATGGCAATGCATGATGCCCTCACCGGTCTTCCGAATCGATTGCAGTTCAACAAAAGAATGAACGGGCTGATGGAACTCAAAAAGGCATTTGCCCTTCTGTTCATGGACGTGGACAACCTGAAGACCATCAATGATACCTATGGGCATCGATCGGGTGACATCGTGCTTCAAGAGATGGCTTACAGGCTGAAAAATGCCGTCAGAACAGAAGACATGGTCGCAAGACTATCCGGTGATGAATTTGCAGTCATTTTAGAGGGGGTGGACAATGAGGATGAAGTCGGAAGAATCGTCCAAAAAATCATACTGAAATTCAAACCGAAATTCGTAGTGGGTAATGAGAATATATCTGTTTCATGTTCCGTCGGCATTGCCCTTTATCCAAGGGACAGCGAAGACCCGGATGTTTTACTGGATCTTGCGGACAGGGCACTTTATCAGATCAAGCGGTCCGGAAAAGCAGATTATGCGTTTTATTCGGAACTATGAGAAACAAAACAAGGAGTGAATGTAATGAAAAAAAGCAAATGGTTGATTTTAGCATTGAGTCTATTGACAGTTTCCTTATTGATTGCGGGATGCGGTAAAACAGACGCAGACCCTGGATATGTGGTGGATGATAAACCTGCACCTGAAGAGACCCCGACACCTGAAAAAGAACTCGAACCAACAATCGAAGTTGAACCAGTAGAAACTGAAGAAGAAAATAGCGCAGCGGATCTCATATCAGATAATCCTGTGGCCGACAGTTATTACTATGAGTACGTGGTTTCAATAAACGGAGCTGAACAAGTAGGATTCAAAATCTGGTACTATGACAATCGGATTCGATTTGAAGGCGGTATGGACGGGGAAACCTTCTATCTCGACTATAATAAAAAACAGGCTTTTCTATACATGCCTGCTGAGAAAACCATGATTAAAATGCCGCTCGATTCGATGGACAGCGATTGGGATTCTCCATTTCTTATGACGGCGGATCTTGAAGATTCAGCGATTTCGGGTATGAAGTACTTAGGTGATGAAAACCTGGATGGCAAAGAGTGTGCAGTTTATGAGTACGCTTTAGGCAAGGACATGACAACATACTATATTTGGAAGGATGAAGGCATCATCATCAAGTTGAAAGCTAGGATCGAAGGCGGAACCACTTATGAGTATTATTTCAAAGACCTGAAAATCAATGAAAACTTTGAAATGGAACTTGAGATTCCAGACGATGTTCAAATCATAGGCTAGACGCTTTTGCCGCCGTTTGCGTACCTGGTACGCCGAAGGCGGTTCAACTGCAACTTGGACCTCAGGCATCAACCGCCGTTTGCGTACCTGGTACGCAAACGGCGGTTAGCGCCTGGGGTTTCGTTTGTTTTACCGTATAAAAAAAACTATACGCATATTTCAAATTATGATAAACTTGAGTAAAGTATTCAATTCAGTACATAAACAGGAGGATAATCCAATGAAATTCAGTTCATTTAATTACCAAAGACCAGATATGCCGACCTACACTATTGAATTCAATCGACTGATAGAGAACCTTAAAGCCGCAAAAGACGTGACGAGTCAGATCGAAGCCATAGGCGAGATCACCAAGCTCAGAAACGAGTTTGATACAGCCGCCACACTGGTGCACGTCAGACATTCCATCAACACAGAAGACGCATTTTACGACGCGGAAAACGACTTCATAGATGAAACCACCCCGGCTTACACGGAACTGGTGGACAAATACTACCGTGCACTCGGAGAATCCCCATTTAAAGAGGAACTCCGCAAAGTTTATGGCGATCACCTTTTCAACATCATCGAAGTGAATCTCAAAACATTCAAACCTGAAATCATGGAAGACCTGAAACTCGAGAATGCACTTTCTTCCAAATACACCAAACTCAGAACTTCTGCCAAAATCATGTTCGAAGGAGAGGAACGCAATCTCTCTCAAATGGTGCCATTTTATGAGTCGAAAGACCGCGAAGTGAGAAAAGCCGCCCAAGAGGCCGCCACAAAATTCTTCGAGGAAAACGAGAAGGCGTTCGATGACCTCTACCACGAACTGGTTCAGGTGCGCCATAGAATCGCTGAAAAACTCGGCTATGAGAACTTTATTGAAGTGGGCTACATGAGACTCACAAGAACAGACTATGACATGAATGACGTCGCAACCTATAGAAAACAAGTGCTCAGAGACGTCGTGCCACTTGCCACCGAACTCAGAAAAAGACAAAAGGAGCGTCTTAACCTCGACGAACTCAAATATTACGACGAACCACTTGCCTTCACCAGCGGTAACGCAACGCCTAAAGGCGACAGCAAATGGATCTTAGAGAACGGCAAGACCATGTATGAGGAACTCTCGAAGGAATCGGGAGAATTCATCCATTTCATGATGGATGGAGAACTGCTCGACCTTGAGGCTAAGAAGGGCAAAGCTGGCGGTGGCTATTGCACATTTGTACCGGATTACAAATCACCGTTTATTTTCTCGAACTTCAATGGCACATCTGGTGATATAGATGTGCTCACACACGAGGCAGGTCATGCATTCCAGGTCTATCAAAGCAGAAATTATGAGCTTCCTGAATACGTCTGGCCAACACTTGAGGCATGTGAGATCCACTCCATGAGCATGGAGTTCATCACTTGGCCTTGGATGGAAAAATTCTTCCTTGAGGACACAGACAAATACAAATTCAATCATCTCAGTGAAGCGATTTTGTTCATTCCATACGGGGTGCTTGTGGATGAGTTCCAACATTTCGTCTATGCGAATCCGCATGTGACCCCTGAAGAGAGACGGGCAAAATGGAGCGAACTCGAAAAACTCTATCTGCCACACAGAATGTATGAGGATAACGCATTCCTCGAAAGAGGCGGATACTTCTTCAGACAGGGCCATATATTCTCGGATCCTTTCTACTACATCGATTACACGCTTGCACAAGTCTGTGCTTTCCAGTTTTTCGTCAAGACCAGAGAAGACAGGGAGAAAGCGTGGACCGATTATATAAGCCTATGCAACAAAGGTGGAAGCATGCCGTTCACCGAACTCGTGAAGGTCGCCAATCTCTTCAATCCGTTTGAGGAAGGGTCCATCAAAAGAATCATTCCCGCTCTAAAGGAGTACCTGGACGGTGTGGACGACAACAAGTTATAAAAAAATGAACAATACGTAAAATATTAGTTGAAAAAAGGTGGTTCTTCACATAAAATAAGAGGGGTGGATGAAATTCGCCCCAATTGAAGATAGGACCAGTTGATGATGATGCGAGATACCTTAAGAAGGTAGCCGAAGGAGCAATGTGAGTGTTAGCCGACATGAGCAGAAACTCTCAGGCACAAGAAGTGTTATCGGATGGGACTCTGGAGAGACCTTTAAATAGGCACCGAAGGCGGAAGTGCAGTTTGACATTTAAATTGCGAGTAACTCTCAGGTAAAGATACAGGGGTATACGGGGGCACCTAGCATTGCTATGTCCACTTGTATACCTTTTTTGTTTACGAAGGTGAGGTTAAAGCCGTGTAAAAAGGGCATAAAAGAAACGTATAGAAATAGAAGGAGGTCGTATTATGGATTCAGTTAAAAAAACGGCGCTTTATGACGCGCACGTGGCACTTGGTGGTAAAGTCATCGATTTCGCAGGATGGGCATTGCCTGTTCAATATGAGGGAATCCTTGAAGAGCATGCAGCTGTCAGAAATGCAGCGGGTATATTCGATGTGTCTCACATGGGTGAAGTGGAAGTAAAAGGCCCGGGCGCATTTGATTTCGTGCAAAATCTTGTGACCAATGATGTATCGACACTTGAGGACAACCAGATTCTTTATGGCATGATGTGCTATGAAAACGGTGGCGTTGTAGACGATTTGCTCGTATACAAATTCGATCAGGAATTCTTTTACCTGGTCATCAATGCCAGCAATGTCGACAAAGACTTCGCTTGGATGCAGGAACAAAGCAAAGGTTTTGACGTTGAACTCAACAATGTTTCCCCTGAAGTTTCAGAAGTGGCGATCCAAGGTCCTTTGGCTCAGGATATTCTACAAAAGGTTGTCGATGTGGATCTATCAGAAATCAAATTCTTCTACTGCAACCGCAACGTGACTATCGAAGGCGCAAAATGTCTCGTTTCCAGAACCGGATACACTGGTGAAGACGGATTTGAGGTTTACACGGATAATGCAAGCATTGAAAAAGTATGGAATGCACTTATGGCAGTTGGCACACCTATGGGACTGAGTCCAGCTGGACTTGGCTGTAGAGACACACTTCGTTTCGAAGCGGCATTACCGCTTTACGGCAACGAAATCGACGCGGACATCACGCCACTTGAAGCAGGCCTTGGTTTCTTCGTGAAACTCGGCAAGGAAAACTTCATCGGCAAAGACGCCTTAGTCGCTCAAAAGGCCAATGGACTTCCGAGAAAGACCGTAGGCTTCGAGATGGCAAAAGGCATTCCTAGACATGGTTATGAAGTTGTTTCAGGCGATGAGGTCATTGGTGTGGTTACAACCGGTTACATGTCACCTACACTTGGGAAAAACATCGGAATGGCACTCATTGATTCAAAATATGGCGAAATGGGTTCTGAAATCGGTATAAGAGTACGTAAGAATGTTTACCCTGCAACAGTTGTCAGCAGAAGATTTTATCAGAAAAATTATAAAAAATAGGCAATAAGGAAAGTGATTTACGGTATACTGTTACCAAGGGATCTAAATCCCCCAAAATAAAAATAAGATGATGAGAATTCACAGGAGGTATGGCTATGAAAATTGTTAACGGTTTGTATTATACGCAGGATCACGAGTGGGTAAAATTAGAAGGAAACGCTGCATTGGTCGGCATCACTGATTTCGCTGCACATGCACTTGGCTCAATCGTATTTGTGGAACTCCCGGAAGTAGACGCTGAAATCGAAGCGGAAGAAAACTTTGGAACAATCGAATCAGTAAAAGCGGCTTCTGACATGTTGATGCCTGTCACTGGAAAAGTAATTGCAGTGAACGAAGATCTTGAAAATGATCCTTCACTCGTCAACAGCGATCCATACGAGAACTGGATCTGTAAAATTGAAATCGCAAACAAAGCTGATCTTGATGAATTGATGAATGCTGAAGAGTATGAAGCATTTTGCAAAGAGGAGGCATAAATGAGGTTTCCTTACATCCCAAATACAAAACAGGATGAGGAAAAAATGTTGAAAGTGCTCGGATTGGATTCTGTGGACCGTCTTTTTGACGATATCCCTGAGTCCATCAAACTGGGCAGACGTTTGAACCTTGATGTTCCCCGTTCTGAATCAGAAGTCAGCAAAATGGTCAAACATCTTGCGAACAAAAACCTAAGCACTGAGGAACTCGTTTGTTTTAGAGGCGCAGGTGCTTACGATCACGCGATTCCATCAGTGGTACATCACTTGATTTCGCGTTCTGAATTTTATACAGCATACACACCCTATCAACCTGAAATCAGCCAAGGCACACTTCAGGCGATATTCGAATATCAAACCATGATCGCAAACATCACTGGCATGGACGTTGCAAACGCTTCCATGTACGATGGTGCATCTGCAACTGCAGAAGCTGCGATGCTCGCATCAGCCAACCAAAAAGGTGATACAATTCTGATTTCTGAAACAGTCAATCCTGAAATCAGAGAAGTCGTCAAAACCTATATGCGTTTTTACAATGTCAAAGTGGTTGAAGTCCCTTCAAAAGACGGCTTGACTGATATGGATGCACTGAGGGAACTGGCAAGCGCTGACACTGTTGGCGTCATCATCCAGACCCCAAACTTCTTCGGAAACATTGAAGATTGTACTGAAGCAGTTGAAATCGCTCACGAAAACAAGGCGCTCTTCATCATGAATGTCGATCCGATCTCCCTAGGTCTCTTAAAGACACCGGGTGAATATGGTGCGGACATTGCAGTAGGCGAAGGTCAAGTCCTTGGCAACAGCCTCAACTTTGGTGGACCATATCTTGGTTTCATGACATCGAGCACAAAGCAAATGCGTAAACTTCCTGGTCGTATCGTCGGTCAGACAGTCGATCTCGATGGCAAACGCGCATTCACTTTGACGCTTCAAGCACGTGAGCAACATATAAGACGCGAAAAAGCGACTTCCAACATCTGCTCCAACCAGGCGCTCAATGCTCTTGCGGCGACCATTTACATGGGACTCCTCGGCAAAGAGGGTATGGCTGAAGTGGCTGAACAATCTGCAACAAAAGCTTATTATGCAAAACAGGAATTGATCAAAACAGGAAAATTCAGATCTGTTTATGATGCGCCTTTCTTTAGGGAGTTTGTTCTTGAGACGGATATCGACATCGAAGACCTCAACAAGCAACTCGCTGACAAAGGTTTCCTAGGCGGCTATAACTTAGGTAAAGATTATCCATCAGATAAAAACCGTGTTCTTTTCTGCGTCACTGAAAAACGTACAAAAGATGAAATCGATTGTCTGGTAAAAGCAATGGAGGAAATCACATGGTAAAATACGATCAGCTTATTTTTGAAATTTCAAAAGAAGGCAGAAAAGGATATGCCTTTCCCGGATGCAAAGTTGATAATGTGAATCTTGACGAAATGATTCCATCTGCTTTGAGACGCGGAACTGAAATCATACTTCCTGAAGTGAGTGAACCACAACTCGTGAGACACTACACTCAGGTCAGCATGAAGAATTTCGGTGTGGACACCGGATTTTATCCGCTCGGTTCATGTACCATGAAATACAACCCAAAAATCAATGAGGACATGGCATCTCTTCCTAAATTCTCAGCTCTTCATCCTCATCAAGAGGAAAGAACTGTTCAGGGTGCTCTCGAACTCATGCACAACCTTTCAGGCATGCTCAGTGAAATTGGCGGCATGGATGCGTTTTCGCTCCAACCGGCAGCTGGTGCACAGGGTGAACTTGCTGGACTCATGATCATCAAGGCGTACCACGAGAAGCGTGGCGATTTCAAACGTACCAAAATCATCGTTCCTGACTCTGCGCATGGTACCAACCCTGCCAGTGCTCACATTGCAGGTTTTGACGTGGTTGAGATCAAATCCACCAAAGATGGCGCTATCGACATCGAGAACCTCAAAGCGGCACTGAACGACGAAATCGCAGGCCTCATGCTCACCAACCCGAGCACACTTGGTCTTTTCGAGAAAAACATCGTTGAAATCGCAAAATTGGTTCACGAAGCAGGCGGACAACTCTATTATGACGGTGCAAACCTCAATGCGATCATGGGACAAACACGTCCAGGCGACATGGGATTTGACGTCGTCCACTACAACCTCCACAAGACTTTCACTACACCACACGGCGGTGGCGGCCCTGGTTCAGGACCAGTCGGTGTCAAAAAACACCTCGAGCCATTCCTACCAAAACCTGTGGTCACAAAAGTAGGCGACACTTTCACACTGGACAACAACCGTCCGGACAGTATCGGCAGACTCAAGAGCTTCAACGGCAACTTCGGCATTTTGGTGAGAGCATACACTTACATCCTCACTATGGGCGCTGAAGGCCTCTCAAGAGTATCCGAGATGGCGGTTCTCAACGCGAACTACATCCAGGAAAAATTGAAAGCCCACTACACCTTGCCAGTAGATACGATCTGCAAACATGAATTTGTACTAGCAGGTCTTAAAAATGAACTCAGCACATGCAGCACACTTGACGTTGCGAAGAGACTTCTGGATCATGGTTACCATCCTCCAACAATCTACTTCCCGCTCATCGTGCCTAATGCAATCATGATCGAACCCACAGAGACAGAAAGTCTCGAGACTCTTGACGCTTTCATCGACGTCATGATTCAGATCAGCAAAGAAGCGGATGAAAATCCTGAACTTCTTAAAAATGCGCCGACAACTACTGTCATCCGTAGAGTGGATGAGGTCATGGCAGCGCGTTCACCAATCCTCAAATGGGAAAAACAATAATTAGGAGGCTGCGTTCATGCAAAAGAGAATCGTCGTTATAGGTGGCGGACCGGGAGGTTATGTTGCCGCGATCAGAGGCGCCCAGTTAGGTGCCCATGTCACGCTGATCGAACGCCATAAAATCGGGGGCACTTGCCTCAATTACGGGTGCATACCTACAAAGACGCTTTACAGAAATGCGGAGCTTCTCAACACATTAAAACACATTGATGATTTTGGAATCAGTGTGGGTGAAGTTTCAATTGATGTGGATAAAATCCAAAAGCGCAAGGACGAAGTCGTCACCCAACTCGTCACAGGCATAGAGCAACTCATCAAAGTCAATGACATCGACGTGATTCATGGTTCGGCATCTTTCGTTTCTGAGGACACGCTCCTTGTGACCAAAGAAGACGGCGAGTCATTCCACATCACTTGCGACGATATCATCGTCGCTTCAGGATCAAAACCGAGCCTGTTGCCACTCGAAGGCATAGATTTGCCAGGTGTGATCACAAGCAAGGAACTCCTGGAATTCGAATCGCTACCAAAGCGTCTGGTCATCATTGGTGGTGGCGTCATCGCTATGGAATTCGCCGGCATCTTCGCGGCCATGGGCAGTGAAGTGGACGTGGTCATCAGAAGTGACCGTTTCCTGAAGGAAGTGGATTCTGAAATCACGAAGCGATTTGCACCGTTTCTCAAGAAAAAAGGCATCAATCTTCATAAAAATGTCAGCTTCGTCCGAATCGAAAAGACTGGTGACGGGCTAACGCTTGTAGGCGAGACCAAAAAAGGCGAAGTGAAATTTCCTGCGGACCAGATTTTGGTTTCCACAGGACGTTCACCGGTACTGGAAGGTCTCAACCTCGAAGCGGCAGGCATTGAATATACCCGTAAAGGCATCACTGTTGATGACCATTACAAAACAACTGCTAAAAACATTTATGCAATCGGCGATGTCAACGGAAAGATCATGTTGGCCCATGCCGCATCACATCAGGGCATTGCCGCTGCTGAAGCCATTATGGGCATTGAGCACAAGGGCAACCACCAAGTGGTTCCGAACTGTATTTTTGTATTTCCGGAGATCTCTAGTGTGGGGCTTTCAGAAGATGAAGCTGCAGAGAAGGGCATCGAAATCAAAAAAAGCAAGTTTATGTTCGGTGCCAACGGCAAAGCGCTCAGTATCGGAGAACCCGAAGGCTTCATCAAAGTCATTTCCGATATGGACGATGTGATCCTCGGAGTACACATTATGGGTCCGCACGCATCGGATTTGATTCATGAAGGTGCGCTGGCCATCACAAGTGGCCTAAAAGTAGATGATATTGCAAACACCATTCACGCCCACCCGACACTCGGAGAGGCTTTTGCTGAAGCGACAATGGGACTGAAAGGTGAAGCCATTCACATGGCACCGATTAAAACGAAATAGTAGAAGATCAAGGAGAGCGTGATATGAATTTAGAGTTGATTAAAAAGAACGATCCTGAACTTTATGAAACGATGGAACTTGAACTTAAGCGTCAATCCAGCAACATTGAATTGATTGCTTCTGAAAACTTTACAAGCCTCACTGTAATGGAAGCGATGGGTTCACACCTCACCAACAAGTACGCTGAAGGGTATCCCGGCAAACGTTACTATGGTGGCTGTGAGTTCGTGGATATGAGCGAAGACCTCGCAAGAGATCGCATGAAGGCACTTTTCGGTGCGGATCACGCCAACGTTCAACCTCATTCAGGCTCACAAGCCAACATGGGCGTTTACATGGCAGTTCTTGAACCAGGTGCTAAAATCCTCGGAATGAAGCTTTCTGACGGTGGTCACTTGACTCATGGTAGCCCGGTAAACTTCTCAGGCAAGCTTTACAACTTCATTTCTTACGGAGTGGATGAAAACGGATTCATCGATTACGATGCGCTCAGAGCTCAAGCCATCGCAGAAAAACCTGAAATGATCGTTTCAGGCGCAAGCGCTTATTCAAGAACCATCGACTTCCCTAAAATCAGAGAAATCTGTGACGAAGTCGGCGCACTCATGATGGTGGACATGGCACACATCGCTGGCCTTATAGCTGCTGGCGTGCATCCAAGTCCAGTGCCATATGCAGATTTTGTAACAACAACTACTCACAAGACCCTCAGAGGCCCAAGAGGCGGCGCGATCCTTTGCAAGGAAGAATATGCAAAAGCAATCGACAAAGCCATTTTCCCGGGCATCCAAGGCGGTCCACTCATGCACATCATCGCCGCAAAAGCGGTATGTTTCAAAGAGGCCATGTCAGAAGAGTTTAAAACTTACCAAAAGAATGTGGTCAAAAATGCTTCCGTTCTTGCAGATGCACTTACCGCCAAGGGATTCAAAATCGTTTCAGGAGGCACTGACAACCACTTGATGCTTGTCGACCTCAGAAATAAGGACATCACTGGCAAAGCTGCAGAGAAATTGCTCGACGAAGTGGGCATCACCACAAACAAAAATACAGTACCAAATGAAACTGCAAGTCCGTTCGTGACAAGCGGCATCCGTATTGGTACTCCAGCCAGCACCACTCGTGGTTTCGGCGAAGCTGAGATGATTGAGATTGCTGATATTATTAGCTGGGTAATTGAGAACAGAGATGCTGACCTTGAGCCTGCAAGAGTGAGAGTGAAAGCACTTTGCGACAGATTCCCACTTTATAAGTAGACGTGTTGACGGCGGTCAGGTCTCTGTAGTCTGTTTTGCATTTGAAGCGCTCTAAACGAGCGAGCTTCAAATGCAGTTGGTTTTGCGCTCATGCGAGCGCAGTAGTTAGTGGTTAGGAAGAGATTAAGGTCAAAAGATTAAGGTCATTTCCAACTGCGTTGGGAAAGATTAAAGTCAAGTGCAGGAGCAAGACCAAGACCGATATCCATTATTACAAAAAGAATAATGAGCCAAGTCATTTTTACTGACTTGGCTCATATTTTTTTGTGATTAACTTTGTTGTGTAAACTTTCTTTTGACTTTTCACGCACTTGATCTTATCTCTTCCCAACCACTAACTACTTGACGCGATGACAAGAGCGTCAAAAACTGCTGCGCACTTTTACGCGCTCTACGAGCGCTAGAAGCACGCAAAACCACCGTGACGCCCGCCTCCGGCAGCGTCACTCAAACTTATCAAAATAAATCCGCTCAGCAGGCATTCCTTTTTCAATCAACACAGGCGTCACCGAATCAATCATGACCGGACTGCCACAGAGGTAAGCCTCTTTGTCTTCGGCGTTTTCGAGGAATTTTTTAAGCATATCTGTGACTCGGCCTTGTTCGCCGTCCCAATTGCAGCTTTCAGTAGGTTTGGAGAGACAAGTGATCACTTTGAGATTTGGCATATCCTTCTTTAGTGCTTCAAGGGTTTCCATTTCAAAGAGGTCTTCACGGGTTCTCGCGCCAAAATAGAAAGTGACTTTACGGTCGATTTTCTTGGAATGCATATATTTGAGGATTGACATGATCGGTGCCATACCGGTTCCGATGGCCACCATGACCATTTCGCGGTCGCCATCTTGATAGTAGAAGTCTCCGTATGGACCGACCACTGTGATCTTTTGGCCTTCTTTCAAATAGTTATGCACGTAAGTTGTGGCCACACCATCTTTGACATAACCGATATAGAGTTCCACGGCTTTGGGATCCAGCGGTGAGGAGGCGATTGAATAAGCACGGTAGACTTCCTCGTCATTCCCTTTGTATTTGGGGGCAAGCAGCTGGATGTATTGTCCTGCTTTGAAGTCGATTTCCTCATCCTCGGGAAGTGAAAGTCTGAGATGTTTGATGGCTGGTGTGACATCCTTAAGGAACTCCACATGATACTCGAACTGTTGGACGGAAAGGAGTTCCGCGGGGATCTGAATCTGGATGTCTTCTCTGACCTTGAGTTGGCAAGAGAGGCGTACACCCTCTGCTTTTTCCTCTGGAGTCACATAACCCATTTCGGTGGGTAGGAACTGTCCGCCACCTTCGATGACGGTCACCTTGCAATAACCGCAACTGCCTTTTCCACCGCAGGCTGAAGGAATAAAGACCTTCTGCTCCATCAAGGCAGAAAGGAGCGTGTCGCCTCCATCCACAATGAGTTCCTTGTCCTTGTTGATTGTGATTTTCTTTTCGCCGTAATTGGCGATGGTCTTGTTGGCAATCGATAAAAGCAATGCGAGAAGACCTGTAATGCCACTAATGGTTAAGACTGTTATTCCAATCGTCTGCATATAATCCTCCTATTGAATTTGCACGATGCCTGAGAAACCTAAAAATGCCAGTGCCATAATGCCTGTTATGATGAGAGTGATGCCAGGACCTTCGAGGCCCTTTGGAATTTTCGCCCCTTTGATTTTCTTTCGGATCCCTGCCATCGCAACGATAGCAAGGGTCCAACCGAGTCCTGAGCCAACACCGAATGCGAAGGATTGGATCAAGTTGTAATCACGGATGATCATAAAGAGTGAAACTCCAAGAATTGCACAGTTCACAGTGATCAGTGGCAAAAAGATGCCAAGCGAGTAGTAAAGCGTCTCGAAATATTTTTCAATGATCATCTCGACAAGCTGCACAAATGCGGCGATGACGATGATGAAAATGATGAATCTGAGGTATTCGAGTCCCAGCGGGACCAACAAATAATGATAGATGAAATAGTTGAGCACTGCGGTGGCGGCAAGTACGAAAGTGACCGCCTGACCCAAACTGAGTGAAGTCTTGATTTCACCAGAAACAGCGATGAATGAGCACATGCCCAAAAAGTTGGCGAGAATCATGTTGTTTGTGAATATTGATGCGAAGAATATAATCCATGGACTGATTTCAATCATGCTTTAACACCTGCCTTTTCTTGATCTTCATGTGGAAAGAGACTATAGGTTGCCCAGATGACGATGCCAAGCATGAAGAAAGCGCCTGGAGGCATGATCATGAGCGTCCAGTTCACCCAGCCTTCACCGAGAATTCGGATTCCAAACAGGGAACCGAAACCCAACAGCTCTCTGAAGAAAGCTATAAGAAGCAGTACCCATGTGTATCCGAAGCCCATGATCAGACCATCGAAAAATGAGATGAAAGGTTTGTTCTTTTGTGCAAATGCTTCCGCACGGCCCATGATGATGCAGTTGGTGATGATGAGACCTACATATGGCCCTAAAGCCTTCGACATGGATGGCATATAAGCTTTTAGGAACAAGTCGAGTATGATGACGTATGCCGAGATGATCAGCGTCTGAACCATCATACGGATGTGTTTTGGGGTCTTCGTTCTGAGCAGTGAGACCGTGAAACTTGAAAACGCGGTGACGAACATGAGCCCGACACCCATTACAAGTGAGTTGAGCAAAAGGTTTGTCACTGCCAGTGAAGAACAAATGCCTAGTATTTGTCTAAAAACGGGATTGTCTTTATAGACGCCGGCTTTTAAGACTCTAATTACTTCCATCATACAGATTTTCCTCCTCAGCAAAGATTTTGATTTCCGTCATAAAATCGTTGATGATAGTGCTCACTGATTTTGAAGTCAATGTCGCACCGGTGATTGCATCAACATTGCCGCCTGAGACGGGTCTATAGACAACAGGTGGATCGCTTGAGACATCAAGCGTTCTGAATTGCTCCTTGTACCACTCCTCGTCAATCCTTCCGCCGAGTCCCGGAGTCTCCGAGTGGGCTATGAAGTCGATGCCAAGAAGTGTTTCAAAGTCAGGGGAGAGTGCGATGTAGCCCGAAATACTGCCCCATAAACCATTGCCGTATAGTGGAAAAGCATACCCTACGACAGAGCCTTCCGTTTTATAGACGTAATAGGTCATGTCGCCTGATGTGGCAATATCAAATCGCTCATTATAGAGTTTGTTCACAGCGGCTTGTTGATCCTCAAATGGGATGTCGAACACATAAAGTATGGACTTTTGAATCCTGAGTTCCTCCTGGGCTTCAATGATTGCAATGGTGCTTTCATTGATGAAAGCGAGCACAAAAGTATAAGCGGCCGTTAAAATCAGCATAAAAAGAACGGGGTAGAGCACCTGCTTTTTCTTAGCCATGGCTTACCTCCTTTTCAAGCTTCTCTCTTTTAGCTTTTCTGGACTTTTTCACTTCATTCACGCCCTCATCGATGATCGGCGCAAACGTATTCCCGATCAATATCGCAAACATGATACCGCCGGCAAAAAGCGCGAAGCCACGAATAATGACGGTGATCACACCAATCAGAATGCCATAAATGATACGGCCTTCCTTGGTCTTAGGCGACGAAATCGGGTCGGTTGCCATAAATACCGCACCGAACAAGATGCCTCCTGTGAAAAGACCGTAAATCGGATTTGGGATCTGTTCAAAACCGAGCGCAAATAAAACGCCACTCATTAAAAGGAAGCCACCGATTACACTAAAAATTGTTTCTTTTGACGCGGTTTTGGTATAAATCAGATAGATGGCCGCAAGCAAAATCAGTATGGCACTGGTCTCACCAATAGAGCCTGCGATGTTGCCGAGCACAATCCTTGACCATTCGAACGTTTCACCAGATGCCCTATAGATAAGCATCGGCGTCGACTGCGTCACCGCATCGATGGGTGTTCCCAGGTATTTCGTAAATCCACCCAGAACGCCATCCACAGGCTGAGTCCATTCGACAGTCAGGAACTTAGGAAAATTGACATAAATAAAAGCGCGTCCGACCAGGGCCGGGTTGAACGGATTCTTACCGAATCCCCCGAAGACCATTTTGCCGAACAAGACGCCAAAGATAATGCCGATGATCGCAATCCAATAAGGCGTGGAAGGTGGGAGTGTCAAAGTGAAAAGCACACTGGTGACCCAAACCGCCTCAGTAATTTTCTTTGTGGTTCGTCTTACAAAGACCCACTCGGTCAAACTACCGAAGAAAGATGTGACAGCAAGTAGTGCCAGAACACGCCAACCGAAAAAGTAAATGCTTGCGATCATGATGGGAATGAGCGAATATATGACTTTACGCATCATTGCTTGCTTCATAAATTGTATATTTTTGAATGATAGTTTCAAAAGCGTCCCTCCTATATATGTTATTTCAATTATGTTTCAGCTTTCCTTCTATATATATCCAAAAGTTATTCTAACATATCAAGATTTTTCAATAAAAGTTTCACCGAAAATAAAAGAGGTATACGTATATAATAGCGAAGGTCGAAACAAACGGCCTAGAACAAAATTTGAAAGGAGAATATAACATGAAAAAAGTACTTTCACTTGTATTAGCGGCCGTCATGATTATGACACTGTCATCATCAGCGATTTACGCGGCGCCTAATAACAACCCAAACGCATCATTCAACAAGAATCCATCAGCCTTTGAAAACAAGGTGAAAAATAAGACAATGAACTTAGCCGAACTGGAAGCTTTAAGAGAGCAATTGAGATTCGCAATGATCAACAGTGAAGGCTTGCCATACGGACTAGCAAAAAGAATGGAACTTCCTCCTGGATTAGAAATGTTACTCGACAGAGGCACGTTGCCACATGGTATCGTTAAAAAATTAATGGACAACTATTATCCATTACCTGGCAAGAAAACAGATTTTGAAGTATTGGCAGCATTGATTGATACTGCAGATGCCAAAGCTGACGCAGCTGTTGTGACTGAATACAAAGGTGGAGCCACAACAATCAATACATTCAAATTGGCAATCGCAGTAGCGGTAGATTTTGCTGCTGATTATGATGATGCACAAAAAGCACAAATCAAAACTGAAATTGATAAATTGAAAGCAGCTATGAAAGTTTTTGATGACGCTAAATTCGCACCTGAGAAATTAGATGAAGTTAAAGCGATTCTCGTAAAACTTGATGCTTATAAAACTGCTTATTTCTCAATTTTGACTCCAGCAAAACAAGTGGAATTAACCAACCTTATTACGTTTATCAACACATTTACAAGAACTAATGATCCTGTAAAACTTACAAAAGGTGACTATGATAAGATTGTATTGGAAGCGAAAGCATTCAGCGATCCGTTGGTCGTTCTGAACAACAAGATAGTTGATGCCAAGATTTTATTATACAAAGATATCACAGATATTACTAAAGGTTATAAAGAAACAGAAGGCACTACTCAAGGCACATATCTTACTGGCTCAAATTTAGCACTTGAGAATGCTATTACAGTTGCTAAGACATTTGTTGCTACACACACTACCCAAAATTTGATCGTAATCAAAACTGAAGTGGAAGCACAAGTAAAAACATTGAATACTGCCATGGAAACTTTCAAAGGCAATAAAATTCTCGGTGCTGCTGAGATGTCAGTTGTCAAAATGGTGACCAACATTCTTGAAGATAAATACAACACTCCATATTCGACAAAATTAAATACATTGATTACTGATTTGAAATTCTATGATGCCAATTCAGCTCTTTTTACTGTAGCTGTCTATGATGATTTGCTTGATAGAACCCAATTCTACATCAACGATTTGTTTGATTCTATCGTATTGGAACTTGAAGCATTGATCGTTGAAGCTAAAGCAGATCTCGTTGATGCTCCTGCCAGTGCGCAGAAAACGGCTCTTGTGGCCTTGATTGTTGAAATCGAAGACTATATCGACAACAAAGAATATAAATATGTAGAACTGGTAGCTTACTTCAACGAATTGGTTGTTGCATTCAACGCATTATAAGAAATTTGTTAGACATTTATTAGACAGATAAAACCTATCCTAAGGGTCCAAATGCGCTTGATTACGCATTTGGATCTTTTTTTTCGTCCCTTTACAATCTTGCTTGCCATGATATAATAAAAATTGAGGAATATTGAAGGGAGCTTATAAAGATGAATATAGCAGTAATAGGCGCAGGTGTCGGTGGAACCAAATTGATCAATTTGTTCCATGAATACCAAGGGTTGAATGTTGTCAGTGTTGTAGATAAAAATATGCAGTCCCCTGGAATTCTCAGAGCAAAAGAACTTGGAATCCATGTGACCACAGAGATCGGTGACATCAGTCCAAAAACTGAGACCATAGTCGAAGCCACAGGCAGTCATAAAGTTCTCGAAATAATCAAAGAACATTTCGGCGAGTCAAAGAGAATCATTGAATCCGACGTCGCGCAATTGATGATGGTTATCGTGGACAAACAGGTTGATACAACCAACAGATTGAATTTTCAACTCGAAGAGATCTCAAAAACCAGCGATAGATTGCATCTGGAAATGAACAAAATCGTAGAAGTGACAGGAGATTTGAACAAAATCAATGCCACTTTGGTGAATTCATCCAACGAATCCAAGAAATTCATTGAGAAGACAGATGAAATGATCCGTGCGGTCAACAAAATCACTCAACAAATCAAAATCTTAGGCCTCAACGCCAACATAGAAGCAGCACGTGCGGGTGAGCATGGTAGAGGTTTCTCGGTTGTCGCCAACGAAGTTCAAAAGATGTCCAGCAACACCAGCGAGTTTGCAGGCCAGATTTCAGACCTTCTCAGCGCACTCAGCATCGAGAACGAAAACATCACCAAAGAAGTGATGCGTCTCAACGACATATCCACCTCACAGCACGAAATCACCCACAAGGCAAAAGGCATTGTAGACGAACTAAAAAATCTGTAATAATTGTGATTCGATTGGGGACAGGTCCAAACTGGTACCTAGCAATGCTAGGTACCAGTTTGG
>JACUUV010000049.1 GCA_014859095.1 Clostridia bacterium | reverse complement strand
AAAGAAAAAAACGAGCTCATCTTGGATGCCATCAAAGACGCAATCATCGATTGGAATGTCAATGACAATATCATTTCTGCATCGGGAAGCTGGGAGGAGTTGATCGGTTATCCTTCACATCGGATCACTGATTCCAGTTCCATATTCAAACATGTTCACGAAGACGATCTTGATTACATAAAACCCTTTTTTGAACAGGATTTCAATGATGGAACAAAGGATTTTGTATGTCAGATCAGAATTAGAACGAAAGATGATGTTTTCAAATGGTTTTTAGTCAAAGGTGTTATCGCAAGAGATTCAAAAGGCAACCCGACTCGAATAGTCAGTTCATACACTGATATAGATGCGATCAGAAAAATGGAAGATCAGATCCGCTACGCAGCATTTCATGATGAAATGACAGGGTTCTCCAATAAGAATGCTCTTGAGACACAAGTTTCGAAAGATTTGAAAAAAGGAATCAACCAATATGGAATAATGTTGATCGACATTGACCACTTCAAGAGAATCAACGATACCATGGGGCATCGATTTGGCGATAAATACATCAAAGAAGTCGGCCAGATTTTGAAAAATCATCTCATTCCGGAAAGTGAAGTTTTCAGAATCAGTGGTGATGAGTTTGTTGTCTATCATAGGATGCGCCATATCAATGAACTCAATCAACTCTCTGGAAGATTGATTCACGCGCTCAATAATGTCATTCAAGTGGAATACAGTAATTTCTCGAATAGTGTGAGTATTGGAACCGCTGTATATCCACATGATGGTGATACGCTGGAATCTTTACTGACCAGGGCAGACCTTGCTATGTACAAAGCCAAAGATGATGGCCGGGGTAGAGTGGTCAGGTATCAGAGCGCAATGTTCGAAAAAAGGATCTGGAGAATTGAAAGAGAAGATGCACTTAAAACAGCACTTCAGCGCGGAGAATTGTCACTTGCTTTTCAGCCGCAAGTGAATTGCATGACAAACGAAATTATTGGTTTTGAAGCTCTGTTGAGATGGTATCACCCGGTGCTTGGACAGGTACCACCGCTTGAATTCATTTCGATTGCTGAAGAAACACAATTGATCATGCCAATAGGAAAATGGGTGATTGAAGAAGCGCTTGGCTATCTGTCTGAAATGAACAATAGATATAGTAAGTCTTATCATATGGCAGTCAATGTTTCCGTACTGCAGTTGATGCAGGATGATTTTGAAATCATAGTAGGTGAGGCTCTTCAGGCTAATGCAATCTCGGCTAATCATTTCGTTATTGAAATTACTGAATCCGTTGTAATTCAAGCAATCAATACGGTGTCCTCAAAGCTTGAACGTCTTCAAAAAAGTGGCATTAGAATTGCACTTGATGACTTCGGAACCGGGTATTCTTCATTGAGTTATCTCAAGACATTGCCTGTAGATATACTGAAAATTGACAAGTCTTTCATAGATGAGATGGTTATAAGCAAATCCCAAGAGGATCTGGTACAACTGATTATACAGATTGGAAGACAAATGAGCATGACACTTGTCGCGGAGGGCGTAGAGTCCAGTGAACAGTTGGAACTCTTAAAAAATATGAACTGCGACTTCATGCAGGGTTATTATTTTTCGAGGCCTCTAAATGAACTTGATTGCATGAAATTGCTCGACAAGAATGTTATAATAGAATAAACTTTATCATTTGCAGGAGGAAATATGAAAAAACCGAACTGGAAAAGTGAGAAGAACTTGTCGCTTTTGGTTGATTTTTATGAGATCACAATGACCAACGGTTATTTGATGAACAATGATACTGATGTAAGAGTCTATTTCGACTATTTTTTCAGAAGAGTGCCTGATGGCGGTGGCTTTGCGATTACAGCGGGACTTGAACAATTCATTGACTTTATAGTGAACATTGAATTTTCAGATGAAGATCTTGAAATGCTACGCAATATGGGTATGTTTTGCGAGGAATTTTTGGATTATTTGGGAACTTTCAAATTTGATGGAGATATCTGGGCGATTCCAGAAGGGACGCCAGTATTTCCGAATACACCTATATTAACGATTGGCGCATCCATCTTGCAGGCACAACTCATAGAAACCATGTTGCTTTTGACTCTCAATCATCAAAGTCTGATTGCGACAAAAGCAAACCGGATTGTACGCTCTGCAGGGAAAAAACCCGTTGTGGACTTTGGTGCCAGAAGAGGTCATGGTATAGATGCGACCCTGTACGGAGCAAGAGCGATGTATATCAGCGGTTGCATAGGCACATCCAACGTACTCGCCCACAAGATGTTTGATATTCCCGTCATTGGAACAATGGCTCACAGTTGGGTGCAATTTTATGGAGATGACAGAACCGCATTTCAAAATTATGCGATGGCTTATCCGCATAAATCCGTATTTTTAGTTGATACCTATAATGTTTTGAACTCTGGCGTTCCGGCTGCCATCGATGTGTTCAGGACCATGGAAAAAGATGCATCCATGGGCATCCGACTTGATAGTGGTGACCTCAATTATTTTGCAGTGAAGTCTAGAGAACTACTGGACGAGGCCGGGTTCACAGATGCCAAAATCACTGTCTCCAGTTCTTTGGATGAATACAAGATCAGAGAACTTGAGATGCAAGGTGCGCCTATAGATTCTTATGGCGTCGGTGAAAGGATGATGACATCATCCTCCGAACCGGTTTATGGTGGTGTCTACAAACTTGTTGCTGTAGAAAAAAACGGAAAGATTGAGCCGCGCATAAAGTTATCCGAAGATATTATCAAAGTCACCAACCCCGGATTAAAAGATGTTTGGAGATTTTACGACAACAATACAGGTAAAGCGTTTTCAGATTTGTTGACTTTCAAAGGAGAAATAGTTGGTCAGACCTACGTTCTTTTCGATGAGGCGATGCCATCAAAGAAAAAGACTGCCAAAAATTTCACTGCCAGAAAATTGCAGGAAACCATCATTGAAAGGGGGAAAATAGTATATGAATTTCCTTCGCTTGATGAAATCAGGGAATACTGTCAAAGTGAAATCAACAAACTGTGGGATGGGCTCTTGAGATTCGAGACACCAGACCAGTATTATGTCAATTTGTCATTCGATCTTTGGAATGAAAAAAGATCACAGATAGAAGAGAACTATACAAAACTGGAGTCAACAGCAAAGTAGGTTGGGGTAATCCCAACTTTTTTTGTGTTATTGGCTTGAATTCGGGACTTTGGTTGACATAAAGGGACTTTGGTCTCTTGACGGTGTTTGGGTCATGATGTTAAACTATCAATTAGTATCTGAATACTTTTTCTAAGGAGAATTATGCGAATGACACTAAAAATTAAATCGAATTTAATGAAAACAGTCCTGTTTTTAATCATAGGAATACTCGTAATGGGCAACTTCGGCCCTTCATATGCGGCGTCGGAAGATTTGAATGTCAATGTTTTGATGACGCTAGATTCCGAATGGGCTTTGATCAACTCTGAGCCTTTCAGATTGGAGCAGGCTCCAATCATTATCGGCGGCAGGACGATGGTGCCACTTCGCTTTATAACTGAGGCTTTGGGTTTAGAGATCACTTGGGAAGCTGAGACGAGAAGCGTTCTTGTGGAAAAGGATGGTAATTTGATCAGACTTTTCATTGATCGCCATAAAGCTGAACTCAACGGTAAATTTATTGAGGTGGAAGTTCCTCCGACAATCTTAAATGGCAGAACACTTGTACCGGTAAGATTTGTGAGTGAAGTGCTTGGATATTCCGTTGGATGGCAAGGGCTTACCAATGAAGTGACCATAACAGGTTCAAGACCATCGGCTGAAAATGTAATTGAGCTTGAACTTTCCATTGAATACGAATATGCTCTAGAAGTGCTTCGTCTTGTAAATATTGAAAGAGGGAAAGCAGGAATATCATCTTTGAGCATGTCCAATGAACTGCTTCATGTGGCAACAGTAAAATCACAAGACATAGTGGATCACAACTATTTTTCTCACACTTCACCTATTTTTGGCGGATTGAAAGAATTGCTCGAATATCACTCCATCTCTTACATGAGAGCGGGAGAAAATTTGGCCACTGGACAGAAAACACCTGAAGCTGTTGTAAGCGCTTGGATGAATTCAGAAGGACATCGCGCCAACATCATGAATCCGGCATACAACAAGATTGGAATTGGAATAGTCGCAGGTGGGAAGTATGGCGGTTACACTTGGACTCAAATTTTCACCAATTAGTGATCATTACACATCATATACAGACTCAACATATCCCATTGAATGTTGAGTCTGTTTTTATGGTATAATCAAATATACGCGAAAAAATAGAAAGAGGTCGTTAAATGGAAGTGCTGAATGAAAGCAATGAAAAACAGATAGAAAGTTTCAAAGATTTTCCGCTGGACAACCAAATCAAAAGGGCAATCAGTGAACTCGGATTTCAAAAACCACTAGAGGTACAGGTGAAGACCATCCCGATGATTTTAGAGGGGAAGGATCTGATTGTCAAATCACAGACAGGCAGTGGAAAGACAGCCGCCTTTTCTATTCCCCTTTGTGAGAAGGCAGATGCAGAACTCGATAGACCACAGGTATTGATATTGACGCCTACGAGAGAACTGACAGCCCAAGTCAAAGAAGACATCTCGGAAATAGGCAAATATAAGGGCCTCAAATTCTGTGCATTATACGGAAAACAACCAATGGAACTTCAAAGGAAAGAGCTCAAGCAAAATCCTCATGTGATTGTGGCTACTCCAGGTAGAATGATGGATCATATCCTTAACAAAAATGTCAAACTTCAAGACATCAAATATCTTGTCATAGATGAAGCCGATGAAATGTTCTTGATGGGTTTCAAAGAGCAAATTGAAACCATTATCAAAAAAATACCAACGGATCGTGTCACCTTGCTTTTTTCTGCCACAATGCCAGAAGAAGTGAAAATATTGAGCCAGATGTACATGAAAAATCCTGAGAGTATTGAAATTGAGTCGGAAGTTCTCAATATAGACAAAATCGAGCAAATCTATTATGCGGTCGACGGTCTGAAAAAGGTCGACTTCATGAAAAAAATGATTCGACATGAACAACCTGAGAAGACTATCATTTTCTGTAATACACAGGAGCAGGTCGACAATCTTTTTGCTATCATGAGAAAGTGGAATCATTCTGTTTGCGCTGTCCATGGGGGTATGGATCAGGGTATGCGTATGGAAATGTTGAAAGGATTCAAAAGAAGTGTCTATAAAATTTTGATAGCCACCGATTTGGCAGCCAGGGGACTACATGTCAAAGACATCACACATGTCATCAATTATGGGGTCCCATTTGACCATGAAAATTACATCCATAGAATCGGTAGAACCGGACGCGTGGATCAAAAAGGTATTGCAATCACTCTGGTAATTCCAAGTGAGATGAGTCGTTTTGAAGAACTTCAGAATTTTTTAGGATATACTATTCCTTGCAAGGGCGGTCATATTGATAAACTCGCCAAGACCTCTGTAAGAAAGAAAGCTGAGCAGAGCACAGGAAGAAGAAGATATAAAGATGAGATGAAAAAAGGGCAAGCCGTATCATTGACAATCAATGCAGGTATGGCAAACAGTCCACTTAAACCCAAAGATATCCTTACAGTGCTTCGAAGTATTCCTGGAGTGAGTATGGAAGATATAGGAAAAATCGAAATGATGGACAAGATCACCAAGGTGAGCATCGCCGGAGGCAAGGAAAGACTTGTCATCAAAGGGCTGGAGACTAAAAGAATAAAAGGTAAAACTTATCGAGCCAAAAAAGGATAGGGTAAATTAAGCGTATAAAAGAAGTCCGGATTTCTCATCACTAGAGAAGTCCGGACTTTTCATAACTAGATTCAACTGTCTGCTTTACTGACGCGTCTCATTCTGCCCTTGATGGTTCTGTTTTGCAGTTCATGGTAAACCAGTTCACCTTTGTTGTTGAGAATCTCGACGAAAGTGGAAATATCAAGTATATTGATGATGCCAATGTCCGAAGCTTCAACACCTTCAATGCCGCAAAGGGTGCCTACGATATCAACTGCCCTCATTTTTGTTTTTTTCCCGGCGTTGATATGAAGTTTCAATATGCTTTCGTCCAAGAGCAAACTTTTGGAGTCTTTTGCTTCAGGGATTGTATTTGATTTTTCGATGAATGCGGCTTCCAAACCGGATATGGTTTCAGAATCGGGCATTTCTCCGAGATCGATCTCATTGCCCAAATAAACATGCAAATCCGCCAGACTTTTCTTTTCTGAAGGCGTAACGAAGGTGATCGCTTTTCCTTTATTGCCGATTCTACCAGTTCTGCCGATCCGGTGCACATAATACTCGTTCGTGTTTGGAACGTCATAATTGATCACCAAACTGATTTGATCGATATCGATTCCCCGAGCGGCGACATCCGTGGCAACCAAATATCGGAATTTCGCCTTTTTGAACGCATCCATGACTTCAAGTCTATGTGATTGCTCCATACCACCGTGGATTCTATCGCATGAATATCCAAGTTCATCGAGATAATCATGAACGTCCTCCACTTTCAGTTGTGTGTTGCAAAAGATGATGGCGCTATCAGGATTTTCAACAATCAGCAAGTCTTTGAGCAATTCGGATTTTTGATTTTCGTTTAGATCATAACGGATTTGCTCTATACGGTCCGATGCTTTTTCCTGATTCTCAAGAGTGATATGGACAGGAGCTTTCATATATTTTTCGCAAAGTTTGCGTATGTCTTCTGGAATGGTTGCAGAAAGCACAACTGTAAGGTGATCATCAGGTGTCGCGCGGAGTATGGTTTCCACTTGATCGACGAAGCCCATTTGCAGCATCTCATCCGCTTCATCTATGACAAGGTATTTGATCTTGGACAAATTCAGTGTGCCTCGCTCCAAATGGTCGATCAATCTGCCTGGAGTGCCTACAACCACATGTGTCTTTTGTTTGAGTTCTTTTTCTTGGAAACGGAAGGGAGATTTTCCAAATACAGCTGAAACTTTGATCCGTTTGAATCTGCCGATGTGAAAAAAATCTTCTTTGACCTGAAGAGCGAGTTCTCTTGTTGGGGTGATCACCAAGACTTGTGCCTGATTTTCTTCCCAATCCAGTTTTTCACATAGTGGGATAGCAAAGGATGCAGTCTTTCCGCTTCCCGTCTCGGAACTGACGATAATGTCTTTGTTATCCAGGATCAGCGGAATCACATGCTGTTGGACATCGGTAGGTGTTTTGAAATTCAAAAGATCAATGGCTTTCAAAAGATCATCACTCAGCCCGAAATCTTTAAATTGTTCGTGAATCATATTCAGCTCTTTTCTAATAAATAAGGTTTTGAACAGCAACTACTAAGTATACGATAATTATGTGGTTTGCGCTACTTTTATTTAATAGATATATTAAAAAGAGGGTATAAATATATAGGGAGGTGATATCATGAAGAAGACCATTCATGAACTCATCAATATGAAAGCAAGGAAAGAGGAACTCGAAGTCGAAATGGGCAGTAGGCGGGTTGAAGATTCCCATTTGGCTTCCATTCAGAAAAGGCATATTGAAGAGGATGCCAGAAGAAACGTAGATCCTGAAATCGTTCTCGACGCAGTGAACGAAAGAATCAGAGAAGACGAACGGCGCATCAGGAAGCAACATTAATTTCAATCGAGACCACTTTTGTGGTCTTTTTTTATTGCCGATTTCTTATCTGGCACTTAATGCAATTATGTACTAAAATAGATAGGGGGTCTAAACAATGGAGCTAATGGGAAACAAATATTTTGATAGAAAAGCTATTACGAAGATCTGGCGCTTGGCTTGGCCGGTTATGGTGGGACAACTCCTTCATACTGTATTGGTCATTGCCGACATGTGGTTTATAGCGAGATTGGGCAGCGTGGAAGCTGCTGCCGCCGGGACAGGAACATCACTGCTTGGCGTCATACAAGTGTTGCCTGCGCTCGTATCCGCTGGTGCGATTGCCCTTGTTGCCCGTTTTACCGGTGCCAATGATCAAGAGAACATAAAACGCATCACTTCCAATAGTATTGTTTTGTCCATATTGGCAGGAATCATTGTCATGGTCATCAGCACAATTTTTATTGATCAACTGTTGATGATTTTTGGAGATGCAGACTACCAAGTTATGGATATGGCGAAAAAATATGTCGCCATCGGACTCATAGGATTGCCTTTTTTCTTTTATAACGCAACATCAAGGTCTGTTGTACAAGCGACAGGGGACACAAAGAATCCAGTCAAAATATTCATTCTGGCCAATGCCATCAATATTGTCCTCGATTATTACTTCATTATGGTCCTCGGCAAAGGCATCGAAGGGGCTGCTGTAGCCACTGTTATGGCAGAGATTGTCGCATTTTTTCTAATGAGCCTGTTGGTGTTCAGGAATATTTATGATGGTGTGTTGAAGACTTTGATTGCTTCCATTACCTTTGAAAAACTGGTGGCTGTCCGTATACTTAAAATTGGTGGTTTTGCGGTCATGCAAATGATCACAAGGCCTTTTACAGGACTCATTATGTTCAGACTAGTTCTGGCACAAGGCGTTGAAGCCGGTGCGGCATTCGGGGTCGGTGGACGGATGTTCAACTTCGTCTTTATATTCTTGGCGGGACTTGGAACAGCAATGTCGGTCATGGTCGGACAAAGTCTTGGAAAGCATGATGAGGAGGGGGTCGATCTTCTGATCAAACAGGGATTGGTTCTCGCAACAATAAACATGGTGATTTTTGCCATACCATTCTATATTTTCCCCAAAGCATTGATTGGTGCATTCATTGTGGACGCCGAAGTCATTCGGATTGGGGCGAATTATCTCAGAATCACCTACACTGGAGTTCTACTAGCGGTATTTTCCACGGTGTTCGGATCGGCGTTTTCTGGTGCCGGAGATACTTTTCCACCTATGGTCGCATCACTCATTGGCAACTGGATGGTTAAAATACCACTGGCGTATCTATTGACACAGTATTTCAACATGTCTGAAAACGGCGTCTGGTTGGCGATTGCCATTTCAGTAGTCGCAGAAGCAGCTGTGATGGCATTTTGGTTTAAAAAAGGCAAATGGAAAGAGAAAAATATTTAGTATTTGTTTATGTTTTACCCAGCTTAATGTATGATGTATTTAGATGAAGAAAAATTTGAAATAATGAACTGGAGGAAGAAATGCTGAAAAAATGTGAAAAATGCGGACGATTCTTTGGTGATGAAATTGGTGGCAATGTATGTACGGCGTGTAGACTTTCAACCAGGAATTTCAAGAGCTCAGGTGATCCAGAAAGAGATAAATATACAGCTGCGAGAGAACTTGTGTATGATAATCCTGACATTTCACCACAAGGAATAATAGATATAATGCTTGAAATGGGAATTGATATATCACTTCGAGATATCATGAAGTACGTTGACGAGGGAAGATTGACGCTGAACACAGCCAAAGTTGGGAATCATTGTTACAGTTGTGGTACAAAAATTGCTGTTGGGAAATATTGTGAGCGATGCAGGACCAAACAAGACCTTCAAAAGAGAGCTGAAAAATCAAATGAAAAACCAGTTAATGATTTTCACACAGAACACAAAGTGAAAATGCACATAACAGACAAATCAAAGTAGGGGGCACTATGAAGTCCTATGCCAATGAAAATCCTAAACATGTAAGGCAATTGATATCAGAAGAAAAAATAACTGGTCCTACAGCTGGTATGTGTAGTGGCTTCGCACAAGCGAATTTAGTCATATTACCAAAAAAATATTCTGAAGAGTTCAAACACTTCGCCAATCTCAACAACAAAGCCTGCCCAGTACTGGAAATTTTAGAAAATGGTAATAAATACACAAAAAATTTGGCGGATCATGCCAATATTGCCAGTGAGTTGCCGAAGTATTGGATTTACAGGAATGGAAAATTTCAAAAGGAAACCACGAATATTGAAGCCTATTGGCAAGAAGATTTTGTAAGCTTCCTGATCGGATGCAGTTTTACTTTTGAAGCGGCTCTCATGGCTTCAGGAATTGAAGTCAGGCATATAACGACAAATAGTAATGTTCCTATGTATAAAACAGGTATCATGACTATACCTTTTGGAAAATTCTCTGGACCAGTGGTCGTCAGTATGAGACCAATCAGGAAAGACCAAATCGACCAAACGATTTTAATCACTTCCGAATATCCTGAAGTTCATGGTGCACCTATTCAAATCGGCAATCCTGAGGAAATAGGAATAATGGATTTGAGTAGCCCCGATTTTGGTGATGTGGTAAACGTCAATGATGATGAGATTCCTGTGTTCTGGGCTTGTGGTGTGACCCCTCAGGCAGCTGCATCACAGGCTAAACCAGATTTGATGATAACACATGCACCTGGTCATATGTTCATAGCGGATATAAAGAATGAGGCGCTTAAATCAATACAATCTAAGGAGAAACGATGACAGAAAAATTCGTGAACTTAGGTGAAAAAATTGAAGAAATCATTACTGAAAATCTTGAATTTAGAGGAATGGCAGGGATAAAACTTCAAAATCAATTGATCAACACCGCAGTTGAGCTCAATGATAGCAAGGTCGTTGTCATTGTTACCGGGTTTTACGTTCATAAAGCTGGAATCGGTGAAACCGATGGTCCATTAGGGGCGCTTTCAATGGCTAATGCGCTTTCCAGACTCGACAAGGAAGTTGTTATACTGACGGATGTACATTCATCCAAATTCATTGAAATTGGCATCGACCTTTTAGGAATCGATGTCAATTTATACGTTGTGACTGTTGAGAGTGCAAAGATGGCTTGCGATGGGATTCTATCAAAACATAAGCCAGATCATGTGATCGCAATTGAAAGACCGGGCAAATCAGTTGGTGGAAAATACCATTCCATGTCTGGTGAGGATTTGACGGACCATATTCCTGATCTTGACTATATGTTTGAAATCGCCAAAATCAATGGCATCAGAACCTCGGCAATCGGAGATGGTGGCAATGAAATCGGAATGGGCAAAATAAAGGATTATATTGTATCAAGAGTTCCATTGGGAGAAAAGATTGCATCTGTCACTGAAACCGACAATTTGATCATAGCAGGTGTTTCCAACTGGGGTGGGCATGGAGTAAGTGCTATGCTTTCCGCGTTGAACGACAACGATGTGATGTATGATGAAAGCGTAGAATTTAATCTTCTTGATGCAATGGTGTCCGCCGGAGCTGTAGATGGGTGCACAAAAAAAGCCGAAAGGTCTGTTGACGGATTCAGCCTTGAGATCAATATGGATATGGTAAAGCGATTAAGAGAACTAGTGAAGTAAAAGATATCTAAAATAAACCATGAGGATAAAGTATCCGAAAAAAGGAATCCAGACAACTTTTGTGAGAGAATCACCGATACGATGTCTTTTCAACCAAAGCCAGTACAGCAAAAGAGGAACTAAGATCAATTTTACAAGTGGAAACTCCAAGGTGTTGACAATTGTAATCAGCAATGGGTTGACTTCGGTATGTCCTTTTTCGAGCGCTTCTAGTGTCAGAAAATAATCGGTTATGTTGAAGGCACCTATGCCAATCAGTTGCCATCTCAATAATCCCTCTTTAGATTTTCGCATAGATTCACCTCCGATAGATATATCTCTTTACCCAATGAAAATCGTCAAAAACAACTCGCAAAAAACCATATCCCAAAACTGGAAGCCACTTTTTTCGTTAGGTGATCTCTTCAAAAGTATCCATATCATATGTTTTGATGTTCTCATCTAAAATGTAATAGAAGACATTATCAATATAAAGAATTCTTCTCACGAATGATCCGTGTATCCCATCTGTGGAAATTTGTTTTAAGAATTCAATTTCTCCGGTTTTTGACACCTCAAGAATCATTGATCCATAGAAGTAAGTGCTTTGATAACCACTGATCTCTTTTCTGAGTGTGGCGTCAAATGCGATCATATCTCTAGTAGGGTTGAGCATCAAGGCTTTGTGATTGTTTAGGACTTCGGCATAACTTCCGCTGTCACCAAGAACCAGATTTGCAATTTCTCTTGGCTTCCCCCCGTCAGAGACATCAAATGTGGAAAGCTTGATACCCGATTGGATTCCAGTGATTTCATCGACATTTTGACCAATTCCAAGCAATACATTCTCATTGATTGGATGGAGATAATTTGAAAATCCGGGAACTTTAAGTTCACCTATGACTTTCGGTGCATTTGGATCACTTAAATCGAAAACGAAAAGGGGATCGACTTGTCTGAATGTGACAATGTAACCTTTGTCTCCCATAAAACGTACAGAAAAGATTCTTTCACCCGGTGCGAGATGCGCCACTTTTCCAATTGGATTGAGATTGGTATCCAAGATATAAAGTGCATTTGAGCTTTCCATTTGCCAGTTGGTGGTTGCGACTCTGAGGTTGCCATCAAATTCATCCATTGAGAATTGATTCAATATGGAACCATCGACCATACCACCTCCTGCAAATCCTACTTTCAATCCATCCACGTTGAATTTGGCAATGTTGGTGATGCTTCCAAAGAACGAGCTGTAATCATTTGCAGCCACGTAGAGTGCCTCATTACTCATATAGACCAGATTGCCACTTCCTAAAAACGCATTGATTGATGATGGGATAGTTTCATTTCTTATATCAATAGCTGCGACTATCAGATAATTTTGTGCGGGACGTCCTGGATGATACATGATTCTATCCAACGGAAGTGTTCTATACTCATTGCTTAGTGTTGAATCTTTATAGGTAGGAATCTCAACATTACCATCCATGATGTAATAATTGAGATATTTGTTGACCACAAGGTATAAAGTGTCATCTTTTTTACGACTGGATAAAAGTGAGCCCTCAATCTCGAATTCCTTGATTAAGGATTTCTTGCCATTATTATCAATATCATAAACAGCCAAATAAGTAAAACTTTTGTTGGGATAACGTGGCATGATTAAAGCATCGGGAGCATCCAAAGTCGGTTTTGGAATCGGCCGAATCCAGTTGTCAAATCCGTTTCTTGATCCTAGTATGACCAACCTTCCTTCGGCGATATAGAGTTCGCTCAGAACAACATACTGACCGGTGGTCTTATCCACATCCAAAGTGATCTCATCTGTGAGAATTGGATTGCCATTATTGGAATCGTAAATTTTCACGATTTTCCCCAAAGCGACATAGATGAATCGTCCATCGGTTTTTACGATATCTGATTCATTGACACCTTCAACTTGTTCATTTGTGGATGAGAAATCGTTTGACCTATCTGCTTTCTCAGTAGGTATAGCAGGTGCTTCGGAAGGTGCTTCCAGGGATGGTGAAGGTTCAAGTCCGATAAATTTATCATCTGGATATTCAGGTGTGATATCAGCTATGATTTTCTCTAGTTCTTCCATAGAAGTTATTTTTAGCACTTGCCCGATTTTAGTTTTGAGTGCTGCTACTGTCTCTTGATTCAGAACCACCGGCCCATTTCCTATGGTGATGACCTTATCATCATATCCAACGGTCTTTCCCAATATGTCTTCTGAAATCAAACGTAGAGGAACCATGGTACGGTTTTCAATGATCAATGCTTCTGTATCGTAATAAACAGTTTTAGCTGCTACTCCAGTTTTTTCGATGCGGTAGTGATTCTTGTCGATTGGGAAATAGTACATTTCACCGTTTAATTCAATCAATGCTTCACGCAATATCGGGTCATATGAAACAACTGCTCCAAAATGCTCGCTGATAGCTCTGACTGGCACCAATGTCCGTTCTTTATGGATGATTGGCACTACATCGGGATTGTCGGAATCCAGTGCTTTCATGATATTGTCTGAGAGAATCAAGGGACTTCCGATATGAAGGGCGATGGTATCCTGTGGTATTAGATCTGCTGCAAATGACGTGTTGGGGACTTGTAACAATAACACAAGAAATAACAAAGCCAGTAATGATTTTTTCATTGGATTACCTCCTTCAAAGTGTAACTCTTCAATAATTATACCCTTATCCGGAGGAAAACTTCAAAAAAAAGAGCGGGGAGAATTCCTTATTAGGGAAGTGCTACGCACTCAAATTTTGATGTAATACAAAGATCTAAGGACACCACCCCACTTGACGACTTGATCC